>JBEKVR010000027.1:0-41795 GCA_049513815.1 Roseiarcus sp. | reverse complement strand
GGGATGGTCACGCCGGAGTTGAAGTGGCCGATGACGAAGTGGACGCCGTCGCCGACGAACTTGTTGGCGACCGAGACGCCCTGCTTGGGATCGGACACGTCGTCGCCCTGCTCGAGCTCGATCTTCTGGCCGAGGATGCCGCCGGCGGCGTTGATGTCGGCGGCGGCTTGCTCGACCCCCTGGGTCAACTGAGCGCCGAACGAGGCGTTGGCGCCGGTGATCGGGCCGGCGACGCCGATCTTGATTTGGGCGGCGGCGTCGGCGCCGCCGCCGAGCAGGAGCGCGCCGGCCAGCGACAGGCATGTGAGAAGAGATCGTTTCATTTTAACCTCCTAATCCGCTATTAGCGGTTAGAGTCGAGAAGCTAGCGTCGCCTCTCTAACCTGTAAAGGTGGTTATGACGGTTACCTCCTCACCCCTGCCCCCCTCGCGCGCCGGCGCGGTCGCGCTGATCGCCGGCGACCTCGCGCTCAATTTCGCCAACAGCGAATCGGGCCGCGGCTTTCCGACCCACCAGGACCACCTGCAGGCGCCGACTCACGTCGCCGACTGGCTCGAGCACGCCGGCGCCCTCGACGCCGCGGCGACGGCGGAGTTGCGCGCACGGCTCGCCGCCGACCCCGCCTTCGCCGAGGCGCTGTGCTGCGGCGATCGCCCATCGCGCCAGCCCCCCGGCCGCCGCTCTCGACGACCTCGCCGCCCTGCATGCGCGCTGGCTTGCCGCCGCAAAGCTGGCGCCTGCCGGCGCGCGCCACGGCTGGCGCTGGCGGCTCGCCGACGCGCCGCTGGCGGCGACTTTGGGGCCGGTCGCGCTCGCCGCGGTGTCGCTGGTCGCCGAACGCGACCCAACCCGGATCAAGGAATGTGGCGGCGTCGCCTGCGGCTGGTTGTTCTACGACGAGACCAAGAACAACGGCCGCCGCTGGTGCGAAATGGAAGTCTGCGGCAACCGGGCCAAGCAGCGCCGTCGCGCGGCGCGGGGGCGCGAGGCGTGAGGCGGCTTTTCGCCGTCCTGCTCGCCGCTTTGGCGCTCGCCGGTTGCTCGCGGCTGGTCGAGACCGATCAGGCCCGTCTCTGCCGGATGGCGCTGCCCGCCGTCTCCCCGCCCGACTCGACCATCGACGTCGTGAGCCAGCACGAATTTCCCGACGGACGCGGCCTGCGCGTCGTCTATCAGGTCGATCCCGCCTCCCTGGCATCGACCCATTTCGTCGATTGCCGCTTCCGCCAGCCTGGTCGGCCGCTGCGCTCCGATGAGATGGTCGCGCTGGCGATCGACGGCCGGCCGCTCAGCGACGTCAGCCTCTATTTCCTCACGCGCTTCTGGCTGGCGACGCCGGAAGCGCGCGACGCCGACCCCGCCCCGCTCGGCGGCGTCGCCGAATTGCCCCGCCTGCCTCACGCCGCAGCCTATGCACTGCAGCAGGCGCTCGACGGCCTGCCGCTGGCGGCGATCTACGCGCTGCTGGCGGCCGCCTATTCACTGGTTTACGGCCTCGTCGGCCGCATCAACCTCGCCTTCGGCGACTTCGCCGCCGCCGGCGGCTATGCGGCGGCGCTCGGCGCATTGCTCACGGTCGGCCAGACGCCGGCGACGATCCTCGCCACTGCGCTGGCGCTTGGCGGCGCGGCGGCGGCGTTGTGGGGGATCGCGACAAGCCGCTGGGTTTTCTATCCGCTGCGCGACGCCACCGGCCAGCAGGCGCTGGTGGCGAGCGTCGGCCTGGCGATGGCCATCGACGAGTTTCTGCGCCTCACGCAGGGAAACCGGCCGGTCTGGGTGAGCCCGATGCTCAACGCGCCGTTCGGCCTTGCGCGCTCCGGCGACTTCGTCGTCACCTCCGCGCTCGACGCGCTGCTTTCCGGCGGCTTCGCGATTCTCGCCGGCTTGACGCTGGTCGCGGCGATCCGCTTCACCCGCTTCGGCCGTCGTTGGCGCGCCTACGCCGAAGACCCGCTCGCCGCCCAATTGTTCGGCGTCAGCCCGCGCGCCATTCTCGCCCAGACCTTCGCGCTGGCCGGCGCGTTCGCCGGCCTCTCCGGCTTCGTCATGACGATGTACTACGGCTCGGTCGGCTACGCCGCGGCGACCGGCCTCGGCCTCAAGGCGCTGGTCGCCGCCATTCTCGGCGGCGTCGGCTCGATCCCCGGCGCCCTCATCGGCGGCCTTCTGGTCGGCGCGTTCGAGGCCGTTTGGCAGGCCTGCTTCTCGGTCGACTATCGCGACGTCGCCGTTTTCAGCCTGTTGGCGATCACGCTGGTGCTGAAGCCCGGCGGCCTCCTCGGCGTTCGCCCTTGATTCGCGGCCCCTGCCCCCCACATCCCCGCTGATCGGCCACGCTGGCCGAGGGAGGTTCACTTGGCTCACACCGCGAGCGCAACCGTGCTCAGCTCCGATCCGCTCGCCGGCGTGCGCACCCGCCGCATCGTCGCGCTGGCGCTCGATCTCGTCCTGGTGTCGATTCTCGCCACCGTGATCTGGATCGCGCTGCTGATTCTCACCCTCGGGCTGTCGCTGCTGCTGCTGCCGCCGCTCTTTCCGCTGATCGCGTTCTTCTACAACGGTCTCACGGTTTCCGGACGGAAGATGGCGACCCCTGGCATGCGCGCTCTTGGGCTGGAAATGCGCATGCACGAGGACGGCGCCCGCGTGCCGTTCATCAACGCCGCCGCACACGCTCTGTTCTTCTATGTGAGCTGGTTCTTTCCGCCGATCTTCCTCGTTTCGCTGGTCGACCCCGAAAAGCGCTGCCTGCACGACATGCTCGCGGGCGTCACGGTCGTGCGGCGCACGTGAAATTCGGCGACGAAAATTCCCGCGGGCGTATTCCTCTTCGGCGCGATCCGTTCTAGCCTTGCTGCGTCGTGCGACGCTTTGAGGAGGGCGATAGCGTGACTCGCGAGATGCGGGACGCCCCCCAGTTCTATCTCACCGCCCCTTCGCCCTGCCCCTATCTGCCGGGGGCGCAGGAGCGGAAGGTGTTCACGCATCTGGTCGGCCGACGCGCCGTGAGCTTGAACGACGCGCTGACCCAGACCGGCTTCCGTCGCTCGCAGACGATCGCCTACCGGCCGGCATGTGAAAATTGCCGCGCCTGCGTTTCGGTCAGGGTGCTGGTCGCCGACTTCCGCCCCACCTCCAGCCAGCAGCGGGTATTGCGCGCCAATTCCGACATCGTCGGCGACACGGCGCCCAACAAACCGTCGGCTGAGCAATACGCGCTGTTCCGCCGCTACCTCGACTCGCGCCATCCCGACGGCGGCATGGCCGACATGTCGATGCTCGATTATTCGATGATGATCGAGGACAGCCACATCGACACCTCGCTGACCGAATACCGCCTCGGCGGTCCGGCGGGGCGGCTGGTCGGCGCGTGCCTCACCGACCGGCTCGCCGACGGCCTGTCGCTCGTCTATTCCTTCTACGCGCCTGACGAATCCAAGCGCTCGCTCGGCGCGTTCATGATTCTCGACGCCATCGCCCGCGCGCGCGCACTCGGCCTGCCGCACGTCTATCTCGGCTACTGGGTCGAAGGCTCGCGCAAGATGGCCTACAAGGCCGCCTACCTGCCGCAGGAGCGGCTGGGACTGAACGGCTGGGTCAGGGTCGAGCGCGATTGAGCGTCGCGCTTCAGCACTCGACGAAGTTCACCGCCAGTCCGCCGAGCGAAGTCTCCTTGTATTTCGACTGCATGTCGGCGCCGGTCTGACGCATCGTCGCGATGACGCTGTCGAGCGACACCTTGTGGCGGCCGTCGCCGCGCAGCGCCAGCGAAGCGGCGGCGATCGCCTTGATCGCGCCGAAGGCGTTGCGCTCGATGCAGGGAATCTGCACCAGCCCGCCGATCGGGTCGCAGGTCATGCCGAGGTGATGCTCCATGGCGATCTCGGCGGCGTTCTCGATCTGCGCGTTGGCGCCGCCGAGCGCCGCGCAAAGGCCCGCCGCCGCCATCGACGACGCGACCCCGACCTCGCCCTGGCAGCCGACCTCGGCGCCGGAAATCGACGCGTTGAGCTTGAACAGCGCGCCGATCGCCGCCGCCGTCAGCAGCATGACGCGCAGGCCTTCCGGCGTGGCGCCGGCGCAATGGTCGCGATAGTAGCGCAGCACGGCGGGCATCACGCCGGCGGCGCCGTTGGTCGGCGCGGTGACGACGCGACCGCCGGCGGCGTTCTCCTCGTTGACCGCCATCGCGTAGACCGCGACGGTGTCCATGATCTCGTGCGCGGCGCGCGCGTTGCGGCCGGCGTCGGCGATCAGCTTGTCGTGGATCGCCTTGGCGCGACGAATGACGTTGAGCCCGCCCGGCAACGATCCCTCGCGCGTCAGCCCGCGATCGATCGCGCCCAGCATCGCCGCGATCGTCTGATCGAGCCGCGCGTCGAGATCGGCGTCGCCGGCCAACGCACGCTCGTTGGCGCGCACCAGTTCGGCGATCGTCAGGCCAGCGGCGACGGCGCGTTTCAACAGCTCGGCCGCGTTGGCGAACGGATAGGGCGTCGCCACGGCAGATGTCGCGACCTCCGTCGCTTCGTCTTCGCGCTGGACGAAGCCGCCGCCGATCGACAGCCAGCGCTCCTCGGCGACGATCGCGCCAGCCGCGTCGCGCGCCGAGAACGCCAAGGTGTTGGGGTGGCGCGGCGGCGCGTGTACGACGTCGAACGCAATGTCGACGGCAGGGTCGAAGGCGACCGGTCTGCGGCCGGCGAGACGCAGGATCTTCAGCGCGGCGACCTCGGCGGCCAGCGCCTCGGCGCGATCGGGATCGATGGTCTCCGGCCGTTCGCCGCTCAAGCCGAGGATCGTCGCTTTGTCGGTCGCATGGCCCCGGCCGGTGAAGGCGAGCGAGCCGAAGAGCGTGACTTGGACGCTGGCGACGCGCGTCAGCGCGCCGTCGGCGGCGAGCGCGTCGGCGAATGCGGCCGCCGCCTTCATCGGCCCGACGGTATGCGACGATGAAGGCCCGAGGCCGATCTTGAAGAGGTCGAAGACGCTGATCAAAGGGCGCTCGCGGCGAGGCTGTCGAAACCGGGACAGTGCAGGAGCCGGCCGCCGGGCGCAATGGGGGTTATAAGTTCAGTCCGCCGCCTGGTCGCGCGCCGAGGCGGTGAGGATCGCGGCGACGTAAGGCGCGAAGGAGCGCGCGACCTCCAGGCGAAAGCGCTCCGCCTCGCGCCGCCACAGCGCAATCTCGGCCTTCAGCAGCAGCGTGCGCGCGACCATGCCGACCGGGAACGCCTCGAGATCGAGGTCGAGCGGGACGCCGGCGTTGAGCAGTCGCGCCGCGCCGGGGCCGGAAAGCTCGATCGCGCATTGCCGGTGCGAAACGTCGGTGAGCGCATGCGGCGCGCCGGCCAGCGCCGCCTCGACCGCGCCGCCGAGGCTCGGTTCGTCGTCCTCGGCGATTAGCAGCCATTCGTCTGGTCCGAGCCACAGCGCGGCGCGCTGGCCTTCGGCGGCTGCGCGCAACGGCTCGAGCGGCGGCGTCGCGCCGAAGGCGACGCCCACCGGCGCGCTGACCTCTGGCCCACCGCGCAAAATCCACCGCGAAGCGAACCCCGCAACGATCGCCTTGACGCGATCGCTGTCAGGTAAGGCGCGGCCGCCGAGGATCGAGCGGCGTTCGGCGGTTAGCGTCGCTTCAGAGTTCAAGGCGGCGCCCCTCCTTGTCGTAGAACACCGGCTCGACCAGCTTGACCGGCTTCGCCGCCTCCATCGTCGTGGCGAACAACGTCTCGCCCAGCCGATTGCGGCCGTCGGCGATCAGCGCCAGCGCAAAGCTGCGGCCGAGCGTTGGGCTGAGATAGGCCGAGGTCACCCAGCCGAGCGCGGCGGCGCCCTTCGGCGGCGCCGCTTCGGCGACGATCTGCGCCCCTTCGTCGGGAACGAAGGCGGGATCTTCGGGCAGCAACCCGACGAGTTGGCGGCGCCCGGCGCGCGCCAGATCGGCAAGCAAAAGCGAGCGCTTGCCGATGAAATCGGGCTTGCCCGTCGCGACCATGCGCGCGAGGCCGAGATCGTCGGGCGTCACCGAGCCGTCGGTCTCCTGGCCGACGATCATGTAGCCCTTTTCGGCGCGCAGCAGGTGCAGCGCGTCGAGGCCATAAGCGACCGCGCCGACCTTTTCGCCCTCGGCCCAGATCGCCTCCAGCACGCTCTCGCCAAAGTCGGCGGGGACGTTGACCTCGAATCCGATTTCGCCGGTGAAGCTGACCCGCGCCAGCCGCGCCGGGGCCCCGGCGACGCGGCCCTCGCGCACGCTCATGTGCGGGAAGGCGGTGGGCGAAAGATCGATCCCTTCCGTCAGCGGCGCCAAGATCTCGCGCGCCTTCGGGCCGTTGATCGCGATCGTCGCGTATTGCTCAGTGACCGATGTCGCCCAGACCTTTAGGTCCGGCCATTCCGTCTGCCGGTAGTCCTCCATCAATGCGAAGACATGACCCGCGCCGCCGGTCGTCGTGGTCACGTGGAAGCGGTCCTCGGCGAGCCGCATGACGACGCCGTCGTCGACGACGTAGCCGTCCTCGCTCAGCATCAGCGCGTAGCGGCAGCGCCCGACCGGCAGCTTGGCGAACGCATTGACATAGAGGCGATCGAGGAACGCCGCCGCGTCGGGGCCGACGATCTCGATCTTGCCCAGCGTCGAAGCGTCCTGAATGCCCGCGCTCGCGCGCGTCGCCAGGCATTCGCGCTTGAGCGTTTCCTCCGCCGTTTCGCCGGGCAGCGGAAAGCGCGACGCGCGCTTCCATTGGCCAGCGTCTTCGAACACGGCGTCCTTTCGCGTCGCCCAGCCGTGCAGCGGCGTCTCGCGGATCGGCTCGAACAGATCGCCCCGGGCGAGCCCGGCCAAGGCGCCGAACGTCACCGGCGCGTAAGGCGGACGGAACGTCGTCAGCCCGACGGCGGCGATCGGCTTGCCGAGCGCGTCAGCGGCGACCGCCAGCGCGTTGAGGTTGGTCGCCTTGCCCTGGTCGGCGCCCATGCCGGCGGTGGTGTAGCGCTTGATGTGTTCGATCGAGCGCATGCCCTCGCGCGCAGCCAGCGCGATGTCGCGCGCGGTGACGTCGTTGTGGAAGTCGACGAACGCCTTGCCGGGGCGCTTGCTCGCCCCGCCGATGGCGAGCGCCAGCGACCCGCCCGCAGCGGTCGCCGAACCCTCGACCCGCGGCGGCTGCGGCGGCGCTTCGCCCACCGCCTCGGCGCCGGCGGCGAAGCCGTCAGCGAGCGCGTCGGCGAGCCCGAAGGCGCCGCGGCAGGCGCCGGCCGAGCGGCGGTCTTCGACCCGGCTCGCCGGCAAGAAGCACTGCGCCGTCTCGTCGAAGGCGATGCGCCCGCGCGCTTGCGCGTGCAACGCGACGCTCGCCGTCCAGCCGCCGCTCATCGCAATGCAGTCGCAAGGTATGGCCTCGCCGGCGCTCGGCGCGCCGTCGGCCCAGCGCTTGGCGATCAGCGCGTGGGTGACGCGACGCGTTCCATATGAGCCGACGATCGCCGAATTGGTCTCGACCCTGAGCCCGGCGAGGCGAGCCGCTTGCGGCAGCGCGCCGTCGGCGGTCGGCCTGAGGTCGGCGATCATCGCGATCTCGATACCCGCCGCCGCGAATTCGAGCGCGGTTCGATAGGCCGAGTCGTGCGCCGTCGCGACGACGACGCGCGAGCCCGGCTTGACGCCGTAGCGCGCGACAAGCGTCCGCGCCGCCTCGGCGAGCATGATCCCCGGCCGGTCGTTGTCGGGGAAGACCAGCGGACGCTCGAATGCGCCGGTCGCCAACACGATGCGCTTGGCGCGCACTTGCCACAGCCGCTCGCGCGGCAGCCTCGGATCGGGCGCGGCGAGATGGTCGGTCAGCCGCTGCTGAGCGCCGATGAAGTTCTGCGCGTAGAGGCCGAACGCCTGCGCGCGCGCCAGCAATTTGACGCGCGGCGAAGCGGCGAGCTCGGCCAGCGTCGCGGCGAGCCAGACCGCAGCGTCGGCGCCGTCGATGCGCGCCTTGGTCTCGGCGAGCAGAGAGCCGCCGAACTCGGCTTGGTCGTCGAACAGGATGACGCGCACGCCGGCGCGCGCGGCGGACAGCGCCGCGGCGAGGCCCGCCGGTCCGCCGCCGATCACCGCGACGTCGCAATGGGCGTATTCGAACGCGTAATGGTCGGGATCGGGATCTTTGGGCGCGACGCCGAGGCCGGCGGCCCAGCGGATCGCCGGCTCGTAGAGCTTCGCCCAGGCGCCCTGCGGCTGCATGAAGGTCTTGTAGTAGAAGCCGGCCGGCATGAAATCGGCGAACAGACCGACGAGCGACAGCGCGTCCCATTCGCGCGACGGCCAGGCGTTCTGGCTCGACGCCTTCAGCCCCTCGTAGAGTTCGATTTGCGCGGCGCGCAGGTTCGGCGTGACGCGGCCCTTGCCGGCGTCGAGCGAAACGATCGCATTCGGCTCCTCGGGCCCGAGCGACAGAACGCCGCGCGGCCGATGCAGCTTGAACGAGCGGCCGACGAGATGGACGCCGTTGGCGATCAGCGCCGAGGCGACCGTGTCGCCGGCGCAGCCGACGTAAGACGCGCCGTCGAAGGCGAAACGCAGCGGCCGGGCGCGATCGACGCGTCCGCCTTGGTTCAGCCGGAAGGCGCCGGTCATCGCCGCGCGACCGGCGCGGCCGTTTCGACGCGCTGAGCTTCCGCCATGGCGATCCCCGCGTTGACGCGATCCTGTCTAACGCAACGCTCCGGTCGGGGGAATCGCGATTCGAGTCTTGCGGCGCATGGTCGCGCGCTTAGGCTTGCGCTCGCCCCGCCACGCGCCTATCTCACGGGCAGTAGACCTCTTTTTTCAGGAGCCGGCGGTGTTCATCCAGACCGAGGCGACGCCCAACCCGACGACGCTCAAATTCCTGCCGGGCCGCCCGGTGCTCGAATCCGGCACGTTCGAAGCGCGTGACGCCGCCGAGGCGGAGGCTTCGCCGCTCGCCAAGGCGCTGATGGAGCTGCCCGGGGTCGGCGGCGTGTTCTTCACCCCCGACTTCATCTCGGTGACCAAGAGCGCCGGCGAATGGAGCCAGCTCAAGCCGGCGGTCCTTGGCGTCGTCACCGAGTTCTTCCTCTCCGGCGCGCCGGTCCTTTCCGGGGCCGCCGCGGCGTCGGAAGAGGAATTCTTCCACGCCGAAGATTCCGAGACGGTCGAGACGATCAAGGAGCTGATCGAGACGCGGGTCCGCCCGGCGGTCGCCGGCGACGGTGGCGACATCGTCTTCAAGGGCTTCCGCGACGGGATCGTCTATCTGACGATGAAGGGCGCCTGCTCCGGTTGCCCGTCTTCGACCGCAACGCTGCGCCACGGCATCGAGAACCTGCTCAAGCACTTCCTGCCCGATCAGGTGAAGTCGGTCGAGCCGGCGTAAGCGGCGGCGCTCCCCTTAGTCTTTGCGCGCACGGCCCAAGACGAAGCCTGCGACGGCGCCGACGATCGCCCCCGCCGGCCCGATGACGAAGACGACCGTCGTGATCGCCTCGAGCGAACGGTCGTGCATATTGCCCCAGAAGGTCTCGATCGCCCAATCGCCAGCGAACGCGGCGACGGCGTAGCCGACGATAAGGACGAGCAAAGAGGCCAGAACGCGCAGCATCGGCGCGGGCTCCGCGAAATGAAGGCGAATCGGCGCAGTAATGGCGGAGCCCGCCAAGGCGACCCGATTCCTTCTCGATGAATCCCGCGCGCAAGCCGCGGACCCACGCCGTGCTCGCGCGGCAAGGAAGTGAAGATCCCCGTATCACGCGCTGATGGGCCGCCGGCGTCCGCTTCAGGCGGCGCACTTCGAGCCCGTCACAGTGTAGGTCCAGCCGCGTCACGCAGGCGCGCCGTACCCCACGGCGCTCTTGCGCCACTTCGTTTGCCTGCAATGATTGCGGATCCCTGGCGCGAGGTCGCCGATGCCCAAGTTCGTCATCACAATTCGCTCTGTCGCCAATGGCCAATTCGGCGGCGACCTCGGTCCGCTCCGTTACCTGATCGTGCCGGACGGCGTCCAACCGGCGCCTTCCCACGCGGTCGCGCGCTCGATCTGGGTCAAGGCCGTACTCGCCACATTTCCGGCGAATGCCGCCGGCGCCCTGCAAGGCGACGCACTGTTTCTCATTCACGGCTTCAACGTCGCGTCGTCGGCTGCGGAGTCCTGGCGCGACTCCGTCGCGACTGGCCTCGACCAACACGGCGGCGGTTACAGGCCGACGCTGATCGCCTTTGACTGGCCATCCGCGGGAACAGCCTTTGCCTACCTTTCCGACCTCGACGTCGCGGCCAAGACCGCCGTCGACCTGGTCAACGCCGCGGTGAAACCGATGCTCCAAGCGCAAACGCCCAACTGTCAGGTCAGAATGAACGCGCTTGCGCACTCCATGGGAGCGTTCGTCCTTCGCGCCGCGCTCGGCCATGCTGACGACGGCGTTGTGACCGGCTCAGACTGGATGCTCGGGCAGCTCGTCATGGTCTCGGGCGACGTCGAAGCGTCGAGTTTTGCCTCGGGCGACAAGGACACCCAAAGCATGATGGGTCACGCCTATCGCCTCACCAACTATTTCAATCGCTGTGACGAAGCGCTGATGATTTCCAGCGCCAAGCGCGCCGGCGTCGAGGACCGCGTCGGCCGAGTCGGCCTCCCCGCCGGCGCGCCCGCTTCGGCCGTCAATGTCGACTGCTCGCCGCGCTACGAGTCGATTCCCGATCCTGACCCGCTCAATCCGATCAAGACCGCGGAGTTCTCGCACAGCTGGTATTTCGGCGATCCGCTGTTCTATCGCGATCTTGCGCAGACCCTGCGCGGAGCAATTGATCGCAACGTCGTCGCGAAACGGACGGTCGAGGCCGACGGGACCCTCGCGCTGGCGACGGCGTCGTAGCCCCCCTACCCCAACTCAACCACCCGCCCGTCCCTCAGCGTCACCCGGCGATCCATGCGCGCGGCGAGGTCGAGGTTGTGGGTCGCCACCAACGCGGCGACGCGGCTCGCCTTGACCAGCGAGGTCAGCGTGTCGAAGACGTGGTCGGCGGTCTTGGGGTCGAGGTTGCCGGTCGGCTCGTCGGCGAGCAGGACGCGCGGCGCATTGGCGAGCGCGCGCGCGAGCGCGACGCGCTGCTGCTCGCCGCCCGACAGCTCGGTTGGGCGATGGCTCTCGCGCGCCGCGAGCCCGAGGAAGCCGAGCAGCTCGCGCGCGCGCGCCGCCGCTTCGCCGCGCTTCAGCCCCGCGATCATCTGCGGAATGACGACGTTCTCCAGCGCCGAAAATTCCGGCAGCAGGTGATGGAATTGATAGACGAAGCCGATCTCCGACCGGCGCAGCGCCGTTCGGCCCTCCTCGTTCATCGTCGAGGTGGCGTGGCCGCCGACATGGACCTCGCCGGCGTCCTGCCGCTCGAGCAGACCGGCGATATGCAGCAGCGTCGACTTGCCGGCGCCCGACGGCGCGATCAGCGCCACCGACTCGCCGGCCTTCAGCGACAACTCGGCGCCGTCCAGCACCTCGATCGTCGTCTCGCCGCGGCCGTAGCGGCGTTCGATTTGCTCGAGCCGAAGCACCGTTTCATCACTCATAGCGCAGCGCCTCGACCGGATCGAGCCGCGCCGCTCGCCATGACGGATAGATCGTCGCCAGCAGCGACAGGATGAAGGCCAGGGCGGCGACCGCAATCACGTCGCGCGCGTCGACGCGCGACGGCAGTTGCGACAGGTAGTAGAATTCGGCCGGGAACAGATTGCGCCCGGTCAGCCAGCTCAGCCCTTTGCGGATCGGCTCGACGTTTTCGGCGACCAGCAGGCCGAGGACGAGGCCGCACGCGGTGCCGACGAAGCCGATCGTCGCGCCGATGATGAGGAAGATGCGCATGATCGCGCCGCGCGTCGCGCCCATCGTGCGCAACACTGCGATCGCGCGCGCCTTGTCCTGCACCAGCATGATCAGGCCGGAGATGATGTTGAGCGCCGCCACCAACACGATCAGCGTCAGGATCGAGAACATCACATTGGCTTCGACCGTCAGCACGTCGAAGAAACTCTTGTTGAGCTGGCGCCAGTCGGTGTCGATCATCGGCCGCTGTTCGGCGGCCGTGATGCGGTCGCGCATCGCGTCCATGCGATCGGGATCGTCGACATAGACCTCGATCACGTTGGCCTGACCGTCGAGATTGAAATAGGCCTGCGCTTCGGAGAGCGGCATGAAAACGAAGGTGTTGTCGAACGTCGCCATGCCGATCTGGAAGATCGCCGCGACCTGATAGCTCTTGACCCGCGGCGTGACGCCGAACGGCGTCTGCGCGCCGCGCGGCGCGATCAGCGTGATCTTGTCGCCGACGCGCAAGCTGAGATGCTCGGCGAGCCGCGCGCCGATCGCCACGCCCTGCCCCGAGTCGAATCCGTCGAGCGTCCCCTGGGTGACGTGGCCCTCGATGCCGGGCAGGCGCTTGAGATCGGCCTCGCGCACGCCGCGCACCAGCGCCGGACCGGAATTGAACGGCGAAGTGGCGAAGGCCTGACCTTCGACCAGCGGCAGCGCCAGCGCCACGCCGGGGACTTTGGCGACGCGGTCGGTCACCGCCTCGTAGTCGGTCAGCGGCTTCTCGACGCCTTGCAAGAAGACGTGGCCGTTGAGGCCGATCATCTTCTCCATCAAGTCGTGATGGAAACCGTTCATCACCGACATGACGACGATCAGCGCCATGACGCCGAGCACGATGCCGGCGAAGGAAAAGCCGGCGATCACCGACACCGAGCCGTGCGCCCGGCGCGCGCGCAGATAGCGGAAGGCGACCATCCATTCGAACGCCGAGAACGGCCGCGTCGCAGCGGGCGGCGCCGCGACGGGCGCAGCTTCGAGCGCGGAGGCGGTCATGTCTGCCCCTCATCCGGCCATGCTTCGCACGGCCACCTTCTCCCGCAAGCGGGAGAAGGGAATTCCCCCTCTCCCGCATAGCCCGTTCGAAGAACGGGCGTTCTTCCGAACGCCCTCTGCGGGAGAGGGCTGGGGTGAGGGCAAGTCACGCGTTCTTTCCCAGCTTGTCGATCGCCGCGTCGAGACTGACGAGCTCGCGCTCGCCGCTGCGGCGATCCTTGAGCTCGACCTTGCCTTCGGCGAGGCCTTTCGGGCCGACCAGGACCTGACGCGGCAGGCCGATAAGGTCGAGCGTCGCGAACTTCGCGCCCGGCCGCTCTTCGCGATCGTCGTAGAGCACGTCGACGCCGCGCTTGCCGAGCTCGGCGTAGAGACGCGCGCAGGCGGCGTCGCAGGAAGAATCGCCGACCTTGAGATTGGCGAGGCCGACCGAGAACGGGGCCGCAGCCTCCGGCCAGATCATGCCCGCTTCGTCGTGGTTGGCTTCGATCAAAGCCGCCGCGACGCGGCTCGGGCCGATGCCGTAGGACCCCATGTGCACGCTGCGCTCCTTGCCGTCCGGGCCGTTGACGACCGCTTTCATCGGAGTGGAGTACTTCGTGCCGAAGTAGAAAATATGGCCGACTTCGATGCCGCGCGCCGAAATGCGCGATTCGGCCGGCAGCGCCGCGAACGCCGCCGCATCGTGCCGCTCCGAAGTCGCGGCGTAGAGAGACGTCCACTGGTCGAAGATCGCCTGCATCGCGCCGAGGTCGTCGAAATCGATCGTCGCCGGCGGCGGCGCGAAACCGAGATAGTCGCGGTGGCAGAACACTTCGCTCTCGCCGGTGTCGGCCAGGATGATGAACTCGTGCGACAGGTCGCCGCCGATCGGCCCGCTGTCGGCCATCATCGGAATGGCGGTCAGGCCGAAGCGCGAGAAGGTGCGCAAATAGGCGGCGAACATCTTGTAATACGAGTGGCGCGCGCCCGCCGCGTCGAGGTCGAAGGAATAGGCGTCCTTCATCAGGAACTCGCGCGAGCGCATGACGCCGAAGCGCGGCCTCACTTCGTCGCGGAACTTCCACTGGATGTGGTAAAGGTTGAGCGGCAGGTCCTTGTACGAGCGCACGCTGGTGCGGAAGATCTCGGTGATCATCTCCTCGTTGGTCGGACCATAGAGCAGGTCGCGCTCGTGGCGGTCGCGGATGCGCAGCATCTCCTTGCCGTAATCGTCGTAGCGGCCGGATTCGCGCCATAGATCGGCCGACTGCAGCGTCGGCATCAACAGCTCGATCGCGCCGGCGCGGTTCTGCTCCTCGCGCACGACGGCGCAGATCTTGTGCAGCACGCGCAGGCCGAGCGGCAGCCAGGCGTAGATGCCCGCGCCTTCCTGACGGATCATGCCGGCGCGCAGCATCAACCGGTGCGAGGCGATTTCGGCCTCCTTCGGCGTTTCCTTCAGTATGGGCAGGAAAAAGCGGGAGAGGCGCATGGTCTTCTTGGCTTTCGCAGATCAGCCGCGCGTCAGCGAAGCGCGACTCGGAACGGAAACGCGGAGAAGCCCGCGCGAGCGGCCTTATGGCCCCATCGCCGCGCCGAGGGCAAGTCGCGGCGGGCCGACGCGAATAAGGCTGTTCACGATTTCGTGATCGCCCTTCCGGTAACCGCGCCGAACCTCCGGCGAATGACCTCATGCAAGGCCGAAAGGTTCGGCCAGCGGGCGCGGCGAGAGCCGAAGCTCTAGGAAAATCATTGCCTTATCTGAGAGGACGAACAGCCCATGATCGCCAAGACCGCCTTTACCACCGCCTCCCTCGCTGGCTCGCTCGCCGTCGCCCTGGCGCTCGCTTCCGCCGCCAAGGCGGGCCCCGCGCCGATGCAGCCGGGCGCCGACAAGTGCTACGGCGTCGCGCTCGCCGGCAAGAACGATTGCGCCGCCGGCGCCGGCACGACCTGCGCCGGCACCTCGACCGTCGACTACGATCCCGGTCACTGGAAATACGTCGCCAAGGGCGCCTGCGAAGCCATGATGACCCCCAAGGGCCACGGCATGCTGAAGGCGATGTAATTCGCGCCCTCGCAAGCGTTTCTCATGCGGCCTCGCCTGACCCAGGCGGGGCCGTTTTCTGTGGGCGGGGCGGCGTCGGCGGCGTGGCTCCGTCGAATCGTGGTAATCGGGGCCATCGCTAGCGAAACGCCGCATGACCCCGCAAGATTTCATCCACAAGTGGAAGCCCGTCGCGCTGACCGAGCGCGCGACTGCGCAGGAGCATTTTCTCGATCTCTGCCGCCTGCTCGAACACCCGACCCCGGCCGAGGACGACCCGACCGGCGAGCGTTTCACTTTCGAGAAGGGCGTCTCCAAGACCGGCGGCGGCGACGGCTTCGCCGACGTGTGGAAGAAGGGCTTCTTCGCCTGGGAATACAAGAAGAAGAAACGCGATCTCGACAAGGCGCTGGAGCAACTGACCCGCTACGCAGCGGCGCTGGAGAACCCGCCGCTGCACGTCGCCTGCGACACCCATCTCTTTCGCATCGAGACGCGCTGGACCAACGAGGTTCCGGCCAAATGCGAATTCGAACTCGACGACCTCGCCGAGCCGAAGAATCTCGCGATCCTCCACGCGGCGTTCTTCGATCCTGAAAAGCTGCGCTCGGGGCGCACGCGCGCCAAGCTGACCAAGGACGCCGCCGACAAGTTCCAGACGATCTCCGACTCGTTGCAGCACCGCAACCCGAATCGCGAGGCGGTCGCGCATTTCGTCAATCAGCTCGTGTTCTGCTTTTTCGCCGACAGCGTCGGACTGCTGCCGCACGGCGTCTGGCGCAAGCTGCTCGAAGCCTGCTCGCGCAAGCCTGAGAAGAGCAAGGAATGGCTCACTCAGTTGTTCGCCGACATGAAGGACGGCGGCGACTTCAATCTCGAGGACATCGCCCAATTCAACGGCGGCCTGTTCGACGGCCGAGAGCCGCTGCGGCTCGAGCACACCGAGATCGGCCTGTTGTTCGCCGCCGCCAGCCTCGACTGGAGCCTGATCGACCCGACGATCTTCGGCACGTTGTTCGAACGCTTCCTCGATCCCGACAAGCGCGCGCAGATCGGCGCCACTACACCGACCCCGACAAGATCATGATGATCGTCGAGCCGGTCGTCGCGCGCCCGCTGCGAGGCGAATGGGAGACGGCGAAAGCGGAGATCGAAGCGATCATGGCGCCGGCGCTGGCCGCTGCTGGCGGCGGCGGCAAGGCGGCGAGCGCGGCGCGCGAGAAGAAATTCGTCGCCGCCCGCGCCAAGGCCGAAGACAAGCGCGACGCGTTCATCGACCGGCTGTGCGCCTTGCGCATCCTCGATCCGGCGTGCGGCTCGGGCAATTTCCTCTATCTCGCGCTACAGGCGGTCAAGGACATCGAATACCGCGCCATCCTCGAATGCGAGACGCTCGGCCTCGGCATGATCGTGCCGCGCGTCGGCCCCGAAATCTTGCACGGCATCGAGATCAACCCGTTCGCCGCCGAACTGGCGCGCACGACGATCTGGATCGGCGACATTCAATGGCGGGTGAAGAACGCCATCACCCACCACCCCCCCCCGATCCTGCGCAAGCTCGACGCGATCGAATGCCGCGACGCGCTGCTGACGGCGGACGGCAAGGGTGGGTTTAAGGAGGCGGAGTGGCCTGAGACGGATTGCATTATCGGCAACCCGCCGTTTCTGGGCGCAAAGCTAATGAAGCGAAAACTCGGCGTTGGCTATACCGAGGTGCTACGAGAGACATTTGCCGGATGGCTTCCTGGCTTTTCGGATCTTGTCTGCTTTTGGTTCGAGAAGTCGCGACGGGCTATCCTGTCCGGCCGCGCGCTACGAGCGGGCCTAGTTGCAACTAGCTCCATTCGGGGCGGCACCAACCGGCCAGTCATGGACGCTATCGCACGCGATCTCATGATCAGCGACGCTTGGAGTGAGCTGCCTTGGACCATCGACGGCGCGCGGGTTGAGGTTTCGCTAGTCGCCTTCCAGTCCCGAGCATCAGCGACAGCAAGCCCGATTCTCGGCGGAGTCAGAGTCGACAATATCAACCCTGACCTAACGACCGGGTTAAATGTGACTGTGGCGCGGTCCCTTCCCGAGAATCGAGGCGTATCGTTTCTTGGCATCCAGACGAGTGGACCGCACGATGTCGCAGGCAGCGTCGCGCGCGATTGGCTCGTCCAGCCTTGCAACCCAAATCGCCGACCTAATAGCGATATCCTTTGCCCATATTGGAATGGCGACGACCTCGCAGGACGACCGCGAGACCGTTGGTTGATCGACTTTCCGCTGCACTTGGAGGAGATTGACGCGTCGCTTTTCGAGCTTCCGTTCGAATATCTGAGCGCGGCACGATACGACCCGGACTCCGCAACCGATAAGCGGACTTTGCAGGAGGCGCGTTCAACGGCGCGAGACGACCACGCACGAAACCGCTGGTGGGAACCGTATTGGCCTCGTCCTGAGATGCGATCGCGGATTCAAGAACTTTCGCGTTACATCGTCACGGCGGAAACGGCGCAACATCGGATTTTTGTTTGGGCGTCCTTACCGTTGCTCCCGGACAAGAATCTGATCGTCGTCGCGCGTGATGACGATACAGCCTTTGGCGTGTTGCAATCACGCTTCCACGAGGGCTGGTCTTTGCGACTGGGTACTTCACTGGAGGACCGCCCCAGATACACAAGCACCACCACCTTCGAAACCTTCCCCTTCCCCGCCGGCCTGACGCCGAACATTCCCGCCGCCGACACCGCCGCCGACCCGCGCGCGCAAAGAATCGCCGCGGCGGCAAAGACCCTCGACGATCTCCGGCGCGCCTGGCTCAATCCGCCCGATCTCGTCGAGATCGTGCCCGAGGTCACGCCGACCGCCGCGCCGGGCGAAGCGCCGCGCCGCTATCCCGACCGCATTCTGCCGAAGACCGTCGAGGCGGCGGTGAAGCTCAAAGAGCGCACGCTGACCAATCTCTACAACCAGCGCCCGCGCTGGCTGGCCGACGCCCACGACGCGCTCGACCGCGCCGTCGCGAGCGCCTACGGCTGGCCGGAAGACATCGCCACCGACGACGCGCTGCAACGCCTGCTGGCGCTCAATCTCGAACGCAGCTCCGTCGCCTCTGCCCGCTCCCGGGGAGAGGGTTAGGACGAGGGGCTTGGAGGCTCCGGCGCCGCTCCGCCTCCCCCGCCCCTCATCGGGACTTTCCGCGGCGGGCGGGGGGAGAAGGGACACTACCAGGGTCGAATCGTGCTACTCGAAGCAGTCGTTGTTCCCATGCTGCGTTTCGTCGCGCTCAAGCTCGGGTGCGCTGCGGCGCAGCCGGCCATGAATGAGGGCGTCGACGCTTAGGACGAGCGTGGACGTTCGAGTCAAAGCGATGACTGACGCGAGAGCTTGCCAATATGAACCCCGGGACCAGCGCATTCGCGATCCCGTCCACGGGCTGATCACGTTCCGCAAGAGGGTCGAACTTGAACAGTTGGCCTGGGCGCTCCTCGACGCGCCCGAGTTCCAACGGCTCCGGCGCATCAAGCAACTCGGCCCGGCGGATCTCGTTTTTCCAGGAGCGACCCACTCGCGCTTCGCGCATTGCGTCGGCGTGTTCCACACCGCCCGCGGCTTGCTCGAGATCATCCGTCGCGAGATCGGCGAAGCGTACGATGAACCTCGCGCCGAAGTGGCCGTTCTTGCCGCGCTGCTGCACGACGTCGGTCACGGGCCGCTGAGCCACGCCTTCGAGTCTGTGCAGAGGGCCCGCGGCCTCAGGAAGAAACATGAGACGTGGTCGGCTGAAATCGTCCGCAACCAAGACGGCAGCATCTTTCCGCTGTTGGAGAGGCGGCGATCCGATCTCGCGACGGACATCGCGGCTATGCTAGAAAGCGAAGACCCAAAGGACATCTATCACGCGGTCGTCTCGTCGAGCTTCGACGCCGATCGCCTCGACTATCTCCGCAGAGACCGTCTCATGACCGGCACCCACGCCGGCGCCATCGATTTCGATTGGCTGATGGAGCACATCCGGGTGCGCGCCGTTGAGATCGACGCTCCAGACGCCGACGACGAGGACGGCTTCGCCCCGATCGAAGTGCAGACGTTCTGCCTCGACGCGAAGGCGCTGCCCGCAGCTGAGCAGTTCCTGCTCGCCAGATACACCCTTCACGAGCAGGTCTATTTCCATAAAGTCAAATGCTGCGTCGAACGCCTTTTCGCGGAATTGCTCCGTAGGGTCGCCGAGCACGCCGGGGACGCTGAGCAGCAGCAGAAGACAGGTCTCGGCGACGGCCACGCCTTGGTGCGTTTTCTCCGAACGAATGCCCTCACCGACTACTTGGCGCTCGATGACGGCGTGCTCTGGGGATCACTCGAAGAAATGGCGCGAGCAGAGGACGGACGGATCGCAGATTTGGCCGTGCGCCTGCGCGAGCGGCGTCTATTCAAGACCCTCGACGTCGCTTCGATCGGCTACGATCCCGATCTACAGGTTCGGTGGTCGAAGCGTATCGACAGGAAGTTCTCGGAGTCCCTTGCGGAAGGGACGGTTCTGAAAGACGAGGCGAGTTTGACGATCTACACCCAGATTGGCGCCGATGAAGAGCGAACGCACAAGAAGCTGCACATCCTCGATGGCGGACAGCCAGTCGAAATCGCCAAACGCTCCCGGCTGGTGAACGCGCTCGTTGCGCCGAAGACCTTCACTCGTTACTATTTTTCAACCGACTCAGCGCGCAATGCCGCCGTTGGATTGAAGGAGGGGGTGCGATGAGGGAGCGGGAGGATGTCGTCTTCGCCGTCATCGCAGCCGCGCCCGACGGGTGCCTCGCGAGCCGGATTCGATTGCAGAAATCCGTTTATCTGCTCGATCGGCTCGGCTTCCAGAGTGGCTTCGAATTCGATTATCATCATTACGGACCTTATTCGCGTGAGCTCGACAACGCGACAGCGGACGCTAAAGCGCTGAAGCTCATAGACGAGCGAATCGAACATCGCGTTCGCGACGGCGCTGGTTACAGTGTCTTCGAGGCGAAGATTTCGCCCAAGCGGGAGCCTTACGCGATCGCCGATCGCCCGCGAGTTCGCGAACGGATCGCACTTTTCGCGAGGACCAACGTAACGGTGCTCGAACTCGCGGCGACCGTCGACTGGCTTTGGCGCGTAGAAAAGGTCCCAGACTGGCGATCAGAAGTCGCTGCGCGGAAAGGCGCCAAGATAGGCGGAGGTCGTCTAGAGAGGGCCATAGAGCTGCTTGTAACCCTGGGCCTCGACCCGCCGCCGCCCGCGACCGCCCGTCCGTAGCAACAGCGGACGTCGCGTTCGCGCCGCTATCCCGACCGCATTCTGCCGAGGACCGTCGAGGCGGCGGTCAAGCTCAAAGAGCGCACGCTGACCAACCTCTACAACCAGCGCCCGCGCTGGCTGGCCGACGCGCACGACGCCCTCGACCGAGCCGTCGCCGCCGCCTACGGCTGGCCGGAAGACATCGCGACCGACGACGCGCTGCAACGCCTGCTGGCGCTCGACCTGGAGCGCGCCGCGGCGCAAAGAAAGTCCGACGCCGAAGGCGAAGCGGGCTGAGGCCGCGTCGTTCGACCGTTACTGGGCCTCGAAGCAAAGCCCTTCTCCCCGGCCGTCGACCGATCCGCGGCGCCTGGTTCTTTCGGAAACTCAGAATATGTGATATGTTTGTCTTCGGTTCAGATAAGCCTTTTCGGACCCGCCCGCCGATGAACGAGACCGATTCCCCTTCCCGCCCCGCTGACGCGCGCCGTTCCGGCGGTCCGGCCCAAGACGACGCGCCGACCGGGCCGTCGCCGGCCTTGACGGAACTTAACATATTGATATTTTGCGGTTATCTCCTGCGGCGTCAAGCGTCCGGCTTGACGCCGCTTGACAAAACTTGACAAAACTTGACGCGACTTGACGCGGGCGCTTGACGGCGCGCGCGGCGCTCGGCGAACGCGAGGCGCCCTCAAGCCAATTCCGGAAAATCCTCGATGCGGAATTCGCGTTCGGCGCGTGCGCCGACTTCGGCGAGTTCGGCTTCGCGCTGGCGCAAGGCGACGCGGCGGATCTTGCCCGACATGGTCTTCGGCAACTCGACGACGAACTCGATGCGCCGGATGCGTTTGTAGGGCGCGAGCCGATCGCGCAGGAACGCGAACAGCGACAGCGCGACGGCGCGGTCGCCGTCGTCCGATTTCGCCAGCGCCACATAGGCCTTCGGCACCGTCATGCGGATGGCGTCGCGCGCCGGCGTCACCGCCGCCTCGGCGACCAGCGGATGCTCGAGCAGCGCGCTTTCGAGCTCGAACGGGCTCAGTCGATAGTCGCTCGATTTGAACAGGTCGTCGGCGCGGCCGACGTAAGTGAGGAAGCCCTCGCCGTCGCGCGAGGCGATGTCGCCGGTGCGATAGTGCTCGCCCTCGATCGGCTCCAACACGCCGTCGTCGTCGACATAGCCGGGCGTGAGCCCAAGATGCTGGCTCGAGAGCGGCAACGCGATCTCGCCAAAGTCGGATTCGAGTCCCTCGACGTCGAGCAGCACGACGCGGTAGCCCGGCAGCGGCCGCCCCATCGCGCCGACCACCAGCTTCTGTCCCGGCGGGTTGCCGACCATCATCGTCGTCTCGGTCTGGCCGTAGCAATCGCGCAGCGTCAGCCCCCAGGCGCGGCGCACCCTCTCGATCACGTCGGGATTGAGCGGCTCGCCCGAAGAGCAAATCTCGCGCAGCGACACGTTCCAGCGACCGAGATCGAGCCGGATGAACTGGCGCCAAACCGTCGGCGGGGCGCAGAACGACGTGATCGGATGGGCGGCGAGATCGTCGAGGAGGGCGCTCGGTTCGAAGCGCCGCGTCAGCGCGACGGCGGTCGCGCCGGCGTTCCATGGCGCAAACACGTTCGACCACGCGTGCTTGGCCCAGCCGGGCGACGAGATGTTGAGATGCATGTCGTCGGGCTGCAGACCGAGCCCGTACATGGTCGTCAGATGACCGATCGGATAGCTCGTATGCGTGTGCATCACCAGCTTCGGCTGCGCCGAGGTGCCGGAGGTGAAATAGAGCAGCAGCGGGTCGCTCGACCGCGTCGGCGCGTCCGGCTCGAAATGTGGGCTCGCCCGCAACAAGTCGCTCCAGTCGCGCCAACCCGCCGCCGCGCCGCCGACGGCGACGCGCGCCAGCAAGCCGTCGCTGCGCCCCTCGAATTTCGACGCCGCCGTCGCCTCGGCGACGACGAGGCGCACGCGGCCGCGCGACAGGCGTTCGGCGACGTCGGCGTCGGTGAGCTGCGGCGGCGACGGAACAACCACCAGGCCGAGCTTCATCGCCGCCAGCAGCGCAATCCACAACGGCGCGACATTGCCCAGCATCAGCAGCAGCCGGTCGCCGCGCTTGGCGCCGAGCGCGCGCAAGCCGTTGGCGACCCGCGACGACGCCTCCGACAATTCGCCGAAGGAATAGGTCTCGGTCCGTTCGCTGAGCAGCACCAGCGCCGGTCGCTTGCCATTGGGGCCGGCGGCGAGTTCGTCGTCGAACCAGTCGAGCGCCCAATTGAAGCAATCGGATTTCGGCCACGCGAATTTCGCTTTGGCGGTCGAATAATCGGTCCGCAGCGCGAGGAGGAAATCGCGGGCGTCTTTGAATTCTTCGCTCGACATTGTCAGGTCACGCGTCCCCGCGCCGGGAGACCGGGCAGGAAGGGTCCGCCTTTTCGAGCCTCCGGCGCGCCGCGGTTCTTTGCCACAGCGGCGAGCAAGCCGAAAGGGCCTGCGTCAATCGATGGTCGCCGACGCGCCCCCGCCGAGCGCGACCGTGCGCCGCATCCCTCTGGCCGGCGCGGCCGAGGTCCAGGTTGGCGGCCCCCTAAGACGCCCCGTCCATTACCGCGCCCGGAGGCGGTCAGCGCGGCGGAAGGGCGAACGAGGATAGGGGCGGCCCGCCGATCCCCGCCCCGTTGTCGGCGCAGCCGGCAAGCCGCCGGCAGCCCCGGTCCCGTGAAGCGACGCCGCCTCAGTCCTTCGCGTCCCAGACGATCTCGACCCGGTCGGGATAGAAGGCGAGATGGTCCTTGATCGCCGCCACGCCGGGCTTCGGCGCCTCGTAGCTCCACACCGCATTGGCGTCGACCTCGTCGCCATCATGCAGCGTGAAATAGCTGGCCCTGCCCTTATAGGGGCAGGTCGCCTCGTGCGCGCTCGGCTCGAACAGGCGCATGTCCGCGTCTTCACGTGGGATATAGAGCACCGGCGGATAGCCCGCTTCGCGCAGCTCCAGCGCGCGGCGGGTGTCCGCCGCCTGGCGGCCGCGCCAGCGCACGACGACCCGGCCGGCGGCCGGCGCGATCGCAATAGGATGATCGTCGACCATCTCGGATCTCCGTAACAGGGACCCGCTCATATCGGCGCACGGCGAAAAAATGGAAGGCCCTCAGCCACGCCTCTTCTTTGGCGCGTAAGGGTTCTCGCCGCCGGAGCGCATGGAAAGCCGGATCGGCACGCCGAAAAGGCCGAACGTCTCGCGCAATCCGTTGACGAGATAGCGCTTATAGCTCTCGGGAATGTTCTCGACCTGGTTGCCGAACAGAATGAAGAACGGCGGCCGCGCCTTCGGTTGGGTCATGTAGCGGATCTTGACCCTGCGGCCGGAGACGGCCGGCGGCGGCGTCGCCTCGACCACCGGCGCCAGCCAACGGTTGAGCCGCCCGGTGGAGATGCGCTTGTTCCAGACCTCGTGGGTGGCGACGACCGCTTCAAGCAGCTTGTCGACATGGGCGCCGGTGAGGCCGGAGACCGGAATCACGCGTGTGCCTTTGAGCTGCGGCAGCAGACGGTCGGCCTCGGCGCGCAATTGCTGGGCCTTGCCGCTCTTGTCGTCGACGAGATCCCATTTGTTGAGGCCGATGACCAAGGCGCGACCCTCGCGCTCGACCAGATCGGCGATCGTCAGGTCCTGCTTCTCGAACGGGATCGTCGCGTCGAGCAGCAGCACGACGACTTCGGCGAAACGCACCGCGCGCAACCCGTCGGCGGTGGCGAGCTTCTCCAACTTCTCGACCACGCGCGCGCGCCGGCGCAAACCCGCGGTATCGAAGAGCTTGATGCGGCGACCGCGCCAGACCGTCTCGAGTCCGATGCTGTCGCGCGTCAGGCCGGGCTCCGGCCCGGTCAACAGCCGTTCTTCGCCGAGGATGCGGTTGAGCAGCGTCGACTTGCCGGCGTTCGGCCGGCCGACGACGGCGATCTGCAGCGGCCTTTCGGGGTCGTCCTCGCTGCCGTCTTCTTCGTCGCCAAGGACGAGCGGCGCAACATCGTCCTGCGCGGACGCCTCGGCGCGCGCGGTCTCCGGCAGAACGGCGGCGAGCGCGTCGTAGAGATCGCTGAGGCCCTCGCCGTGTTCGGCGGAAATCGCGATCGGATCGCCCAGGCCGAGGCTGAAGGCTTCGTAAGCGCCGTCGCGCCCCGCCGATCCTTCCGCCTTGTTGGCGACGAGGATCACCGGTTTGCTGGAACGCCGCACGAGTTGAGCGAAATGTCGGTCGCCT
This sequence comes from Roseiarcus sp., assembly GCA_049513815.1. GTDB lineage: Bacteria > Pseudomonadota > Alphaproteobacteria > Rhizobiales > Beijerinckiaceae > Roseiarcus. The sequence goes on along the minus strand of JBEKVR010000027.1, from coordinate 17,370 downwards.
GCGTTCACGCCGGCGCGCGCGTCGATGAGGAACAGCACGGCGTCGCAGTCGGCAAGCGCCGCCTCGGTCTGGGCGCGCATGCGCCCGGCTAACGTCTCGACATCGCCGGTCTCGAGGCCCGCGGTGTCGATGATCGTGAAGATGAGGTCGCCGAGCCGCGCTTCGCCTTCGCGGCGATCGCGGGTGACGCCGGGCTGGTCGTCGACCAGCGCCAGCTTGCGGCCGACAAGCCGATTGAACAGCGTCGACTTGCCGACGTTGGGCCGGCCGATGACGGCGACTTTGGCGCTCATGGCCGCTGGCGCCGCCGCGCGCTCACTTGGCCGGACGGTTGGCGGCGACGAGCCCAAACAGGCTTTCGGCGCTGCGCTTCTCGGCCGCCGGCGCTTCCGGATCGGCGACGATGAGATCGAGCTGTCGGCCCGCTTCCGCAAAATCGCTGGCGTCAAGCGCGATCACGCCGAGCGCGAGGCGCGCGGTAAAACGATAGGCGCCGGTCGGCGCGGCGAGCGCTTCGAAAGCGGGCTTGGCCGTCGCCACGTCGCCCTGGTCCAAACGCAACAGCGCGGCGCGCAACTTGGCCGCATCCTGAAACAGCGAGCCGATCGAGCGGTCGGCGGCGAGCGCGTCGTAAACGGCGAGCGCGCCCGCGGGATCGGTCTTGCTCTGCACGGCGGCGCCAGCGAGACGAGCGAGCGTCTGATAGCCATGCGGCGCGCTGGCGGCGAGCGCGGCGAGCGCGGTCTGCGCGTCGGCGCCCTTGCCGTCTCGGTCGAGCGCCAAGGCCTGCTGGAAAGCGGCGCCGGCCGCCTGCTCGGCGGCGATCTTGCGGTTCTCGTAAAATCGGTAGCCGCCGGTGGCGAGCACGATCAGCGCCACGCCCGCGATGATCAGGTTCTGGTGCTTCTTCCAGAACTCGAGCGCTTTGTCGCGGCGGACTTCCTCGTCAACTTCCTGAAAGATGTCGCTCATCGTCTTACCTGTCGCCTGTGGCGGTCGCTTTTGGCGCGCCGCCGCCGCGAAGCGAGGCCGTTAGCACGTTGGGCGAGCGAAAGCGAGCGACCTTGCCCGGCCGGCCGCCTGCGGCGTCCGACGCTCCAAAGCGCAGGCGGCGCCGGTCAGCGGACTCGCCGCTTCCGCCGCCGAGCAACGCTCGGCCGAGGCGGCGCGCATTGGCGGCGCAGCCGCGAGACCCGCAAGCGCGAATATGCAGCGGCGCAAGCAACTTGTTGCACTGATTGATACGCCTCAATTTCGACGTCGAGTCGTGTGCGGCGCCGCAAATGGGCGTATATCTATTGGCCCAAAGGGAGTCGTTTGCGCGTGATTTGCTTGTGCTAAAGTGCACGCGCGTTCCATGCAGATCGCGATCGAGAGGAAGCTTAATAATGGTCGAAACCACATCGAAATGCGTCAACCGTCGCACTGTGCTGCTCGCCGCGGCCGGCGCGGCCCCGCTGCTTGCGCTTGGCGCCGGCGCGGCCAGCGCGGCCGGCCTGCCGCAGACGGCCGTCAGCTATCAGACGACGCCGAAGGACGGCAAGCAGTGCGACCAATGCAACTTCTTCGTTGCGCCGAATGCGTGCAAGTCGGTCGCCGGCGAAATCGCGCCGACCGGCTGGTGCAAGCTGTGGGTCAAGAAGGCCTGAGCGAAACGATCCGGGATTTCAATTCGAGCTGGCTTGGCGCGCGCGCCAAGCGGAACGGTAGGGTTTGAATCGCGAAGAGCGCCCTCGCCTGAGGCGGAGCCCAGCGAGGGCGCGGGCGCTTATGGAGGAAGGACTAGTCCGAAGATCAAGCGAGAGCGGCGCCGCCATCTCCGTCGGCCTCTTCACCAGGCAGAAAGCTTGAATCGCTCAAGCAGCGATTCGGGAATGCTGTCTCGATTCGATCAGGCCGGATTTCGCTCTAAGCGATTCGGCTTCCGCGCAGGCTCAGAACATTGTGAAAGCGTACAGGAACAAAGTGTTGTTCCCGCTGGCGTTGAAACCAGACGTGCCGTGGACGTCCTCGGTCAAACCGTCCAACTTGGTGAACATGGTGTACGACACGCCAATCCGGGTGTTCATCCAGGGCCACACGCCCGGACCGCCGTGCGAGAAGGGCAGGTAGGACGCATCAAAAATCCAGCCGGCGGAATTGGGCGACGAACTTCCATTCGGGCCCTGATAGATGAGCGCGTCCGGAGTTCCGCTGATATTGAAATACCCGGCGCTGAACGCATAAGTGTTGTCATAGACATACTCGCCCTGTAGCTTCAGGCTTCGCAGGTAATCGACAGGATTACTGGTCAGTCCTTGCGAAAAGAACGAATTGCCGAATTGCTGGCGTTCAATAACATAGTTTGCCCGCAGGGTCACAGCGTGCCGATCGTGTATCCATTGATATTGACTGTCAAAACCTTCGTCCCAATATTTGTCCGTGCCCATGCCTCCGATGTTGTTAGGAACGACATTGGCCAGCATGCCATAAGTTCCCACCATGATGGATTGCTCGCCGATATTTTTTTCAACCGCGAAACGCCAATAGGGGGCTGGACCGTCGAAGGTTATATTATTGCCGAGAAGATCAGTGGCGCAGCAGTCGCCCAAGTGGTTCTGCAGACCGTACGAGGGCGTCTTATACAGGCTCAGCTCCGCGTAATAACTGTCGTCGATGAAAACATAGCCGCCAGCGCTGACGGCGTTGCCTGGGCCGAGGAGTCCGCCGAAGGCGCCGTCGAACAGGGTCGCGGCATAGGGGGACGGCTGGAAGGCCGAGGTGATGAATGGCCAGGACCACGCCGAGGTCGTGTTCCAAGGGTCCTGGACCGTGGGATTGTTGTTGAAATCCAGGCCCCAGATCACGTCATGACCGGCGACGCTCGCCGTATCGGCATAGCGAATGTCAGAATTGTCCCAGCCGAAAGCGACGCCGCCACCGTCATAGGCCCTGGTGGTCTGGACGAAAGCGCCGATATGGTCGGTGATCCTGCCGCCCCAGAACACGCTCGCCTGTTGCGCGAGGTCCACCCAATTGTTCGGCGAATTGAAATTGCCGCCCTGCGGCCCAAGGTCGGTCTTGGTGTGGGTGAAGCCGGATTGCAGCATAAAGGCGAGGGGCGGATAGGGCGGAAAGGCATATTGGCCGCCGGTCGTCGTATATCCCATCAGCTTGAAGCGCCGGCCGTAAGGCGTGAGCTGCGGGAAAGCCGTGTGACAGGTGGAGCAAGGCTGACCTGTTTGGCGGGCAAACGACGGCAGGGCCGCGGCAGGCTCGATCGCCGTGCAGACGACGCCGACAACGAGCGCGAGCAAGAGCGCGAGTGGGGTGGCGAAGCGACGCAGCGATGAGCTCTTGGGCCTCGGCGATCCCGCTTTACCGGCCATATCGTTCCCCCAATCCCGTTTCCGCGAAGCCGACGCCTGGACTATGTTCACGCCGACGGTTGACGGAAATCGTTGCTCCGACTGGCCGCCGAAGATTCTCCCGTCCCGCAAAGCGACTCCCCATTGCGTCCAATTCGTGCATGGCGTCGTCATGACCTCAAGAGCCCAACATTCAAGGATGAACTGAATACGCGCACCTTCAAATCCGTTGAAACCCGCTCCAAGCCTATTTCTCCGAAGATTCGCCTCCCGCAAAGCTCAAGTACGACGCGAGGGCGGCGACCTGATTCGGCGACAAAGATCTCGCGACTTTCGGCATGGGCATGGCCGAAGCGTCGTAGCCCTGGCTCCACGCCTCGAGCCGATGCGTGAGATAGCTGAAAGACAGCCCGCCGAGGCGCGGAATCTCCCGAATGCCCTGGGCTTCGGGGCCGTGGCAAGCCTGGCAAGCGACGATGTTTTCGTCGGGAAGGCCGTTTTCAAATATGGCCCTGCCCTCGGCGACGAGTTCGCTGTCGCCGTCGGCAGCCGCTTTGGGCGTCAGCTCGGAAAAATACGTGGCCAGATCGCGCTCGTTCAACGGGTCGAGGTGGGCGGTGGCGCTCCACATGTACTTGGTCGCCAGGAAATCGTCCCGCTTATGGGCCGCGAAGGATCGAAGCTGAGTTATCATATAGTCGAACCTCTGGCCGGCCAGTCGGGGCGCGACGGAAAAGCCCTGCGCCGACGTTCCATGACACCACGTGCAATTGCGAACTGGCAGTTCATCCGCCAGAAGCGGCGCGGCGGTGACGAAGGAAATCGCAAGGACAGCAAATTTGGTACGGATGGGGTTCATGATCCAAGGTCTCGCGCGTGACGAATTCGACGCGATTGACGCGCCGCAAGGCCGGGTCCTACCTGAGCGCGCTGACGTATTCGGCAAGCGCCTGCACCTGTTTCGGGGTCAGATTGGCCACGGTCGGCCGCATGATCCACGATATGTCCTCACGCCCGCCTTGCCCGCGCTCGGAGCTCCAGATCGAAAGGGTGTAGACCATGTACCAATAGAGTTGTCCGGCAAGACGAGGAATTTCGCGCTGGCCCTTGGCGTCCGGGCCGTGACACGCGGAACAGGCGGGAACGTTCTGATCGGGCAGTCCATTGGCAAAGATCTCTTTGCCCAATGCGATCTCGCCGCTGGGCGCGCCGCCGTAGGGCGGCGGATTCAAGGCGTTCATGCGCTGGGCCAAAGCGGGGATCATGTCGGTCGTTATGCCGTGGGCCACATTGGCCATCACCGGGTTGAGCCTCCGCCGCTCGAGGAAGGCGTGCAACTGATTTTCAATATATTGCGGCTGCTGCCCGGCGAGGCGCGGCATGATGTAATAGCCGCGAAACCCTTGCGCCGACGGGCCATGACAAGTCGTGCAATATTCGAATTTCGCGTCGACGCCGCCCGCCGCCGTGCCGACGCGTCGGTCTTCGGCCTGAGCTTGACCGGCTGCAACCGCCAGAAAAACCGCCAGGGCGAATTGCAGCGCCACGCGCAAATGAACAGCGTTCATCTCCCCCGCCCCTTCGTTCTTTCGCCGCTCGGCGGCTGCTAGCCGGCAGCGACTTTCCCCCGATTTCACCGGCTCCCCATTTCGCTCGCCCGGGGCTTCGGCACCTGAGGCGAGTGAAGGCGTAACGAGTCGATTTGTGCGCGAGGCGTCGTGAATGGTCAAGGCGCGGAGTTGCGACGCAAGCCGGATGAGACGACCTCGCGCTGTCGGCGCGATCGGGGCTTGCTATTGCTCGTCGAGATCCTTCTTCGCGAGGTAGCGCAACCGAAGCGCCGGGCGGCGCCGGCGCGTCGCCGGGACCGCGGGCAGCAGGTCCGGGGAAAAGGCGGGCGCCCTCTCGACGCCCTCCATCGCGCCAGCCTTCGGGCAGGGCGCGTCCCCCCCCCTCTTCTCCAGTACGCCCACGGCCTCACCTTCGCCATCTCGTCCGGCCTCGTCGCTCTCCAACAAGCAATTGACGACCAAACCCGTGGAATGCTTTCAAAGCTGCTGGAATTTCGAATGGCGACTGGAAAACGCGTCGAAACAAATTATAGACTGACGAAGGCGCGTTCGGCCGCGCCCGGCAGGGGAGACGGAAGGAAAGTTCGCGCGGCGGCGTCGGGTGAAGCCCTGACGCGCGCAACAATGCTTGGCGGGTGGTTTCGGCAATGGCGAGATGCGACGCCGAACCATGGCGGCGCGGGAAACGCCCTTCTCACTCGCAATCGGCATCGTCGTTCGGTCCTGGCGGGCCGGACGGGCGCTCCTTCCGATCGTGGCGCGAAAATTCGCGGAGGAAGCTGATGAGGGTTGTCAAGGTTCTCGCCCCGACTGCGTTGCTCGCCGTTCTTTTCTGCGCCGGAGCGGGCGCCGAAGAAGACAAGATCGACGGCGCCGCGCAGCCCGCGGTAGTTCCGCCGAAAGAATTTCAAGCGAAGGCGGGCTATTGTGAAACTTGTCATGGGCTTTCGGCGCGAGGCTTTATCGGGACCAATCCCATGCCGAGACTCGCGGGCCAGCAGCCGCCCTATATCAAGAACCAATTGGAGGCCTTCATCGAGCGCCGGCGGCTGAACCCCGTGATGGGCAATGTGGCCCATGTCCTCAGCCCCGCGATGGTCGACGCCCTGGCTTCACATTTCAAAGACCTCGACCCGCCGCCCTATGGCGGCGCTCCGAAAGATCTCGTCTCGGAAGGGGAAAAGATCTTCCATGAAGGCGTTCCCGACGCCGAGGTTCCGGCCTGTGAGACGTGCCATGGCCTCGACGCCTACGGCTTGGACCAGTTTCCACGCCTGGCCGGCCAGCTCGACGGCTACATTATCAACAAGCTGACAAATTGGTCCCGGGAGCGCGGGCAAGACCCGCAGAAACCGGACAATTCGGAGATCATGGGGCCGATTGCCGAAAAGTTGACCAAAGAGCAAATCGCCGCGGTCGCCGCTTACGTCAGCTACCTCAAGTAGTTCTGCGCGGAGCGCGACTTTCCGAGGGTCCGACCGAACCGTGCGAGTTTCGCAGCTTGCGGCGCAGGAGCGGACGCCGTCCGCGGCGTTGACGAGCCTCCGTGGATTGTTTTGGCCCGGCGCTTCTTCGGAGATCGGCGGGCCGCCGCGTCGGCGACCCGGCGGCCGACGGAAAGGCTTCGCGAAATCGGGAGCAGAGCGCAGCGGGGACGCGCTTGGGGAAATTCTCCCGAGCATTGGCTCTTCGACCCGACAACGATCCGCCTTCAAAGCCGCAAAGTTGCGATGGCGATCCACCGCGCCTGCGCTGCTTTGTCGCGGCAGAAGCTGGCTTGCGTCCGCGCAATCCTGTTTGAAAATCCCTACTATTAGCCAGCTATGGCGCAACGCGCGGCGCCTCTTGCTCGCGAGGAAATCATGAAAGACTCCAGTAATATCGGCTCGGCCGAGATTTCGCGTCGCACATTGTTGGCGGGAGGCGTCGCCGTGGCGGCCGCCCCCTTGCTGCTCGCAACCAGGGCCAGCGCCACCGTGAAAGTGTCGCAGGCCGCCGTGCATTTCCGAACCGCAGCCAATACCGATCACAATTGCGGCGCATGCAAGCATTTTCTGGCGCCGTCCAGTTGCCGGTTCGTCGAGGGGACCATCTCCTCCGACTGTTCGTGCTGGATCTGGACCAGCAAGATCGCCTGACGCGCCTCGCAGCAGGCTCTTCGGCAGCGCCCCGATCGCGGCTCGCCGGAAATGGCAGCTTGGCCGAGATTGCAGCCTCGCCGATTGCAGCAGCTGAGTTTGTTGCGTCGCGACTACCAAGGTAGCTGTCCGCCGGGGGCCGCATAGCGCGAGCGAGCGTCAGGGAAAGAGCGCGCCAAAGCGATGCGATGACTTTGTCCTTCGTTGCCTGCGACGCAATGGCCGACGGTGACGCAGCCGCCGACGCCCGACAACGACGGCCGATACTTTCCCGGCCCGCGCATCGATTCCAACACCCCCGGCGAGCCCTATCAGGTCGACGAAAAGAAAGACGAACCGGACGAGAATCTCGCCAACGTCACGATGGAGACCTACGCGCGGGACGCGCCCGCCAGCTGCATGTCCTGCCACCACGCCGTCGCCAACGCGCTCGGCCGCGACTTCGTCGCGATCCTGCCCGGCCAATTGACGCCCGCGCGAGCCGTCACTTCGGCTTGTCGAGGACCCTAACGCCGACGATCGCATAGCGGCCGGCGTCGATGTCGAAGGCGATGCGGTCGCCGACCCGCAGGCCGGCGGTCAGTCGCGGCGGCTCGACGCGATACATCATCTCCATCGCGCCCATGAAGCCGTCGATCGCCTTGTGATCGAGCGTCAGCCAGCCTTTGGCGCTGTCGACCGCCGTGACGGTCCCGATGCCGTGAAAGACGCCGCTCACCGCGCTCTCCTGGGCGAGCGCGGGAGACCTGCACAGCAGCGGCCAAGCGACCTGATCGCCGCGCTCGTCCGAGACCGCGCCCCATGCCGCGGCGAGGGCGACCGCAACCGAGAGTTCCGCCCCGCGCGCTAGCGTCGCCGGCATGGCATCCTCCCTCGCAGCGCCCACGCCCTCTTATAGCACGTTCAGGCGCCCGACAGGGACGGCTGCGCGTCAGTCGAACTCCATGATCACCGCGTCGACGGCGAGCGATTCGCCAACCCTGGCGACGATCTTCTTCACCGTCGCGGCGCGCTCGGCTGAAAGCTGGTTCTCCATCTTCATCGCTTCGACGACGCACAGCGGATCGCCGGGACGGACTTGCTGACCTTCCTTGACCGCAATTGACTTGACCAGACCGGGCATCGGGCAGTGCAGCGCTCGCGACAGATCAGCGCCCTCGCGCTCGATCATCAGCGCGGCGAGCGCCGCCTCGCGATGCGTGTAGACGCGCGCCGCGACCGCCACGCCGCGATGGGCGAGCGCGAAACCGTTGAGGATCGCGCGCACCTGCACTGCGGTCGGCTTCTCGTCGATGTCGCCGCGCCATACCGGCTCGCCCGGCGTCCACGGCGATTCGACGCGCAGCCGACGCCCATCGGCGAACACGACGTCGACCCCGCCGTCGCGCGGCTCGACTTCGACGTCGATGCGCGTCGCGCCGAGCAGGACAGCGCGCTTCAAGTCGAAGGCCCGGTTCCAGCCGGCGCGAAACTGCCCGGAAATCTCGCGCTTGCGCACGTTCTCGACATGGTCGACGTGCACGGCGACGGCGGCGATGACGGCCTGCGTCTCGCCCGCAGCGACCAGCGGCGAGAACCCGTCGGGGAATTCCTCGGCGATGAATCCGGTCGACAGACGGCCTGCGCGCCAGCGCTCGTGCTGCATTAGCGCCGACAGGAAAGGAATGTTGTGGCGGATGCCGTCGATGACGAAGGCGTCGAGCGCATTCGCTTGCGCGTCGATCGCGCTCAGACGGTCGCCCGCACGAGTGACCAGCTTGGCGATCATCGGATCGTAATGGATCGAGATTTCCCCGCCCTCGTAGACGCCGGTGTCGTTGCGCACCGTGACGCCTTCGACCGTTCCTTCCGCCGGCGGGCGATATTTGACCAACCGCCCGGTCGACGGCAGGAAGCCGCGAGTCGGGTCTTCGGCGTAGACGCGGCTCTCGACCGCCCAGCCGTTCAGCTTCACGTCGGCTTGAGTGAGGCGCAAAGGCTCGCCGTAGGCGCTGCGGATCATCTCCTCGACGAGGTCGACGCCAGTGACGAGCTCCGTCACCGGATGCTCGACCTGGAGTCGCGTGTTCATCTCGAGAAAGTAGAAGCTGCGGTCCTGGCCGGCGACGAATTCGACCGTGCCGGCGGAGTCGTAGTTCACCGCTCTGGCGAGCGCGACCGCCTGCTCGCCCATTTTGCGCCGCGTCGCTTCGTCGAGCAGCGGCGACGGCGCCTCCTCGATCACCTTCTGGTTGCGACGCTGGATCGAGCACTCGCGCTCGCCGAGATAGACGACATGGCCGTGCTTGTCGCCGAGCACTTGAATTTCAATGTGACGCGGATTGACGATGAACTTCTCGACGAAGACGCGATCGTCCCCGAACGACGACAAGGCTTCGGACCTGGCGCGCGCAAAGCCCTCGGCGACTTCCTTGCGCGAGTGGGCGATGCGCATGCCCTTGCCGCCGCCGCCTGCCGAGGCCTTGATCATCACGGGATAGCCGATTTCATCGGCGATCTCGGCGGCGCGCTCGGGGCTCTCGATCACGCCGAGGAAACCGGGAACGGTCGAGACCTTGGCGGCGTTGGCGAACTTTTTCGATTCGATCTTGTCGCCCATCGCCTCGATGGCGCGCGGGTTGGGGCCGATGAAGACGATCCCCTCAGCCACGAGCGCCTGAGCGAAGGCGGCGCGTTCGGAGAGAAAGCCGTAGCCGGGATGCACCGCCTCGGCGCCGGTTTCCTTGCAGGCGGCGATGATCTTGTCGATCAGAAGATAAGACTGCGCGGCCGGCGGCGGGCCGATGGCGATCGCCTCGTCGGCCATTTCGACGTGCAAGGCGTCCTTGTCGGCTTCCGAATAGACCGCGACCGTCTTCACGCCCATCTTGCGCGCGGTTTTGATGACGCGGCACGCGATCTCGCCGCGGTTGGCGATCAGAATCTTGTTGAACATCGGCGTCCCGGCTCGGAAAGCCCCGAAGCCTCCCCCCTCTCGCCGTTCTTAGGAGAACACAGGCGGCGCGTAAACCTTAGCCGCGCCCCGCCCGCCTAGCCCATTCGGCTAATTGCCCGCCTTCAGGCGGCGGCCGCCGCCGGAATGCCCAGGCCGCGCTGGACCGCCGGCCGCGCCAGCGCCGCCTCGAGCCAGCGCGGCACCTCCTCGAACGTGTTCCAGCCGACGAGATCGCCAGCGCCGTAGAACCCGATCAGATTGCGCACCCAACCGAGCAATGCGATGTCGACGATCGTGTAGTCGTCGCCCATCATCCAGCGGCGACCGGCGAGGCGCGTCTCCAGCACGCCGAGCAGGCGCTGCGACTCTTTGCAGTAGCGCTCGAGCGGGCGCTTGTCCTCGATTTCGCGGCCGGCGAATTTGTGGAAGAAGCCGACCTGGCCGAACATCGGCCCGATCGACGCCATCTGGAAGAACACCCATTCCAGCGCCTCGTAGCGTTTCGCCGGATCGGTCGGAATGAGTTCGCCGGTCTTGTCGGCGAGATAGATGAGGATCGCGCCCGATTCGAACAGGCCGAGCGGCTTTCCGCCGGGCCCGTTGGGATCGATGATGGCGGGGATCTTGCCATTGGGATTGAGCGACAGGAATGCCGGCTCCCAGCTCTCGTTCTTGCCGATGTCGATGCGGTGCGGCTCGTAGTCGAGCCCCAACTCCTCGAGCGCGATCGAAACCTTCACGCCGTTCGGCGTCGGGTTCGAATAGAGCTGGATGACGTCGGGTCGCTTGGCGGGCCAACGGGCGGCGATCGGAAACGAAGAAAGGTCGGCCATCAGGCGGGGATCCTTGGCGAGAGGTCTGAGCGTCCAAACCTGGGCGCCCGCGGCGGATTTTCCAGCCTGGCGACGATTTGCGCTCAGCCCGCCCGCGCCGGCTTCAGCGCGGCGCCGACGCCCGGCCAGGCGCGCGCCTGCGCCGCCGCCACCAAGGACGCGGGCGCACGGCGCGCTTCGCCGAGCGCCGCGGCGAGCGCGGCGAGCGCGTTGGCCGATTCGCATTCGTCGACGCGCGCGCTCAGCCATTTCGCTTCGGCTTCGCCCAGCACGCCGGGCTCGCCGGACTGCCAGACGGCGTAATCAACGATCTTCTCGACGAAAAACTCGGTCCAGGCCGGCGCGTTGGCGAGACCGGCGCGCTCGACCACGAACAGTTCGTCGGCGGCCTCGCGCGACACCTCGCCGGACGCAAAGACCTCGCGCCTCAGCCAGGCGACGTCCATCGCCGTGATCCTGCGGCCGTGGATCATCGCCGTGATGATCGTGCGGCTCCTGTCGACCTGAAACGCCATAACCCAACTCTGTTCGACGCCCTGCCGCCTTTGCCGGCGGCTTCTTGTGAGACAAGAAAATGGGCCGCAAACTTTGCCAGGGCGTGAATCCGTTAACGCGATTGATTTGAGGGTTAAGGCGCTGCAAAAACTGATGGTTTCGAGAACATGAAGCGGCCGCCGCGGCGGCCGGGACGCTGCGGCGAGCGACGCGGCGAGCGCGCGCCCGGCGCAACGAGGCGAAATCAGGCGAAACGAAAACGAAGCGAGACGAAACGAAGACGAAACGCGACGAAGCCGGCGATTGCGTTTCGGCCTCCCGCAAGCCCTTGATCGGAAACGGCGGCGAAATCGGCGACGGCGCCACACCATGCGTTTTCAATGACTTGGACCCCCGTTCGTTTCGCGCGACATCAACGCCCTGCGCCCGCCGCTCCTCTGGCCGCGCCGTCACGACCGAAGCCTCAGTGTACCCGAGATTCCGATTTTCCGAAAGTCAAAATTCAGAGCTGCCGCGACGTTCGGCTGACGAGCGCCTGAATCCGACGGGGGCGCCTGCTCAGATCAGTTCGATCCGCGCTCACGGGCCGGCCGCGGCGGCGAGCTGTCGGTCGCGTGTCAGCAGCGGCGCGTCGAGCGCCTCGGCGAGCGCAACATAGGCGGCGGCGTAGGCGGTCAGGCTGTGGCGCAGCTCCCAGATCCTCGGCAGCAGTAGATCGTAGGGACGACGGCGCAGGCGCAGATCGGCGAGGTCGTCGAGGGCCTCGCGTCCGCGATTGGCGGCGATGTCGCCATTAGCCACATAGCGACCGATGACTTGCGCGACTTCCACATCGAGAAGATGCGGGGCGCGCAACGTCTCGCCGGGCTCGAACAGGCGCGCGTCCACCGTCGCGGCCGCTCAAGCTCCGGCCGTGCCCCTCGCAGCTGGATGTCGCCACGAATCTGCGGAGGTCCAGTCAACCGTCAACGTGATCCTCGCCTGATAACCTTTTGTAAGGTGGTTGACGTAACGTAGCGCAATTGGGCGTCACGACCGTCTGTCTCTCGTTGTCGTCGCGCGCCAATTCCGGGGAACCCATGCACGTTCTCGTCGACCCTGACTCAGCCTCAGCCGGCGGGCGCCCCGACGACGACGCGATGATGTTCGAAATCGCGCCGACGTCGCTGTGGCTCGAGGATTACAGCGCGGTCAAGACGCTGTTCGACGCGTGGCGGGCGGCGGGCGTGCGGGACCTGCGCGCCTATTTCGCCGAAGACCCGGCCCGCGTTCGCGCCTGCGCGGCCCGCATGCGCGTCCTCAGGGTCAATCGTCGGACGCTGTCGTTATTCGACGCGGACGATCTGGCGCATCTCGTCGCCAATCTCGATCGCATCTTCCGCGACGAAATGCTGACCAATCTGACCGAGGAACTCGCGCAACTGTGGGACGGCAAAGGCGGGTTCGCCAGCAACGGCGTCAACTATTCGCTGAAGGGGCGGCGCATCGACATTCAGGTCAAGGGCGCTCTGCTGCCGGGCTACGAGACGAGCTGGGCGCGCGTCCTGGTGGCGGTCGACGACGTCAGCGAACGCGAAGGCGCGCGCCGGCTGCTAGCGCTCAGCGAGGACTATTCGCGCGGGCTATTCGAACACTCGCCGATCTCGCTGTGGGTCGAGGACTTCAGCAAGGTCAAGTCTTTGCTCGACGAGGCGCGCGATCGCGGGATCGAGGACTTTCGCGTCTTCACCGACGTGCACCCGGAATTCGTCGTCCGCTGCATGAGCGAAATTCGGGTGATCGACGTCAATAATCACACGCTGAGTCTATTCGGGGCCGCTGACAAGAAGACGCTGCTCGGCCGCCTGCGCGACGTCTTTCGCGATGCGATGCTGCAGCCGTTCCGCGAACAATTGATCGACTTGTGGGACGGCAAGTTCTTCCAGCAGCGCGAAGTGGTGAACTATTCGCTCGACGGCGCGCCGCTGTATCTTCATCTGCAATTCTCGGTGTTCCCCGGCCGCGAAAGGGACTGGTCGTTAGTCCAAGTCGCGCTGACCGACATCACCGCCCGCAAGAAGGCCGAGGCCTATCTCGAATTCCTCGGCAAGCACGACGTCCTCACCAAGCTCTACAATCGCTCCTTCTTTGTCGACGAACTCAATCGCCTCGAACGCAGCGGCTCGTCGCCGATCACCGTTCTCGTCCTCGACGTCAACGGCCTGAAAGCCGCCAACGATCAATCCGGTCATGCCGCGGGCGACGAGTTGCTGCGCCGCGCCGGCGAGGTGTTGGGCAAGGCGGTCGAAGAGCCGAGCCGCGTCGCACGCATCGGCGGCGACGAATTCGCCATTCTGATGCCGGCGCGCCACGAGCGGGACGGCGAAGAGTTGATGATGGCGATCGACAATCTCGTGGCGCTCAACAACCAGTACTATGCGAGCGTCCCGCTCAGCTTCGCCATCGGCGCGGCGACCAGTCGACCGGGAGAACGGTTGGAGGCCGTCGTGCATAGGGCCGACGCCGCCATGTATGTCGAAAAGCGCGCCTTCTACGCCGAGCCGCGGCACGAGCGCCGGGCGTAGGCGGAGTTGCGGCGGAGGCCCTCAATGGCGCGTCACAGCGGAATGTTATCGTGCTTCTTCCAGGGGTTCTCGAGCTTCTTGTTGCGCAGCATGGCGAGCACGCGTGACAGGCGGCGGCGGGTGGCGTGCGGCATGATGACTTCGTCGATGTAGCCGCGCTCAGCGGCGACGAAGGGCGAGAGGAAGCGCGCTTCGTATTCCTTGGTGCGCTCGGCGATCTTGGCGGGATCGTTCATGTCGGCGCGGAAGATGATCTCGACCGCGCCCTTGGCGCCCATCACCGCGATCTGCGCCGTCGGCCAGGCCAGGTTGATGTCGCCGCGCAGATGCTTGGACGCCATGACGTCGTAGGCGCCGCCGAAGGCCTTGCGGGTGATGACGGTGACCTTGGGCACTGTCGCCTCGGCGTAAGCGAACAGCAGCTTGGCGCCATGCTTGATGAGCCCGCCATATTCCTGCGCCGTGCCCGGCAGGAAGCCCGGCACGTCGACGAAGGTGACGATTGGGATGTTGAAGCAGTCGCAGAAGCGCACGAAACGCGCGCCCTTGCGCGAAGCGTCGGAATCGAGCACGCCGGCGAGCGCGAGGGGCTGGTTGGCGACGATCCCGACCGTCGTGCCCTCGATGCGGGCGAAGCCCGTGACGATGTTCTTGGCGTGCGTTTCCTGGATTTCGAAGAAATCGCCCTCGTCGGCGATCTTCAGGATCAGCTCCTTGATGTCGTAGGGCTTGTTCGGATTGTCGGGGATCAGGGTGTCGAGTGACATGTCGATGCGATCGGGATCGTCGAAGCTCGGCAGCTTGGGCGGCGTCTCGAGGTTGGAGGCGGGCAGGAAGTCGATGAAGCGGCGCATCTGCAACAGCGCCTCGACGTCGTTGTCGTAGGCGCGGTCGGCGATCGACGAGCGCGTCGAGTGAACCAGGGCGCCGCCGAGCTCTTCCGCGGTGACGGTCTCGTTGGTCACCGTCTTCACCACGTCGGGGCCAGTGACGAACATGTAGCTGGTGTCGCGCACCATGAAGATGAAGTCGGTCATCGCCGGCGAATAGACGTCGCCGCCCGCGCAGGGACCCATGATCACCGAGATCTGCGGAATGACGCCGGAGGCGAGCACGTTGCGCTGGAACACTTCGCCGTAACCGCCGAGCGCTGCGACGCCCTCCTGGATGCGCGCGCCGCCGGCATCGAACAGGCCGACGATCGGAGCGCGGTTCTTGACCGCCATTTCCTGAATCTTGGTGATCTTGCGCGCGTGCTCTTCGCTCAGCGACCCGCCGAAGACGGTGAAGTCCTTGGCGAAGACGAACACGGTGCGGCCGTTGACCGTGCCCCAGCCGGTCACCACGCCGTCGCCGGGGATCTTCGTCTTCTCCATGCCGAAATCGGCGCAGCGGTGCTCGACGAACATGTCGAACTCTTCAAACGAGCCCTGATCGAGCAAAAGGTCGATGCGCTCGCGCGCGGTCAGCTTGCCTTTGGCGTGCTGGGCGCCGATGCGCTGTTCGCCGCCGCCCAAGCGCGCGCGGGCGCGACGGCGGTCCAACCGGGCGAGCATCTGTTTCAAGGGGAAGCTCCGAGTTGGTTTGACGAACGCGACTGGCGAAAGCCTCGCACAGAGCCATTCGCTGCGTACGGACACACTCACCGCGTCATGGCCGGGCTTGTCCCGGCCATCCACGTGGCTCAGCCGCAGCAAGGCTCAAGAGCATGGCGGCGGCGCAACGGCGTGGAATGGCCGGGACAAGCCCGGCCATGACGGCAGTGTGTGACTCTCCGCTGGCGGACATAGCACGGCGCCATGGGAGCGAAAACCGGGCGGGTCTGCGACATTGGGATGAGGCGGGGCGGCAGTAATGGCTCGTCAGCGTTGATCCGCCTCGGCCGGCGCCTATAGTCGCGGCGCAACAGGAGGGGCTTCCATGATGGACAACGCCGCGGCGGACGCTCGCGCCTATGCGCTGCGGCCGATCGGCTTCGTGCGCGGCGGGCGCGCCGAACCGATCGACGACGGCTGGGACGCAGTGACGGCGACGATTGCGCTGGCTCCCGAATTCGGTCCCGAAGCGCTCGCCGGGCTCGACGGCTTCTCGCACGTCGAAGTCATCTTCCTCTTCGATCGCGTCGCCGAGAGCGCGGTCGTCGCCGGCGCGCGCCACCTGCGCGGACGGACAGACTGGCCGAAAGTCGGCATCTTCGCCCAGCGCGGCAAGGACCGGCCGAACCGACTCGGCGTGACCATCTGCCGTCTGCTGGCGGTCGAAGGAACGACGTTGAGGGTCGCCGGCCTCGACGCGATCGACGGCACGCCGGTTCTCGACGTCAAACCGTGCATGCGCGGCTTCCTGCCGCGCGGAGACGTGCGCGAGCCGGACTGGGCCAATGAGTTGATGACGGGGTATTGGCGATAAATCCGCAGCGCGACGGGCGGGTTTAGAGTCCCGCCAGGACTGTCGCCGCCGCCTCGAAATCGCGCCAGCGCGCGGCGCGGCGGCGCTCGGCCTCTTCGTCCACGCCCCAGCGGCCGATCTGGAAGTCCTCATCGACATGGGCGGCGCGCCAGGCGGCTTCGGGCGTCAGCGCGCCCTTGGCCGTCATCAGCGCGATCATCAGCGAGCCGGTCAGGCTCGTCGTCACATGCAACGCGGCGACGGCGAACGGGTCGGCATAGGCCTCGACCGCCGCGCGCGCCGCGACCAGCGCCGGCTCCGGCTGGGCGAAATGGGCGAGGCCGACGGTCGCAACGAAACGCGCGCCGAGCGCATCGCACGCCCAAGCGAGAACGGGGTCGTAGGCCTCGGCCTGCAGCGCGACGAGCGCCTCGGGCGCCGCGGCACGGTAGCAGACGAGGTCGGCGGCGGCGTAGTCGGCGATCGCGGCGCGCGTCGCGGCGAGCGCCTCGCCGACGCCGTCGATCGCCGAATTGGCGAGCCGCGTCGCCGGCATCGACATCGGCTCGATCGTCTCGCCCTGCGCGGCCCATTCGGCGGCGATCCGCTCGGCGACGGCGCGGGTCGGCGCGACGAGCGGCCGCTTGCCGGGCGTGCGCACGGGTCGCCCGTCGAGCCTGACCGCGAAGCCGCCGCCGTCGGCGGCGACGACCTCGGCGCTCTTGTAGAAGCGGCGCAGCGCCGGCGGCCGCATCGCCGCCTGGGCGGCGCGCATCGGGTCGCGCGTCTCCTCAGGCATCCGGCGCGTCCTCGATCGGATCGCGCTGCGAGACGTCGAAGCCGAACATGTCGAAGCTCGCCTGCATATGCGGCGGCAACGGCGCGACGACGTCGAGCGTGCCGCCGCGTGGATGCGGCAGGATCAGCCGCCGCGCCAGCAGATGCAGCTTGGGCTCGACGCCGGGCGGCACCGCGCGCAGCGGATCGTGGCGGGCGGGGTCGTTCTCGGGGCGGCGATTGTATTTGGGATCGCCGATGATCGGATGGCCGATCGCCTCGCAATGGGCGCGCAACTGATGGGTGCGGCCTGTGATCGGCC
>JBEKVR010000026.1:0-51021 GCA_049513815.1 Roseiarcus sp. | reverse complement strand
GTCGCCGTATCCGGCGGTCGTCCAAGGAAGGCCGCGAAGCCGCGAACAAAGCGAATATACTCGTGCTGCGTATCCGATCGCAGGCCGCGCACCGCCATATCTTCGAGCATGCGCTGCCGCAGCGCGCTGACGGGGCGTTCGACAGATGAAACGGACATCGGAAGTTCCTTTCATGATGAAGGGAACTCCATGCTCAAGGCGCCGCCGCGCCTCGCTCAAGACTCTAAGGAAAACGCACTACCTTGCCCGCAGTGGCAATCCCGCGAAGCGGGTTCGTGCTTGGGCGCAAAACGGCAATTGAAACCGACCCGCTTTCCCGAAAGGTCGCAATCGCTTTCCGGTTTTCAGAATTCATGCTATTCTGCTCATTCGAAATATCCACGCCCCGCGCACGCTCGCCGCGGCGCCCCGAAGGAGCCCGACCGATGAACGACGCGTCCCTGCCTTCCCCCCACCTCCACCGACCGCCGCGCGGCGCGGAGGCGCGAATACCGGCGGTTGCGCATTCTGGCGATGGCGCCGGCGGGCTGGGCCTATGCGGCGATCGGGCCCGAAGAGGCGATCTCGCGCGAGTGGGCGCCCCAGACCGTCGCCCAGACCTTCGAGGCGGGCGAGAGCGAGACCACGCCATGGCCGAGAACGTCCAGCGGCGCCGGGAGCTCCACGGCGACGCGCCGCCGGGGGAAGCCGACTCGCCAATCGCCGAGGCTGCCCTTGACGCGCCGCAAGCCTTTGATTCGTAAAGGCCGCGCCCTTGACAAGGCTTGCCGCGGCTTGACATCGCTTGACAAGACTTGACGAAACTTGACGCGCGGTTTGACGGTCAAGCCCTCGCGGCAGAAGGCGGCCCCGCGCACCCACGGGTCGTCCTCGATCCTCCTCACGCCGCGCGACTGTGGCGCAAAATGGCGCCTACGGCTTTGAAATCGCTCGTTCGTTGAACGAAATTGCCGCCCCCTCAAGGGGCTTCGCGCGTCCCCCTCTCCCGAATGCTACGACATTCACACATCCTGGCGACGGCGCGGAAACTCGCCCTGCCCCTCACCCTGCCTCTCCCCGCTAAGACGCGGGGAGAGGTGAAGAAAGGCGCCACGCGCTCCTCTCCCCGCTTGCGGGGAGAGGCAGGGTGAGGGGCAGGGCGATTGGTCGCAGGCTTCGAGGACGTGTGAATCCGGTAGCTCCCGAACGGGAGAGGGGTTCGTCCCGCCCCTCAGATCCCCTTCGGCCCGCGCGAGATGGCGGCGACGCCGGTGCGGGAGACTTCGACCAGGCCGATCGGCCGCATCAGGTCGACGAAGTCGTCGATCTTGCGCGGGTTGCCGGTGATCTCGAAGATGAAGCTCTCCGTCGTCGCGTCGATCACCTTGGCGCGGAACGCCTCGGCGAGCTGCATCGCCTCGAGCCGAGAGTCGCCCTTGCCGCGCACCTTGACCATCGCCAGCTCGCGCTCGATGGCGCGCGCGGTCTCGGTCAGGTCGGTGACGGAATGGATCGGCACCAGCCGTTCGAGCTGATGGCGCACCTGTTCGACCACCTCGATGGTGCCGGCGGTGACGATGGTGATGCGGGACTGATGCGTCTCGTGGACGACCTCGGCGACGGTCAGGCTCTCGATGTTGAACGAGCGCGCCGAGAACAGGCCGACGACCCGCGCCAACACGCCGGGCTCGTTGTCGACCAGCACCGACAGCGTGTGGCTCGCGATGTTCGACTTGCCGATCGGCGAGGAATAGGGCGAAGGCGGATATTCGGGCTCGGGCTTGGGTTCGATCTTGGTCATGACATCATCCCTTCGCATCGGCGCGCGTTGTCGGGCGCGAATTCGGTTGGCGTCGGCGCGGGGCGTACGGCGGGCGCCGCCCAGCGTTGGAACAGGTCGAGGTCGATGTTGCCGCCGGAGAGAATGAGGCCGACTTTCTTGCCGGCAAGTCGGCCGCGCTCCTGAAGCGCGGCGGCGAGCGGCGCGGCGCCAGCGCCTTCGGCGAGATTATGCGTATCGGTCCAATAGGCGCGAATCGCGGCGGCGATTTCGTCGTCGTCGACCAGCACGACGCGCGCCGCGCCGCGGCGGATGACGGCGAGCGCCTCCTCATCGGGAACCCGCGTCGCCATGCCGTCGGCGAGCGTGTCGCAGCTGTCGGTCGCGATGGCGCGGCCGGCGGCGTAGGACAAAGCGTAAGCCGGCGCGCCGCTCGCCTGTACGCCGACGATCTCAGTCTTCAGCCCCAGCGCGTCGCGCGCCGCGATGCAGCCGCAGATTCCCGAGCCCTGGCCGATCGGCGCGTAGAGCACGTCGAGGTCGGGGCGCGCCGCCAACAGCTCGAGCGCGTAAGTCGAAACGCCGAGCACGAGGTCGCGATGAAAGGCGGGCACGGCGACGAGGCCGCTTTCGGCGGCGGCCCGCATCGCCTCCTCGCGCGCCGCCTGGAAGTCGTCGCCGTGCTCGACGAGCTCGGCGCCGAGCGCGCGCATCGCCGCGTTCTTCTCGGCCGAATTGCCGCGCGGCACGTAGATGCGCACCTCGAGCCCGGCGCGCGCGCCCGCGAAGGCGAGGCTCTGGCCGTGGTTGCCGCGCGTCGCCGAGACGACGCCTTTCGCGTTCGGGTCGCGCCGCTTCAGCGCGTCGACGAAGGTCAGCCCGCCGCGCACCTTGAAGGCGCCGGTCGGATTGTGGTTCTCGTGCTTGACCACCGCCTCGGCGCCGAGTCGCCGGGCGATCAGCGGCCAGGCGATCGCCGGCGTCGGCGGCAGCGCCGCGCGGACGACCGCCTCAGCGCGGAGCAACTCGTCGAGACTGAACATGACCGGCTCCCGGACGGCGCGTCAGACCAGCGCCCTGCCCTTCTCGTCGATGATGTTGCCGAGTTCGATGCCGGCGTCGTCGCCGAGTTCGGCGAGCAGCATGTCGTTGTGCGCCTTGCCCGACGGGATCATCGGGAAGCAGTTCTCCTTCTGATCGACCAGGCAGTCGAAGATCACCACCTTCGGCGTCTCGATCATTTCCATGATCGCGTCGTCGAGTTTGGCGGGGTCGGAGCAGCGGATGCCGTGCGCGCCATAGGCTTCGGCGAGCTTGACGAAATCAGGCAGCGAGTCGGTGTAGCTCTCCGAATAGCGGCCGCCGTGCAGCAGCTCCTGCCACTGGCGCACCATGCCCATGTACTGGTTGTTGAGTATGAAGATCTTGACCGGCAGGCGGTGCTGCACCGCGGTCGACAGCTCCTGGATGGTCATCTGGATCGACGCTTCGCCGGCGACGTCGATCACCAGCGACTTGGGATGGGCGAGCTGCGCACCGATCGCCGCCGGGAAGCCGTAGCCCATGGTGCCGAGGCCGCCGGAGGTCATCAGGCGGTTGGGCTCGTCGAAGCCGAAGTGCTGGGCGACCCACATCTGATGCTGGCCGACCTCGGTGGTGAGGTAGATGTCGCGGTCCTTGGTCAGCGCCCGCAGCCGCTGGACGGCGTATTGCGGCTTGATGATGGTGTTGGACTTGCGGAAGTCGAACGACCGCCGCGCCCGCCAATGGTCGATCGTCCGCCACCAGCCGGCGAGCGCCGCCGCGTCGGGCTGATGCCCGCCTTCGCGCCAAAACTGCAGCATGTCCTCCAACACGCTGCCGCAGTCGCCAATGATGCCGAGGTCGATCTTGACGGTCTTGTTGATCGACGAGGCGTCGATGTCGACGTGGATCTTCTTGCTGAACGGCGAAAAAGCGTCGAGCCGGCCGGTGATGCGGTCGTCGAAGCGCGCGCCGAGGCAGATCATCAGGTCGCAGTCGTGCATCGCGTTGTTGGCTTCAAATGATCCGTGCATGCCGAGCATGCCGAGCCATTGCTTGTCGGACGCCGGATAGGCGCCCAGCCCCATCAACGTCGAGGTGATCGGGAAGCCGGTCAACCGCACCAGCTCGCGCAGGCGCGTCGAAGCCTCGGGGCCGGCGTTGATCACGCCGCCGCCGGTGTAGAAGATCGGCTTCTTCGCTTTGGCCATCATCTCGACCGCACGCTTGATCCGCTCGGCGTCGCCCTTGATCTGCGGCCGATAGGTCTTGTGCTGGATGTCGCGCTGGAACGCGTAAGTCCCTTTGGCGAACTGCACGTCCTTGGGCACGTCGATGACGACCGGACCCGGACGGCCGTGCGAGGCGACGTAGAACGCCTCGTGCAGGATGCGCGGCAGCTCCTCGATCTTGCGGACGAGATAATTGTGCTTGGTGCAACTGCGGGTGATGCCGGTCGTGTCGCATTCCTGGAACGCGTCCGAGCCGATGAGATGGGTCGGCACCTGGCCGGTGATGCAGACGAGCGGGATCGAGTCGAGCAGCGCGTCGGTCAGGCCGGTGACGGCGTTGGTCGCGCCGGGTCCGGAGGTGACGAGCAGCACGCCGACCTTGCCGGTCGAGCGCGCGTAGCCTTCGGCGGCGTGCGCTGCGCCCTGCTCATGGCGGACCAGGATATGGCGGACCTTGTTCTGGCCGAAGATCGCGTCATAGATCGGCAGCACCGAACCGCCGGGGTAGCCGAACACGTGTTCGACGCCCTGGTCCTTGAGCGCCTCGACGATCATTTCCGCGCCGGTCATCTGTTTCGACATCGGGTCTCTCCAAATCTCTCGCCGGGTCCGCTCGGGCCTCGAGCGCGCGGCTTTCGGACGCAAGGCAACAAAAAAGGCCCGCGAGGGGCCTTTGGACGTGCGCCAGTTGACGGGACCAAGCGTTAAGCCTGTCCGCCCTCCGGCGCCGAAAATACGATAAGCTGCTGAGCCACGACGGGCTGCTCCACTTTGCGAAAGTGCGCGGAACGTACTGAAACGCCTCGCCGACGTCAAGGGCCGCGACGACGCGGCAATTCGCCGCGACATGCGCGCGGCGCGCGTCGTTCGAGGCGTCGTGCGAATTCCCCCTCCGCGCGAGACGCGGGAGGGGCGCTTGCGCCGACGTGAAAACGGACCGCTTACGCGAGCGCCTGGGCCCGCATGTCCGCGCGGTCGATTCCGGCGACGACGACCGGCTTCTTCATCGCGTCGCGGCGGAACGGCTCGCCGAGTTCCTGGTTGAGCACCGCTTCAATAAAGGTGGTGACGCCGCGCTTCTGATCCTCGCACGATTTGCGGATCGCTTCGGTCAACACAGCGGGGGTCGTTGCGACGACCCCCTCGAATCCGCACGCCGCGGCGACCTTCGCGTAGCTCAAGTTCGGATTGAGCTCGGTGCCGACGAAATTGTCGTCGTACCAGAGGATCGAATTGCGCTTCTCGGCGCCCCATTGGTAATTGCGGAACACCACCATCGTCACGCCGGGCCAGCCGGCTCGACCGATCGAGCTCATCTCGTTCATCGAGATGCCGAAGGCGCCGTCGCCGGCGAAGCCGACGCAGGGCGTGTCAGGGTTGCCGATCTTCGCCCCGACAATGGCGGGAAAGCCGTAGCCGCACGGGCCGAACAACCCCGGCGCGAGGTATTTGCGCCCCTCGTCGAACGAGGGATAGGCGTTGCCGATCGCGCAATTGTTGCCGATGTCGCTCGAAATGATCGCGTCGCGCGGCAGTCCCGCCTGGATCGCACGCCACGCCTGGCGCGGCGACATGCGCTTAGGCTCGCGTTGGCGCGCGTCTTCGTTCCAGGTCGTGCCGGGGTCGTCGTCTTCGTGGTCTAGGCTCGCCAGCGTTTGCAGCCAACGCGACTTGAGCGCGTGGACGAGCGCCTTGCGCTGCTCGCGCCCCGCGTCGCCAGCGGTCGCCGTCAGCTTGGCGAGGATCGCGCGCGCCACCAGCTTGGCGTCGCCGCAGATGCCGACCGCGACCGGCTTGGTCAGGCCGATGCGGTCGGGGTTGATGTCGACCTGGATCACCTTGGCGGCTTTCGGCCAATAGTCGAGACCGTAGCAGGGCAGGGTGGAGAATGGATTGAGCCGCGTGCCGAGCGCGAGGACGACGTCGGCTTTGGCGACGAGCTCCATCGCCGCCTTCGAGCCGTTGTAGCCGAGCGGGCCGGCGGCGAGGCGATGGCCGCCGGGGAAGCTGTCGTTGTGCTGGTAGTTGTTGGCGACCGGGGCGTCGAGCCGTTCGGCCAACGTGGCGCAATCGGCGATCGCGTCGGCGAGCACGACGCCGGCGCCCGACAGGATGACCGGGAATTTCGCCGCCGACAGCCGCCGCGCCGCTTCGGCGATCGCCTCGGCGCCGCCCGCCGGGCGCTCGAATTCGACGATTGCCGGCAACTCGACGTCGACGACGTGGGTGAAGAAGTCGCGCGGGATGTTGATCTGCGCCGGCGCAGACAGCCGCTTCGCCCTCTGGATGACGCGATTGAGAACTTCCGCCACGCGCGACGGATCGCGGACTTCCTCCTGGTAGCAAACCATGTCGCGGAACAGCGCCATCTGCTCGACTTCCTGGAAGCCGCCCTGGCCGATCGTCTTGTTGGCGGCCTGCGGCGTCACCAGCAGCATCGGCGTGTGGTTCCAGAAGGCGGTCTTCACCGCGGTGACAAAATTGGTCACGCCGGGTCCATTCTGGGCGATCAGCATGCCGATCGCCCCAGTTGCGCGCGTGTAGCCGTCGCACATGACCCCGCCATTGCCCTCGTGGGCGACGTCCCAGAACTTGATCCCGGCGCGGTGGAACAGGTCGGAAACCGGCATGAAGGCGGAGCCGATGATGCCGAAGGCGTGCGCAATTCCGTGTCGCTGCAGCACTTTCACAAAGGCCTCTTCGGTCGTCATCCGCATCGCTTCGACATCCTTTTGATGTGGCGCTCTCGTTCCCAGCGCCGCGTGGTCCACTTCAACAGTTGACAAAAACAATAGACCAGATAGTTTTAGTTGTCCATGTCGGGTCGGCATGTTGGTCGGATTCACAGATTCGCTTCGGAACGGCTCCGTCGAGCCTTTCGGCCGCGGCGATCGCAAGGGAGCGCGTAGAGATGAAGGTGCAATCGGTTTTGGCGGCCGGGCTACTGCTCGGCTTGGCCTCGGCGCCGGCGGCGGCCCAGACCAAGGAAGTGACGTTCGCTCATCAGGACATGGTCGTGCCGTTCCGCGTCGCCCAGGCGGCCGGGGCGATCGAGAAGGCCACGGGATACAAGATCAACTGGAAGCTGTTCGGCGGCGGCGGCGACGTCATCAAGGCGATGGCCTCGGGCGACATCCCGATCGGCGAGGTCGGCTCCTCGCCGGCGACGGCCGCGGCGGCGCAGGGCCTCGACGTCGAAGTGATCTGGATCCTCGACGACATCAACAACGCCGAGCAGCTCGCGGTTTCGACCAAGTCGGGAATCACCGACCTCGCCGGCCTCAAAGGCAAGAAGATCGCGACGCCGTTCGTCTCGACCTCGCACTATCAGTTGACCTACGCTCTCGACAAAGCCGGCATCAAGCCCGGCGACCTGCAGGTCGTCAACCTGCGTCCGCCGGAGATTCTTGCCGCCTGGGAGCGTGGCGACATCGACGGCGCCTTTGTTTGGGATCCGGTCCTGGCCAAAATCAAGGCCTCGGGCGGCAAAGCGATTCTCTCGTCGGCCGACGTCGCCAAGCAGGGCGCGCCGACCTTCGACGCGATCATCGTCAACCGCGCCTGGGCGGAAAAGAACAAGGATTTCGTCGTCGCGCTGCTCAAGGCGATCGACGGGGCCGACGCCGACTATCGCGCCAACGCCGCCAAATACACGCCTGACTCCGACGCAGTGAAGGCGATCGCCAAGGTCGTCGGCGCCCAGCCCGCCGATGTGCCGGCGACGCTGGCCGAATACGCCTTCCCGACGGCGGCCGATCAGGCGA
The DNA here is from genome assembly GCA_049513815.1 of Roseiarcus sp. Taxonomy (GTDB): domain Bacteria; phylum Pseudomonadota; class Alphaproteobacteria; order Rhizobiales; family Beijerinckiaceae; genus Roseiarcus. Next base: position 43,243 of record JBEKVR010000026.1, on the reverse strand, counting down.
CGTCCGCCTGGCTCGGCGGCGGCAAGGACGGCCGCGTCGCCAAGGCGCTGGCCAACACCGCGACGTTCCTCAAGGCTCAGGGCCGCATCACCGAGGTTCCCGACGATTTCTCCAAGTTCGTCGATCCGGAATTCGCTGCTGCGGCGGCGAAGTGATCGGCGGCGCCAAGCGCGTCGCCAGCGAGCGCCCGCCGATCGACTCGGCGGGCGCCGAGACGCCTTCGGCGCGCGGCGCCGCGCCGGCGGCGGTCCTCGAAGCGAGGAATCTGACGGTCCGCTACGATACCCGAGAGGGCGAACTCGTCGCCCTCTCAAACGTCAATCTCGAGATGCGTAGCGGCGACTTCGTCGTCGCCATTGGCGCCTCGGGTTGCGGCAAGACGACCTTGCTCTCCGCGCTCGCCGGTTTCCTGCCGCCGACCGAGGGCGAAGTGCTGCTCGACGGCGCGCCGGTCAGGGGGCCCGGCGCCGATCGCGGCGTCGTCTTCCAGCGTCACGCGCTGATGCCGTGGCTCAATGTCATCGACAACGTCGCGTTCGCTCTGAGGATGCGTGGCGTCAGTAAGCCCGAGCGCCACGCGATCGCGCGCGAGAAGCTGGCGCTGGTCGGTCTCGCCGAGTTCGGCGACCGTATGGTCTACGAGCTTTCGGGCGGCATGCAGCAGCGCGTCGGCATCGCCCGCGCGCTCGCCGCCGACCCCGAGGCGCTGCTGATGGACGAGCCGCTCGGCGCCCTCGACGCGCTGACGCGCGAGCAGGCGCAGGAGCTGATCCTCGACGTCTGGCGGCGCACGTCGAAGATGGTCTTCTTCATCACGCATTCGGTCGAGGAGGCTTTGTTCCTCGCCACGCGGCTGGTCGTCATGACGCCGCGGCCTGGCCGCATCGCCAAGACCTACGAACTCGATTTCGGCCGTCGCTATCTCGCCTGCCGCGACGCGCGCAAGGTCAAGTCCGAACCGGCCTTCATCCGCATGCGCGAGCAGGTGCTGGCCGACATTTTGAGCCGTGACGCGCCCGCCGGCGCTTTCGAAGGAGGCCCTGCATGACCGACGCGGTTCTGGCTCCGGCGCGCCTCGTCGACCGCCGACCGAAGACCAGCCGCTATCGCGTGCTAGGCGAAGGTTCGAGCCTCGGCGTCAGCCTGGCCTCGGCCGGGCTGATGTTCGCCGCGTGGTGGATCGCGTCGCATTCGGGTTGGGTCAAGCCGCTGTTTCTGCCCAAGCCGGAAGCGATCTGGGGCGCCTTCCAGCAGTCGCTCGCCGGCGATATCGACGGGCACACGTTGTCAGGCCATTTCGCCGCCAGCGTCGCGCGCGTCTTCGCGGCGTTCGCGCTCGCCGTCGCAGTCGCCGTTCCGGTCGGCCTTTCGATGGGCGTCTCGCGCATCGCGCGGGGAATCTTCGATCCGCCGATCGAGTTCTATCGGCCGCTGCCGCCACTCGCCTATCTGCCGCTGATGGTGATCTGGTTCGGCATCGGCGAAACGTCGAAGATTATCCTGCTGTTCCTCGCCATCTTCGCGCCGGTCGCGCTGGCGGCGCGCGCCGGCGTGCGCTCGGTCAGCCAGGAACAGATCCAGGCGGCGCGGTCGATGGGCGCGTCGCCGTGGCAAGTCGTGCTGCACGTGATCGCGCCCGGCGCGCTGCCCGAAATCCTCGTCGGCCTGCGCATCGGCATGGGGGTCGGCTGGACGACGCTGGTGGCGGCGGAAATGGTCGCCGCCGACGCCGGTCTCGGCAAGATGGTGTTCAACGCCGCCAATTTCCTGCGCACCGACGTCGTCATGCTCGGGACGATCGTGATCGGCGTCGTCGCCTTCGCGTTCGAAATGCTGATGCGAGGAATCGAAAAGCGCGCCGCGCCATGGAAGGGTAAGGCGTAAGGACCGATATCCTCTCTCTTCGCAGGCGTTGAGAGGGAGAAGCCTCTCAGCTCGTCACCGCCCCCGGTCCCGGCGTCGCGCCGGGCGGGCATTTGCCGAGGATGATCATCCCCAGCACCTCGTCCTTGGTCACGTTCTTGACCGAGGCGGTGCCGACGATGCGACCGTTCTTCATCACCGCGACCCGGTCGGCGAGGTCGAACACGTCGTGGATGTCGTGGCTGATGAGAAAGATGCCGAGCCCTTCAGCCTTGAGTTGCATGACCAACTGGCCGACCTGATCCGCCTCAGCGGGGCCGAGCGCGGCGGTCGGTTCGTCCATGATCAGGATGCGCGCGTTGAAGTGGATCGCGCGGGCGATCGCGACCGACTGGCGCTGTCCGCCCGAGAGCGCGACGACGGGATCTTTGAAGCGGCGGAAATTGGGGTTGAGTCGCCCCATCACCTTGCGCGCCTCCGCTTCCATCGCCGAGTCGTCGAGCGTGCCCCACGGCGTCTGCAGCTCGCGGCCGAGATAGAGGTTGGAGGCGGCGTCGACGTTGTCGGCGAGCGCCAGCGTCTGGTAGATCGTCTCGATGCCGTAGCCCTTGGCGTCGCGCGGGTTGGCGATGTGCGCTTCCTGGCCGTTGATGAAGATCTGGCCGCTGTCGCGCTTGTAGGCGCCGGAGAGCACCTTGATCAGGCACGACTTGCCGGCGCCGTTATGGCCGAGCAGGCCGACGACTTCGCCGGGGAAGAGATCGATCGAAGCGTGATCGACGGCCTTGAGGCCGCCGAAAGCCAGCGAAATGTCCTTCATCTCGACTAGCGGGACTCTCGTCTGGGCGTCCATGGCTCATCCCTTGGCGGTGCGACGGCGGTAATAGGAGTCGAGGCCGACTGCGGCGACCAACACCATGCCGACCACCATCTGCTGGAAGGCGGAATCGAAGCCGAGCAGCACCATGCCCGACTGCAACGATTGGATCACCAGCGCGCCGATCAGCGCGCCGTAGATCGTGCCGACGCCGCCGGAGAGCGATGTGCCGCCGATGACGGCCGCGGCGATGACGTAGAGTTCGTCGAGCGTGCCGATCTGGTTGGTCGCCGAGTCGAGGCGCGCCGAATCGATGCAGGAGGAAACGCCGGCGAGGAAGCCCATCAGCGCGAACACCGCCACCGTGATCATCTTGGTGTTGATGCCGGCGAGCTCGGCGGCCTCCGGGTTGCCGCCGATCGCGTAGACATAGCGGCCGAAGCGCAGGCGTTTGGCGACGAAGGTCATGATCAGGCCGGCGGCGAGCGCGATCAGGAGGGGAACCGCGTAGCCGGTCGAGATAAACAGCCCGCCTTCCGGGACCGGGATGTGATTCGCCTCGGCATAGCGCTGAGCGACGCGCTCGGGTAACGGATAAGCGTTGACGACCGCAGTCGCGCCTAGCGCGACGAAGCAGCCCAGGACGGCGATCGTGACCTCCGCCCAAATCGGCCGGCGCGGGAACTTGTAACGCGCGCGCCGCCGGCGGCCGAAATAGAGGCCGGCGATGATCGCCAAGCACGCGACGGCGCCGAACGCCCAGCTCCACAGCGCGCCGATCGAACCGTAGGGCGGGCCGCCGCCAATACGGGAGAAGCGAGGGTCGAGCGGAGCGATGGTCGCGCCGGACGTCACCCACCACGCCGCTCCGCGCCAGAACAATTGCCCGCCGAGCGTGACGATGAAGGCGGGGATGCCGAAATAGGCGACCAGAGTCCCGTGCAGCGCGCCGATCGCGGCGCCGACCGCGAGCGCGAGCACGACGGTCAAGATCCAGATCGCCGGATGATCGAGGCCGAGATATTTCGGCAGGAAATAGACCTGGGTGATGCCGACGATGGTCGAGACGAAGGCGACGATCGCGCCGACCGACAGGTCGATGTGACGCATGACGATGACCAGCACCATACCGGTCGCCATCACGGCGATCGAAGAGGTCTGGACCAACAGGTTCCAGAGATTGCGCGGCGTCAGGAACAGGCCTTCGCCGGACTGGACGTAGGTGTAAATATTGAAGCCGACCCAGATCAGCACCAGCGCCGCGATCATGCCGATCATGCGGGTGTCGATCTCGGTCGCCCGCATCAGCCGCTTGAACAGCGGTTCGTCAGGAGCTTCGCTGCGGGCGATTGGCGCTGATGAGCTCATGCTCCCCCCTTGAGCCGCCTATCGCGCCGCCGGCGCTGAGCGAGCCGGCGACGGAGGGGCGAAAATGCCGCGCCGCCGTTGGCGGCGACGCGGCCCATTCTTGGTCTCGCGCTACGGCGCGGTCAACTCACTTGCAGTAGGGGGTCTTGGCCGGATCGACGCCGGCGCAGACCTCCGCCTTGGTGATCCAGCCCTTGTCGACGATCACGTTGAGATTGTCCTTCGTGACCGCGAGCGGGGTGAGCAGGATGCCGTTGACGGTGATGTGCTTGGCGCCGCCGGAGAACGGCTTCACGCCTTCGATGTCCGCCATCTTCTTGCCCTGGGCGAGGGCGACGGCGGCTTCGCCGGAGACCTTGCCGAGGTCGCGCGCGTCCTTCCAGATCGAGACGGTCTGGGTGCCGAGCGCGATGCGGTTGATTGCCGCATGATCGCCGTCCTGGCCGGAGACCGGAACCACGCCCGCCAGACCTTGAGCCGACAACGCCGCGACGGCGCCGCCGGCCATGCCGTCGTTCTCGACGACGGCCGCATCGACCTTGTTGTTGTTCTTGGTGAGCAGCTGCTCCATTTCCTTTTGCGCGTTGTCGGGCTTCCAGGTGTCGGTGTAGGTCTCGCCGACGTTCTTGATCTTGCCCGCGTCCATCGCCGGCTTCAGCACCTCGGTGATGCCCGAGAACAGGAAGTCGGCGTTCGGGTCGCCCTGGTCGCCCTTGATGAAGACGTAGTTGCCTTCGGGCTTGGCGGCGAGGATCGACTTCGCCATCATCCGGCCGACGCCGACGTTGTCGAAGGTGATGTAGAGCACGTTCGGGCTCTCGATCAGCCGGTCATAGGCGATGACCGGAATGCCCTCGTCATTAGCCTTCTTCACCGCCGGCAAGATCGCTTCCGAGTCCTTGGCCAGGATGATGAGGACGTTCGCGCCCTTCGAGATCAGGCTTTCCACGTCGGCGAGTTGCTTGGTCGGATTGGCCTGCGCGTCGGCCGAGATGTACTTCGCGCCCGACGGCGCCAGGCCCTGCTTGATGGCGGCCTCGTCAGTCTTCCACCGCTCTTCCTGGAAGTTCGACCAGGACACGCCGACGACGATATCCTTCGCCATCGCCAGGCTCGGTACGCAGATGGCCGCAAGCGCGGCCCCGGTCAACAATGCTTTCCTCATGCTCGCTCCTCCCATTTTAGAGTCCGATTCCCTTAGGACCGACTCGATTCGTTGGACTGTAGTCCTCTTATATGACCGCTTCACGCCGTCATAAATATCGGTTGACCAGATTTTCGAGATACTCCTGTCGGCCGGAGCGCGGCTGCGGATCGAGATTGTCGCGCTCGACTCGCGTCGCGATTTCGGCCAGGCCGCGCCGACCGGCCAGCATTTCGGCGCCCTCGCCACGATCCCAACCGGCGTAGCGCTCGGCGACGAAACGGTCGAGCGCGCCGTCCTCGATCATTGCCGCCGCCGCGACCAGCGCGCGCGCCAGCGTGTCGATGCCGCCGATGTGGGCGTAGATGAGATCGACCGGCTCGAGCGATTGACGACGCACCTTGGCGTCGAAATTGAACCCGCCAGCGCCGAGCCCGCCCGCCTTGAGGATGGCGTGCAGCGCCAACGACAACTCCGCCGCATTGTTGGGGAACTGGTCGGTGTCCCAACCGCTTTGGTAGTCGTTGCGGTTGGCGTCGACCGAGCCGAGAACGCCCAACGCCGCGGCGAGCGAAACCTCGTGCTCAAACGAATGGTGCGCGAGCACCGCGTGGCCGACCTCGATGTTGACCTTGACCTCGTTCTCGAGGCCGTTGGCCTTGAGGAAGCCGTACACCGTCGCGACGTCGAAGTCGTACTGGTGCTTAGTCGGCTCCTGCGGCTTCGGCTCGATCAGGATCACGCCCTTGAAGCCGATCTTGTGTTTGTACTCGACCACCATTTTGAGGAAGCGACCGAGCTGGGCGAGTTCGCGCTTGAGGTCGGTGTTGAGCAGCGTCTCGTAGCCTTCGCGCCCGCCCCACAGCACGTAGTTCGCGCCGCCGAGCTGATGGGTGACGTCGATCGCGTTCTTCACCTGCGCCGCGGCGTAGGCGAAGACGTCGGGATCGGGATTGGTCGCCGCGCCCGCCATGAAGCGACGGGCGCCGAACAGATTGGCCGTGCCCCACAGCAGCCTGACCTTGCGCGTCTCCAACTTGCGCGCGAACAGATCGGCGATCTCGCGCACGTTGCGGTTCGACTGGGCGAGCGAGGCGCCTTCCGGCGCGATGTCGCGGTCGTGGAAGGTGAAGAACGGGAAACCGAGGATGTCGAACATCTCGAAGGCGACGTCAGCCTTGAGCTTCGCGTTCGCCATGTCGTCGTGCGCGAACCACGGCCTCTCAAACGTCCCGCCGCCGAACATGTCGAGACCGGTGGCGACGAAACTGTGCCAGTAGCAGATCGCCGCGCGCAGGTGGTCCTCCATCCGCTTGCCAAGGACCAGCTTGTCGCGATCGTAATAGCGGAAAGCGAGGGGATTGGCCGACTGCCGCCCTTCATAACGGATCGGCGCGACGTCGCCGAAAAAGCCCGTACCGCTCACTTGCGCCTCCCGGGTCGGCCTTTTCCCCCGAAAATAGCGAACATGCTGATGTACGTCAATCAAGCGTTCTCGTCGCGTAACGGGTCGCTTTTACCACGAGCGCGCGCGAGTTTGCCGCGGCGCACCCTAACATTCCAGTCACCTTGGACCTCGGTTCCAGGGGCGTGCTTTCGAGGCTTGGGTGGGCTCGGCGGCGGGAGTTGATTCAGGCGCCGACGCTTGATAGACGTACCTCAAGGAGGCGCCGCGGGGGATGGGTCGGGCGACCGTTCACGATTTGGCGAGGTCGGCCGGCGTCAGTCTGGCCACCGTCGACCGCGTGCTCAACCGCCGCGGCGGCGTGCGCGCGGCGACGATCGAAAAGGTCGAGCAGGCGGTCGACCGCCTGGGTTACCGCCGTGACGCCGCCGCCGCGACGCTCGCCAAGCAGCGCGAATACCAGCTCGCCTTCGTCATCCCCACCGGGGTCAACTCGTTCCTGGCCTCGCTCGCGCTCGAGGTGCGCAAGCTCGCCGACGGGCTGCGCAGCGAACGCGCGTTCCTTTCCATTGTCGAAGTCCCCCCGTTCGACAGCGAGGCGCTGGTCGAGGCGCTCGATCGCCTGCGCAATCAGCCGCTGACCGGCGTCGCTGTGGTGGCGACCGACCACGCGCCGGTGCGGCTCGCCATCGGCGGCCTCACTGCGCGCGGCGTCGGCGTGGTGACGCTGGTCTCCGACGCGCCGGGCTCTGGGCGCGCGCAATATGTCGGCATCGACAACAGCGCCGCCGGCCGCACTGCCGGATCGCTGATGGGGCGGTTCCTGCGCGGCGTCGATGGACGCATCGCCGTCGTCGCCGGCTCGATGCTGCTGCGCGACCACGCCGAACGCCGCTTCGGCTTCGAGCAGGTGCTGCGCACCGAATATCCGAATCTGGTCGCGCTGCCGGCGATCGAGGGCCATGACGACGCCGCCGTCGCCGAGACCGCGCTCGGGACCGTGCTCGACCGCCATCGCGACATTGTCGGCGTTTACAGCCTCGGGGCCGGCAATCGCGGCGTGCTTGCGGCTCTGCGCAAGCGCGGGCTGGCGGGCACGGTCTGCGCGATCGCCCACGAGCTCACTGAACATTCGCGCGCGGCGCTCGCCGACGGCTCGTTCGCGGCGATCCTCTGCCAGGACCCCGGCCACGAGGCGCGCAGCGCGGTCAGGATTCTGCGCGCGCTCGCCGACGCCCAGCCGTTCGACGCCGGTCAGGAGCGTATTCGCATCGACATCTATATGCGCGACAACGTGCCCTGACGGGCCAAAGCCTCGAGAGCGGGAAACCCGTCGAGAATGCCGAACGCCAGGCGCCGCGCCGCTAGACGCGGAGGAAAACGAGGGAGGACGAAATGGCGATGGCGCCAAAGACCATCGGCGCCGTGGCGGCGCTGGCGCTGTTGATCGGCGCGCGCGCTGCGATCGGCGCAAGCTGGGACGAGCGCGTCTTCTCGTTTCATGTCGATTTCGACGCCGTCGCCGCGGCGGGCGCTGCGGCGATCCCCGACCTGATTGCGCGCGGCAAAGTCCTGTTCAAGGCCAAGTTCACCACCGAAGACGGGGCGGGGCGGCCGAAAGCGACCCAGGCGATCGTGCCGACCAAGCGCAAGTTCGGCGTCAATCCCGCCTTTGCCCGCACCAGCGGCCCCGACTCCAATTCCTGCTTCGGCTGCCACAACGACCCCATCGCGGGCGGTTCGGGCGACTTCGTCACCGATGTGTTCGTCTCGGAAGGGTTCGAGAGCGCGCAGTTCGACTCGACCGATCCCTCGTTCTCGAGCGAGCGCCACACGATTGCGCTGATGGGCGCCGGGCTGGTCGAGCTTCTTGCGCGCGAAATGACCGCAGACCTCCAGGGCGAGCGCGCCGAGGCGGTCAAGCAGGCGCGCGCCAGCGGCCAGGCGACGCGCGCCGATCTTGTCAGCAAGGGCGTGCGGTTCGGCTCTGTCACCGCTCATCCAGACGGCATCGTCGATCTGGATTCCGTCGAAGGGGTCGACGCCGACCTGATCGTGCGGCCGTTCAGCCGCAAGGGCGTGTTCACCTCGCTGCGCCAGTTCACCATCAACGCGCTCAACGTTCACCACGGCATGGAGGCCTCCGAACGCTTCGGCGTGCGCTGGACCGGCAGCCACGATTTCGACGAGAGCGGCGTTCTCGACGCGGTCACCGACGGCGACGTCACTGCGCTGGTGGCGTTCCAGGCGACGCTCGCGCCGCCGACCGTCAAGAGCGATCTGCCCGACGACTGGCGCGTCGCCGCCGCCGCAGGCCGCGAGCAGTTCGAGTCGCTCGGCTGCACCTCATGCCATCGGCCGGAGCTGCCGCTGAAGTCGCTGATCTTCACCGACCCGGCGCCTTACGACATGGCCGGCACCTTGCGCGCGGGCGAGGTGAAAAAGGGCGTCGCCATCGATCTCAGCCAATACGCGTGGGCCCGCGCCCTGCCGAAGAACGACAAGGGCGAAACCCTTGTTCCGCTGTTCAGCGACCTCAAACGCCATCTGATCGTCGACAACGAGGTCAACGCGCTCGGCAACGAGCTGCAGGCGCAGCGCTTCGTCGAACGCGACGTGTTCCTGACGCCGCGGCTGTGGGGCGTCGGCTCGACCGCGCCCTATGGCCACCGTGGCGACTTCCGCATGCTCGACGAAATTATTGCCGCGCACGGAGGCGACGCCCGCTTTTCGCGCGACGCGTATCTCGCGCTCGACAAGTCCCAACGCGATGCCGTGATCGCGTTCCTGCGCTCGCTGATCATCGAGGCGCCGTGATGAAGACAATAGCTCTGACGATCGCCGCGATTGCGTTCGCGGCCCCCGCGCTAGGCGACGAGGCGCGCTTGAAGCCGGCCGGCGACGTGCCGCTGTTCCACGAAGAGGCCGCGGCGGCGGGGATCGACTCGGTCTACGACGGTCCGTGGGAATTCTTTGTCGGCGGCGGCGGCGCGGCGCTTGACTGCGACGGCTCGGGCTTCCCGTCGGTGTTCCTCGCCGGCGGCAAGAATCGCGCCAGGCTCTACGTCAACAGATCGACGCGCGGCGGGCCGCTCAGGTTCGAGGAGAAGCCGCTCGACATCGGCGCCGATCCGAAGCTGCTCGACAACGTCATCGGCGCCTATCCGATCGACATCGACGGCGACGGCCGCATGGACCTGTTCGTGCTGCGCGTCGGCGAGAACCTGTTGCTGAAAGGCGGGCCGGACTGCAGCTTCACGCTCGCCAACAAGGAATGGGGCTTCGACGGCGACGCCGGCTGGACGACATCGTTCTCGGCCGAATGGGAGAAGGGGCAGAAGTTCCCGACGCTCGCCATCGGCCATTACGTCGACCGCGACGCGCCGGGTTCGCCATGGGGGACATGCCAGGACAATTCGCTGTTCCGTCCGCAGCCGGGCGACAAGCCCAACTATTCGGCGCGGACACCGCTGTCGCCAGGCTACTGCGCGCTGTCGATGCTGTTCACCGACTGGAACCGCTCGGGCGCGCCGTCGCTGCGCGTCTCCAACGATCGCCAATATTATCGCGGCGGCGAGGAGCAGATGTGGCGCATCGAGCCCGACAAGCCGCCCAAGCTTTACAGCCGCGCCGACGGCTGGCGGCACGTGTCGATCTTCGGCATGGGCATCGCCGAGGGTGACATCGACGGCTCCGGCTATCCGCAATACGCGCTGACCTCGATGGGCGACACCAAGCTGCAGAAGCTTGACCCCGACGAAGGCGGACGCGGGGAATATCCGGTCTACCGCGACATCGCCGTCGAGACCGGCGCGACCGCCCATATTCCCTATACCGGCGGCGACAAGCGGCCGTCGACCGGCTGGCACTCGGAGTTCGCCGACTTCACCAACGTCGGCCTGCTCGGTCTGTTCATCTCCAAGGGCAATCTCGCCCAGATGCCCGACTTCGCCGATTACGATCCGAGCAACCTGCTGATCGGTCAATGGAACGGTAAGTTCGCCGAGGCGGGCGACCTCGCTGGCGTCGCAGGAAAACGCACCGGCCGCGGCGCGCTGATCGCCGACTTCAATCTCGACGGCATGCTCGACATCCTGCAGATCGATCGCGGCGCGAACGTCGCGCTGTTCCGCGATCTCGGCGCGCGCAACGACGGCGGCGACCCGCTGCCGATGGGCAACTGGACCGAGATCCGTCTCGTTCAGCCGAACCCCAACCGCGATGCAGTCGGCGCGCATATCGCCGTCAAGACCGGAACGCGCACCCAGGTGCGGACAGTCGAGATCGGCGGCGGCGACGCCTCGGGACACGCCGGCTGGGTCCATGTCGGCCTCGGCACGGCCGAGCGCGCCGAGATCCGCGTGCAATGGCCGGACGGCGAACAGAGCTATCCCTATCGCGTGTTCGCCAATCAGTTCGTCGTCGTCGACCGCACGAAACAGCAGGCGGAATACTGGTATCCGGCGCGGTAGGGCGCGCGACCCCCTCTCCCGTACGGGAGAGGGAGGAGGCGCGGCGCTACCGCGCGACGACGCCGCCGAGGATTGTTTCGACGATCTGCCGCTTTGCGCGCTCGAATGCCGCGTCGGAAAGCTCGCCGCGCTCGAGCGTCGCGATCTCGTGGGCGGCGTTGGCGTATTGCTGCGTCGTCGCCCAGATCATGTAAAGCAACACGCGCGGTTCGATCGGCTTCAATTTGCCGTCGGCGATCCAGCGCCTGACGACGCGCTCGCGCGAGCGCACCCATTGCGTCAGCGTCGTGTCGAGGAAATCCTGGATCGCCGGCGCGCCGCGCATGATCTCGCTCGCCCAGATCTTCGAGCCGAGCGGCATGGCCCGCGCCAGGTCCATCTTGGCGCCGATGTACGAGGTCAGCGCTTCGGCCGGATCGTCGCTGGTGTCGAACGACGAAGCCGCCTCCAGCCACTCGTTGAGCACGCGCTCGACCACGGCGCGATAGAGGCGCTCCTTGGTAGGAAAATAGTAGTAGACGTTGGGCTTCGGCACGCCCGCCCGCGCCGCAATCGCCGCCATCGTTGCGCCGCCGAATCCTTGTTCGGCGAACTCCGCTTCCGCCGCCGCAAGAATGGCGCGTTCGTTCTCTTCGCGAATGCTCGACTTGGCGATTTGTCTGTCCATTTCGGGCCTCGCGCGGCGCCCTCGACTTGGGCGCCGACGCGCAGAATTGCGGCATTTGACCATTTGGTCAAATTCATAATAGCGTTGGCCATCGTCTGCTGTGGAGGCGCGCATGTCCGACTTGTCGAATGTCCGAGTCGACGGACAGAGACTGTGGGACTCGTTGATGGAGATGGCGAAGATCGGCGGCAGGCCGAAAGGCGGCTGCAAGCGCCTCACGCTCACCGACGTCGACAAACAGGGACGTGAACTGTTCCGCTCGTGGTGCCAGCAGGCCGGTCTCACGCTCAAGATCGACGAGATGGGCAACATGTTCGCGCGCCGCGCCGGCGTCGAGGACAGTCTTCCCCCCGTCGTGCTCGGCAGCCACCTCGACACGCAGCCGACCGGCGGCAAGTTCGACGGCGTGCTCGGCGTGCTTGGCGCGCTCGAAGTCGTGCGCTCGCTCAACGACCTCAAGATCAAGACGCGCCATCCGATCGAGGTCGCCAACTGGACCAACGAGGAAGGCTCGCGCTACGCGCCGGCGATGGTCTCGTCGGGCGTGTTTGCCGGCGTCTACACCAAGGAATTCGCCTATTCGCGCCTCGACCCCGAGGGCAAGACGCTCGGCGACGAACTTCAGCGCATCGGCTTCAAGGGCGAGGAGCCGGTCGGCGGTCGGCCGCTGCACGCCTATTTCGAACTCCACATCGAGCAGGGGCCGATCCTCGAAGACGAAGGCTACGACGTTGGCGTCGTCACCCACGGTCAGGGCCAGCGCTGGTACGAGCTGAAGCTCACCGGCTTCGAAAGCCACGCCGGCTCGACGCCGATGCCCGTGCGCAAGGACGCGCTGCTCGGCGCGGCGCGCATCGTCGAGCTCGTCAACGCCATCGGCTTGTCGAAGGCGCCGCTCGGCGTTTCGACCTGCGGCATGATCAACGCCTATCCCAACTCGCGCAACGTCATTCCCGGCGAAGTGTTCCTGGCCTGCGAGTTCCGCCATCCGATCGACGCGACGCTCTCCGAGATGGACGCGGCGCTGCACGAAGGCGTCAAGGCGATCTGCGACAAGATCGGGCTGACCTACGAGCTCAAGCAGGTCTTCTATTACGCGCCTGTCGCCTTCAATGAGGAATGCGTCGCGGCGGTGCGTCGCGCGGCCGATCGTTTCGGCTACAAGCATCGCGACATCGTCTCCGGCGCTGGGCACGATGCTTGCTATTTGGCGCGCGTGACGCCGACGTCGATGATCTTCACGCCCTGCGTCGATGGCGTCAGCCACAACGAGAGCGAGGACATCAAGCTCGAATGGTCGACCGCCGGCGCCAACGTCTTGCTGCACGCCGCTTTGGAAAAGGCGGAAATCGTCGGTTAACCGGTCCCTAACAGGAGTTGGCGCCATGTCCCTCGTCATCAAGGGCGGAACAGTCGTCGCGGCCGATCGCAGCTACGCTGCCGACGTGCTCATCGACGGCGGAACGATCAAGACGGTCGGCGAAGGCCTCGACGGCGACCGCGAGATCGACGCCTCCGGTTGCTTCGTGATGCCGGGCGGCATCGACCCGCACACGCATCTCGACATGCCCTTCATGGGCGCCAATTCGGCCGACGATTTCGAGCACGGCACCCGCGCCGCGCTGTCCGGCGGCACGACCATGGTCGTCGACTTTTGCATTCCCGGTCACGGCCAGGCGCTGATGGAGGCGCTTGGCGACTGGGACAAGCGCGCCGAGCGCGCGATCTCCGACTATTCGTTCCACATGTGCGTCACCTATTGGTCGGATAAGGTGCGCGAGGACATGGCCAAGGTCGTCGACCGCGGCGTGACGACCTTCAAGCACTTCATGGCCTACAAGGGCTCGCTGATGGTCAACGACGAGGAGCTGTTCGCCTCGTTCAGCCGCTGCGCCGAGATCGGCGCGCTGCCGCTCGTCCACGCCGAAAACGGCGAGCTCGTCGCGGCGCTGCAGAAACGCTATCTCGCCAAGGGCGTCACCGGGCCGGAAGGTCACGCGCTGTCGCGGCCGCCCGAAGTCGAGGGCGAGGCGACCAACCGCGCCATCATCCTCGCCGACCAGGCCGGCGTGCCGCTCTATGTCGTCCACACCTCCTGCATCGCCGCTCACGAAGCGATCGCCCGCGCGCGTTCGCTCGGCATGCGCGTCTTCGGCGAGCCGCTGATCCAGCATCTCGTGCTCGACGAGAGCGAGTATTTCAGCAAGGACTGGGCGCATGCGGCGCGCCGCGTCATGTCGCCGCCGTTCCGCGACAAGCGCAATCAGGACAACCTGTGGAACGGCCTGCGCGCCGGCTCGCTGCAAGTGGTGGCGACCGATCACTGCTCGTTCACCACCCGCCAGAAGGAGCTTGGCCGCGGCGACTTCACCAAGATCCCCAACGGCACCGGCGGCCTCGAAGACCGCATGCCGGTTCTGTGGACCTACGGCGTCGGCGCCGGCCGGTTGACGATGAACGAATTCGTCGCCGTCACCTCGACCAACATCGCCCGCATCCTCAACATGTATCCGCGCAAAGGCGCGATCCTGCCCGGCGCCGACGCCGACGTCGTCGTCTGGGATCCCAACGCCAAGAAGACGATCTCGTCCGACAAGCAGGTCTCGGTGATCGACTACAATGTGTTCGAGGGCGTCAAGGTGCAGGGCCTGCCGCGCTTCACGCTGTCGCGCGGCGAGGTCGTCGCCACCGAGGGCAAGGTCGCCGGCGAGCCCGGACGCGGCCGCTTCGTCAAGCGCGACCCGTTCGTCGCCGAGGCGCGCGCGTTGACCCGCTACAAGGAGACCTTCACCGCCCAAGGGGTCGCCCGTTGACGATGACGCAGACGCCCCACGCCGAAACGACGATTGAGGCCCTGCATCACGTCATCGAGATCGCCGACTTGTCGTTGCGTTTCGAGACGCGCGACGGGCCGGTGCAGGCGCTTAGCAACATCGACCTGAAGGTCGAGCGCGGCGAGTTCGTTTCGTTCATCGGCCCGTCGGGCTGCGGCAAGACGACGTTGCTGCGCGCGATCGCCGACCTCGAGACGCCGACCAGCGGCGCGCTCAGGGTCAACGGCATGGGCGCGCACGAGGCGCGGGCGAACCGCGCCTACGGCTACGTGTTCCAGGCGCCGGCGCTCTATCCGTGGCGGACGGTGGCGGACAATGTCGCCCTGCCGCTCGAAATCATGGGCTACCCCAAGTTCGGGCGCGACCAGCGCGTCGCCGAGGGGCTCGAACTCGTCAACCTCTCCGGCTTCGGCAAGAAATACCCGTGGCAGCTATCGGGCGGCATGCAGCAGCGCGCCTCGATCGCGCGCGCGCTGTCGTTCGATCCCGAGTTGTTGCTGATGGACGAGCCGTTTGGCGCGCTCGACGAGATCGTCCGCGACATGCTCAACCAGCAATTGCTGCGGCTGTGGGACAAGACGCGCAAGACCGTCCTGTTCGTCACCCACTCGATCCCCGAGGCGGTGTTCCTGTCGACGCGAATCGTCGTCATGTCGCCGCGGCCGGGACGGATCTACGACATCATTGAGACCGGGTTTCCACGCCAGCGGCCGCTCGACATCCGCGAGACGCCGGAATTCCTCGAGGTCGCCAATCGCGTGCGGCACGGGCTACGGGCGGGCCATTCCTATGATGACTGAGGCGAACGAACGAGCCGGGCCTCGTTTGGCCGTATGGCGGGCGCGGCGATGAAAAATGTCCTGCCTGTGACGATCGTCCTCTTAGCGCTGTTTGCGCTATGGTACGCTGCGGGGACGCTGATGAACGCGTCGCTGCAGGAAGACGCGTTCGCCAATGCCGGCAATACCAGCTACACGACCGGCGAGCTCATCGCCGCGACGCTGGAAATGGAGCGGCCGAAGCTGCCGGCGCCGCACCAGATCGCCGCCGAACTCTACAAGCTGGTGATCGAGACGCCGCCGACCTCGAAGCGCGGCCTCGTCTACCATTCGGCGATCACCCTCGAAGAGACGCTGATCGGCTTTCTGTTCGGTGCCGCGTTCGGCATCGGACTGGCGGTGATGATCCAGTCGACGCGCATCCTCGAGCGCTCGATGATGCCGTGGATCGTCGCCTCGCAGACCGTGCCGATCATCGCGTTGGCGCCGATGATCGTCGTCATTCTCAACCAGTTCAACATTACCGGGCTGGCGCCCAAGGCGGCGATCGCCGCCTATCTGTCGTTCTTCCCGATCACAGTCGGCATGGTCAAAGGGTTCCGCTCGCCTGATCCGCTACAGATCGACCTGATGCGCACCTATTCGGCGACGCAGAGCCAGACGTTCGCCAAGCTGCGTGCGCCGGCGAGCGCGCCGTTCTTCTTCGCCTCGATGCAGATCGGCGCCGCGGCGGCGCTGGTCGGCGCGGTGGTCGCCGAAGTGACCAAGAGCGAGGACGGCGGCCTCGGCGCGCGGCTGCTCGCCGGCTCCTACTACGGTCAGACCGTGCAGATCTGGTCGGCGCTGTTCGCCGCCACCGCGCTGTCGGCGGCGCTGGTCGGTCTGATCGCGCTCGCCGGCCGCATCGTCTTGCATCGCATGGCGTTCAGCCGATGAAGGCGCGCGCCGCCGATCTCGCCCCGCCGCTCCTCTTTGGCCTCGCCGTCCTGGCGATCTGGGAGGTCGGCGTCAAGCTGCTCGGCGTGCCGGCGATCATCCTGCCGGCGCCCTCGGCGATCTTGCTGCGGCTCGCGTCGTCGACGCCGACGCTGGCGGCCGACTTCCTGCAGACGATCCGCGGCGTGCTCGCCGGCTACGCGATCGGTTCGGGCGCGGGACTGGCGGTCGCGATCCTCGTCGACCGCTCGCCGTTCCTGCAACGCGGGCTGCTGCCGCTCGGCAATTTCGTCTCGGCGCTGCCGATCGTCGGCGTCGCGCCGATCATGGTGATGTGGTTCGGCTTCGACTGGCAGTCGAAGGCGGCAGTGGTCGTGGTGATGACGTTCTTCCCGATGCTGGTCAACGCCACCGTTGGCCTCGCCGGCGCCGGGCCGATGGAGCGCGATCTGATGAAGACCTACGCGGCCGACTATTCGCAGACGCTGCGCTTGCTGCGTCTGCCCGCGGCCGCCCCGTTCGTCTTCAACGCGCTGAAGATCAATACGACGTTGGCGATGATCGGCGCGATCGTCGCCGAGTTCTTCGGCACGCCGACGGTCGGGATGGGGTTCCGCATTTCGACCGAGGTCGGACATCTGAGCATCGACATGGTGTGGGCGACGATTGTCGTCGCCGCGCTGACCGGGTCGGCGTTCTACGCCCTGGTGACTCTTATCGAACGGCGCGTGACCTTTTGGCACGCGTCCTACCGCATGCGCGAGAATTGAGCGGTTTGGCTCAAGGCGCCGTCCGGCCTCACCGGCGGCGGGCAGGAGTGGAGGTGAAGCGATGAAGAAGTCTCTGTTCACAATCGTTAGCGCCGCGGCGATCGTCGCGGCGGGCGCGGCGCACAGCGCCGACAAGGTGACGCTGCAACTCAAGTGGGTCACCCAGGCGCAGTTCGCCGGCTATTACGTGGCCAAGGACAAGGGCTACTACAAGGACGAGAACCTCGACGTGACGATCAAGCCCGGCGGGCCGGACGTCGCGCCGGAGCAGGTGATCGCCGGCGGCGGCGCCGACGTGGTGGTCGACTGGATGCCCGCCGCGCTCGCCGCGCGCGAGAAAGGCGCGGCGCTCGTCAACATCGCCCAGCCGTTCAAGCATTCCGGTCTCGAGCTGACCTGCCGCGCCGACACCGGCGTCAAGACCCCGGCCGACCTCAAAAACCGCACGCTTGGCGTGTGGTTCTACGGCAACGAATATCCGTTCCTCAACTGGATGGGCAAGCTCGGTTACAAGACCGACGGCTCGGCGGGCGGCGTGAAGGTGCTCAAGCAGGGCTTCAACGTCGATCCGCTGTTGCAGAAGCAGGCCGACTGTATCTCGACCATGACCTACAACGAGTACTGGCAGGTCATCGACGCCGGCTACAAGCCCGACCAGCTCGTCGTCTTCAAGTACGAGGACCAGGGCGTCGCGACGCTCGAGGACGGCCTCTATGCGATGGAAGACAAGCTCAAGGACCCGGCCTTCGTCGATAGGATGGCGCGTTTCGTCAGGGCGTCGATGAAGGGTTGGGCATGGGCGCGCGAGAACTCCGACGCGGCCGCCAAGATCGTGCTCGACAACGATGCGACCGGCGCCCAGACCGAGCATCACCAGAAGCAGATGATGAGCGAGATCAACAAGCTCACCGAAGGCTCGAACGGCGCCCTCGACAAGGCCGACTACGAGCGCACGGTCAAGACGCTGCTGACCGGCGGCTCCGATCCGGTCATCACCAAGGAGCCGGTCGGCGCCTACACCACCGCCGTCACCGACAAGGCGCTCGCCAAGTAAGAGCGACGCCTAAGATTCGACGAAAATGCGCGGCGTCCCTTGTGGGCGCTGCGTTATATTCGCGGTCCGCTCACCTCACGTCGCGCCAGCGCCTCATCTTTGTCGTGATCAACCCGTAAGGATTGGTCTCGGGAGAACGACAGGAGGCGCCATTGACCGCTCTGCGAGAAATCGTCCGCACCTGCTCCAATGTCCATGTTGCGCGCGCCGCGCTGGCGTCGATCGGCGGCGAGTTCGCCGCTCGATTTGCCGCCGACGCTTCGCGCCGCGACCTGCCGAGTGGCGTGCTCGCCGCGCGCATGGTGCGCGCCTTCGCGACCCACGCCGCCGCCGACGAGCGCCGCACGGTCGAGGCGGTCACGCGCGGCGCCGATCAGCCTGTCCTCGTCGGCCTGCGTTACATTCTCGCCCGGGGCCTCGGCGCTGGGCGGACCGTCAGCCCCGATTCGGCTGAAGACTTGCCGCCCGCCTGGGCGATTTGCGCCGCCCGCGACGCCGTCTGGCGTGATTAGCGAGTCGGCGCCGCAGTGATCCGCGCCCCGATCGATCTGAGGCGACCTCGCGTTTGCGAGGGCCTCGAAGGGCGAAGAGGCGCCGTCCGGGCGCCGCGGCGTTGCGACGCTTGTCGTCGCCGGCGAATTCCGCGACAGTCGGACGATGATCGCGATTGGCGTGGATTGCGGCACGTCCGGACTCAAGGCCGTGCTGGCGGAAGCGGGAGGAGGGCTGATCGCCGCGGCGGCGCGCGCGTACCGCCCCGATCATCCGCGGCCTTTGTGGTCTGAGCAGGACCCCGAGGTTTGGGTCGCGGCGATGTTCGCGGCGCTGGGGGAACTCAGGAACGCCGCGCCCGACGCCTTCGCCGCGACCGACGCAATCGGCTTTTCCGGCCAGATGCACGGCGCGGTGCTGATCGGCCGCGCCGGCAAGCCGTTGAGGCCGGCGATCCTTCACAACGACACGCGCGCCTATCGCGAGGCGGCCGAACTGTGGCGCCGCCATCGTCCGCTCGCCGACGTCGTCGGCGTCAAGCCGATGGCCGGGTTCGTCGCGCCGAAGCTGATCTGGCTGGCGCGCCATGAGCCGGCGATCTTCGCGGCGATCGCCCACGTCATTCAACCCAAGGACTACCTGCGCTTCCGCCTGACGGGCGAGATCGCCTCCGACATGAGCGACGCGGCGGGGACCTGGTGGCTCGACGAACAGGCGCGCGCCTGGTCGATCGAGGCGCTGGCGGCGAGCGGCGTCGACCCTGCCTGTGCGCCGCGGCTGGTCGAGGGCAGCGACGCGGTCGGCGGACTTAGGTCGGCGATCGCCGACGCGCTCGGCCTGCCGCGGCGAACGTTGGTCGCCGCGGGCGGCGGCGACGCCGCGGTCGGCGCGATTGGGATCGGCGCGACGCGGCCGGGCGACGCGTTCATCTCGCTCGGCACCGCCTCGCAGATGATCGTCGTCTCCGACGTCTACCGCGCTGCGCCGGAAATGCTCGTCCACAGCTTCGCCCACGCGCTGCCGCGCCGCTGGTACCGCATGGCGGCGATGCTCAACGGCGCGACCGCGCTCGCCTTCGTCGCCCGTCTCGCCGGGGCGGACCCGGCGACTCTCGAACGCGAGGCGGCGGAAGGTTACCGCGGTCCGGGCGAGACGATCTTCCTGCCTTATCTTTCGGGCGAACGGACGCCGCACGACGACGCGCATGCGCGCGGCGTCGTCTTCGGCCTCGGCGAAGCCGCGACGCGGGTCGATCTGACGCGCGCGGCGATGGAGGGGGTCGCGTTGACGCTTGCCGACGCGCGCGCCTGTCTCGCCGCGACCGGCGACGCGCCGCAAGGCTTCGACTTGATCGGCGGCGGCGCGCGTAGCGCCTTGTGGACGCGCATGATCGCGGCGGCGGTCGGCGCGCCGATCACGCGCCGCAGAGGTGGCGAAGTCGGGCCCGCGTTCGGCGCGGCGCGGCTGGCGGTTCTGGCGGCGACCGGCGCGGCGCCGGAGACGGTCTGCTCAGCCGCGCCGATCGCCGACGTGACCGAGCCCGAGCCGGGCCTCGTCGACGCCTTCGCCGCCGCGCACGAGCGTTTCGCGCGGCTCTATCGCGTCCTGCGGCCGGAATTCGCCGCCGCGGCGGATCAGCTCGCCGCCGACTCGAGCTGAACCGCGAGGCCGGCGACGTTGACCGCGTGTTCGGCGATCATCCGCTCCTCGTTGGTCTTGACCACGAGGGCGACGGTCTTCGAGTCCGCGGTCGTGATGCGCTGGGCGTTGGCCGCGTTCGCCGCCTTGTCGAGGCGGACGCCGAGCCACTCCATGCCGGTCAGCACCTCTCCACGCGTACGCGGCGAGTTTTCGCCGATGCCGCCGGTGAAGACGATCGCGTCGAGGCCGTCGAGCGCCGCCGCCAGGCTGCCGATCTCGCGGCGGATGCGATAGACGAAATAGTCGATCGCCTCCTTCGCCGCCGGGCTGTCCGACGCCTCGAGCTCGCGCATGTCCTGCGAGATGCCAGAGAGGCCCTTGAGGCCGGAATTGTAAGTGATCAGGTCCGAGACCTCGGCCAGACTCATGCCCTTCACTTTCATCAGGAAGAACAGCACGCCGGGATCGATCTGACCGGAGCGAGTGCCCATCGGCACGCCATCGAGCGGAGTCATGCCCATCGTCGTCGCCTGCGCCCGCCCGCCGCGGATCGCGCACATTGAGGAGCCGTTGCCGAGATGGGCGATGACGACCCGGCCTTCGGCGATCTCCGGCGCGACCGTCTTCAGCCGCCGCGCAATGTATTCGTAGGAGGAGCCATGGAACCCATAGCGGCGCACACCCTCGTCGTAATAGGAGCGCGGCAGCCCGTAGACGTCGGCGACGAACGGCTGGGTGCGATGGAAGGCGGTGTCGAAGCAGGCGACTTGCGGCGTCTCCGGGAACGCTTCGAGCGCCGCCTCGATGCCGAGGATGTTGAACGGCTCGTGCAGCTCTCCGAGCGGGATGAGCGTGCGCAGCGTGGCGAGCAGCGCCGCGTCGACGCGCGCCGGGTGGGTGATGTCGCGGCCGCCGTGGAGGACGCGGTGGCCGACCGCGACGACGTTGTGGTCGAGCTTCTCCTCGCCGAGCCAACGCAGGATCGCCTTCATCGCGTCGCGATGGTCGGCCGAGCGGTGGCCCGGGTCGAGCGCGAACTGCGTCTTTGCGCCCGACGGACGCTTGGCGGTGAACGTCGCGCGGGCGCCGAGTCCTTCCACCTGCCCCCTCGCCAGCTCGTCGAAGCCTCCGCCCCCGTAGGCGAAGACGGCGAACTTCACCGACGAGGAGCCGGCGTTGATGGTGAGAACGACTTGACCCATGCTTTCACTCCGCGACTGCGACGACGCCCCCGCCGGGGGGCGGTCGCTGGTTGGTTGGAACGCGTCGGCGGTCGCCGACGCGTCAAAGACGGCGCCCGTCATGATTGCCCCTAGAAGATTGTATCGCCGATGGCCGCTTCCCGCTCGCCAACCGGTGGCGCGCGCTTCAACCTCTCCGTCGCCACGCACCGGCCGATCGCGCCGCGGCTCCATTCGAATTTACACTGCGGCGGTATGCCGCCGCCGCTCGCCAAGACGGTCGCGTGCCCCCTTGGCCCCAGGGCCCCGCCCTTGACCCGCGCCTCCGACCGGCCGCGCGCGCCGTCGAGGGCGGCGAATTGCGCCAAGGAAGAGCCTGCATTGCTGGCCAGAATCAGCCCGTTCACGCCATCGTCTCCATTCGCGCGCCTCCTAGCAGGCTATAGCCAGCGCCGGGCAGACACAGATCAAATCGTCAACCGCGGATACATACGGGCGGCGACGACCGTGAAAACGGCGGTGAACGCGGCAAGGATGGCGAAATCGGCCATGAGCCCGTATTCGCTCGCCGAGCCTCGCAGCATCAGCGCCCGCAGCGCGTCGACCTCATAGGTGAGCGGATTGGCGGAGGAAATCGCCCGCAGCCATCCCGGCATGATGGCGATCGGATAGATCGCGTTGCTGGCGAAGAAGATCGGCATGGTCAGCACCTGGCCGATGCCCATGAACCGATCGCGCGTCTTTACGATGCAGGCGATGATCAGCGAAAATGTCGAGAACAGCGCCGAGCCGACGACGATCATCGCGGCCACGGCGAGAATATTGGCCGGCGAAAACGAAATGTCGATGCCCATCGCAATGGCGAGGAGATAGACGATAATTGCTTGCGAAAGGCCGCGCACGCCCGACGACACCGCTTTGCCGAGCACCAGCGCGGTGCGCGGCGCCGGGCTCACCATGTAGCGGTGAAGCACGCCCAGATCGCGCTCCCAGATCGCCGCGATGCCGTAGAAGATGGCGGAAAACAGCACGCTCTGGGCGAGAATGCCGGGCGCGAGAAAGTCGATATAGCGCCCGTTCTGCGGGCCGAGGCCGCGCACCTGCGCCATCACCTGGCCGAACAGCAGCAGCCAGATCGCCGGCTGGAGCGCGCGGGTCATTAGCTCGCTGGGATCGTGGCGCAACTTGCGCACTTCGGTGTCGGCGACCGCCAGCACCTGGGTGATATAGCCGGCGATACGGTCGAAGCGGCCGGGCGCCGCCACTGGAACGGCGTCAGCCATGGGTGCGCTCGGCGCGTCGCTCTTCGCGGATGCTGCGGAAACTGCCTTCGTCGGCAATCTGGCCGCCGGCGATCGCCGCGAAGACGTCGTCGAGCGTCGCCTTAGGCCCGACGCGCGCCTTGAGTTCGGCCGGCGTGCCGACCGCCTCCAGCACGCCCGCGTGCAGAACGCCGATCCGGTCGCACAACACGTCGGCCTCGTCCATCAGATGGGTGGTCAGCAGCATCGTGGTGCCAAACCGCTCGCGCAGCGAGCGCACACGGTCCCAAACGCCATGGCGCGCGATGGGATCGAGGCCGACCGTCGGCTCGTCCATGAACAGCACCGCGGGATTGTGCAGCATGCTCTGCGCAATTTCGAGCCGACGGATCATGCCGCCGGAATAGGTCTGAACGAGCCGGCCCTTCGCATCCTCGAGCTCCATCTCGCGCAGCGCCGCGTCGATGCGCGCCTCCCGCTCCCGGCGCGGGATGAGATAGAGCCGCGCCGACAGGAGCAGGTTTTCGTAGGCGGTCAGCGCGCCGTCGGCGCTGAGCAATTGCGGCACGTAGCCGATGCGGCGGCGAACCTCTTTCGCGTCTCGGACGATGTCGAAGCCGGCGATGCGCGCGCCGCCGGACGTCGGCGGCAGCATCGTCGTCAGCATTTTCACCAGCGTGCTCTTGCCGGCGCCGTTGGGCCCGATCAGGCCGAAGATCTCTCCCGGACGAACCGCAAAACTGACTTCGCGCACGACGATGTGGTCGCCGAAGGCGCGCGTCAGCCGATCGACCGCAATCGCGGACAGGGAGGAGGGCGGCGGGTTGGAAGCGGCCGGCATGGCGGGGTCGGGTTAGCGCCAACGGCGCAAGCCGCCGGCGCGCCGCGCGAGCTTATCGGGGCGGCCTCGCAAATCAAGCGGCGGCGGGGTCGCAATTGCGTTACCGTCGTTCGCCGGTCCCGCTAGGCGCGCGCGCCGAAAATGGCGCTGCCGACGCGCACTTCCGTCGCGCCGAGCGGCACCGCGAGCGACCAATCGCCGCTCATGCCCATCGACAACTGGTTGATCCCGTTGCGCTCGGCGATGACCTTGAGCAATGCAAAATGCGGTGAGGCGGGCTCGCCGGCCGGCGGCACGCACATCAGTCCCTCGATCGCCAGGCCGTGGATGTCGTGGCAACGGGCGAGAAAGGCGTCGGCGTCGTGTGGGCTGACCCCGGCCTTCTGCGGCTCAGCGCCGGTGTTGACCTCGACGAACAGGCGCGGCCGCTTGCCCGCCTTGGCCATCGCCGCAGCGAGCGCCTGGGCGATTTTGTCGCGGTCGACGGTCTCGATGACGTCGAACAGCTCGACCGCCTCGGCCGCCTTGTTGCTTTGCAGCGGACCGATCAGGTGCAATTCGAGGGTCTTGCCGAGTTCGGCGGCGCGGGCGCGCAACCCCGGCCATTTCGCCTTGGCTTCCTGGACTCGGTTTTCGCCGAAGATCGTCTGGCCGCTGATGGCGATGGTCGGCCAGATTTCGTCGGCCGAGTAGGTCTTGGACACGGCGACCAGCGTAACTGCGGTGGGATCGCGGTCGCAGTCGCGCGCTCGCGTGGCGATCGCCGCCCGCAATGCCGCCAGCCGCGGCGCCGCGCCGAGCGGATCGGCGACCTCGCCTGCGTTCATGTACCTGACCCCTCGCGCTTGACGCCGTTTGGCCCTTCCCCTATAGACCGCCGACCTGAGACGCCAGGGCCGGAAGGGCGGTGCCCGCGCTTTCGTTTGTGAAGCGCGGCAGACCGCGGAATCGCCTGGGGTTTTCTACCCAGTTTTGATCAAGGGAAGTTGCGCTATGTCACGCCGTTGCGAGCTGACGGGGATCGCCGTCCAGACCGGCAACAAGGTCAGCCATTCCAACCACAGGACGCGCACTCGCTTTCTGCCGAACCTGTGCCGGGTGACCCTGATTTCCGACACTCTCGGCCGCGCGGTGCGACTGCGCGTCGCAGCCGCCGCCCTGCGCTCGGTCGAGCACCGCGGCGGGCTCGACAATTTCCTGCTGAAGGCCCGCGACGGCGAACTCTCCGCGGGCGCGGTGACGCTCAAGCGCGAAATCGTCAAGAAGCAGGCGGAAGCCGAGGCTGCGGCCGAACCCAAGGCGGCCTGAGCCCTTTCATAGCGCTCGCTGGACTATTTTGACCCCCTCAGCCCGTCAGCCGAGGGGGTTTTCGCGTTTGCGGCGGTAGCCGGCGCGGCGAGGTCGCTTCCACGCAAGCGAATCGACTAAGCTCGGTCCGGGGCGGCTGCGACAGGACCGATGAACGCGTCATTCGACCTCGGCGTCTACAAGGAAGCGTTGCTGTTTCTCGTCACGGCGGGGGTGGTCGCGCCGCTGTTCGTCCGCCTGCGCATCAGCCGGGTGCTCGGCTATCTGCTCGCCGGCGTCGCCCTCGGCCCGTTCGGCCTCGGCAAGCTCGCCGAGCGGACGCCGGCGCTCGCCGCTTTGGCGCTGACCAACGTCGAGGCGATCGACCGGGTCGCCCAATTCGGCGTCGTCGTGCTCCTGTTCACCATCGGCCTCGGACTGCCGCTCGAGCGCGTCAAGCGCTTGCGCCGAATGGTGTTCGAATTTGGCCTCGGCCAAATGGTCGCCTGCGCGCTGCCCATAGGACTCGTCGCCTACGCCCTCGGCCGCACGCCGTCGGCCTCGACGACGATCGGCGCCGCGTTGGCGATGTCCTCGACCGCGATCGTCATTCCCGTGCTCGCCGAGCGCAAACGGCTCGCCGCGCCGGTCGGACGTATGACCTTCGCCGCGCTGCTGATGCAGGACCTCGCGGTCGCGCCGCTGCTGGTGCTGGTGGCGATGCTGTCGGGCGACCACAGCGGGAACATCGCCGTCAGCGTCGCGATCGCCCTCGCGCCCGCGGCGGCGGCGCTCGCCGCGGTGATCGTCGTCGGCCGGCTGGTTCTGAGGCCGTTGTTCCACTCGGTGGCGCTGACGCGCAGCCCCGAGTTCTTCATGGCGGCGTGCCTGCTGGTGGTGCTGGGCGCGGCGCTGACCGCCGCCGCCAGCGGGCTGTCGATGGCGCTGGGCGCCTTCGTCGCCGGCCTGCTGCTCGCCGAGACCGAATTCCGGCGCGAGATCGAAGTCACCATCGAGCCGTTCAAGGGCCTGCTGCTCGGCCTGTTCTTCGTTTCGGTCGGCGCCCAACTCGACCTGTCGATCCTGGCCGCGACGCCGATCGTGACGATCGGCGTTGCCGTCGCCCTGATCGCGATCAAGGCGCTGATCGTGTTCGTCCTCGCGCGCCTGTTCAAGGCGCCGGGCCGCGTCGCCGGCGAAGCGGCGCTGCTGCTCGGGCCCGGCGGCGAATTCGCCTTCGTCATGATCAGCGCCGCAGTCGCCGGCGGCGTCGTCGACCGCGCCGACGCAGCGATCCTGCTCGTCGCCGTCGCCCTGTCGATGATGGCGATTCCCTCGCTCGGCCGTCTCGGCGCCGCGCTGGCGCGGCGGCGCGCGCGCGAACTCGATCCCGAGGCCCTGGTCGCGCCGCCCAATGAGGACGCCGGCCGCGTGATCATCGTCGGCTATGGGCGGGTCGGGACGCTGATCGGCGAGATGCTCGACGCGCACCGCATCCGCTTCATCGCCGTGGACGTCGACCCGAATCTGACCGCGCGCGAGCGGCGCGCCGGCAAGCCGGTCTATTACGGCGACGCCTCGCGCGAGGATTTCCTCCGCCGCTGCGGCCTCGAGACGGCGCGCGCTTTGGTCATTACCCTCGACAAGCCGGACGCCAACGAGCAGGTCGTCGTCGCCGCGCGGCGCCTGAGGCCCGACGTCACCATCATCGCCCGCGCGCGCGACGCGGACCACGCGCGCACGCTTTACGAGCTCGGCGTCAGCGACGCGGTGCCGGAAACGATCGAAGCGAGCCTGCAGCTTTCCGAGGCGACGCTGGTCGATATCGGCGTGCCGATGGGGCTGGTGATCGCCTCGATCCACGAGAAGCGCGACGAATTCCGCAAGCTGCTCGTCGCCGCCGGCGCCCCCGAGCGCACCCGCGGCGCGCAGAGGCCGAGGAAGGGGTGAACCGCGTCCCTTCTCCCCGCTCGCGGGGAGAAGATGTCGGCGAAGCCGACAGATGAGGGGCCGGCGCGCGAGCGGCCCAAGAGCGTGCAGCTTTTGGGTTGAGACAACTGTCCGCCGTCATGGCCGGGCTTGACCCGGCCATCCAGACAGTGGCGGTCGAAGGGTCGGAATGGCGCTGTTGCAGCAACCATCTGCGCGGAGCGTCGCCGCTTGGATGGCCGGGTCAAGCCCGGCCATGACGCAACGGGCGTTTCCGATCAATTCCAATTCGCCCTATAGAGCCGGGCGCCCTTGCGCGTAGCCGCGGCGCGACCGGCACCCGTCGGGCGGAGCGTGCCGTCGACCGCATGGAAGCCTCTTGTTTCCGAAGTTTTGCCGTCGTCAATGGTCTTCGACCGCCGGAGGCCGTGTCGAGGGAAGGTGCGGACGATGTGACAAGGGCTTGAAGGCAAGTCATTTGACTGGTGCCCCGGATAGCGTCGGGCGACACAGCTTTTCGATATCTTGGACCGCCTTCTCTATCTGGCGGTCGATATCGTCGGGGCGATCGGCAATGCCCCACCCCAAGATGTCGAGAAGTGGAGGCGCGCCGCGCTCAAACGAACCGCTAGGGTCGTCGCCCTGCGTAATTTGAATCAGCACACTCGCGGCAGATTGGTTTTCGTTGTGAACGCCCAAGATTGCCTTGAAGGGTTCAGTCGCGGTCTCATCAAATTGCGCTGCAAACGCGTAGCGCAGAGTTTGGAGCTTAGCGAACAGCTCTTTTTGATGGGTCAGGCGCTCAATTGGGATAAAATACGTGTTGCGCTTTTCCTGCTGCGTCTGGCTTTCCCCAGCCGCTGGCCTCCGTGAGCTGCCTTCTCCTGCGCGCATGCCACGGCTGCGTACCCAAAGGAACACATCGCGGGCCTCATAGAAAGCGATCAAAGCCTGCTCAGCGAGCTCGGCCTTCCGCTTGCCAATTGTCTCGGCACGCCACTTTTCGAGCCCTCGATAACCCAAATATGCTCCGAAGCATGCCGCGCTTGCGGTGACTACGGGTGCGACAGTCTTGATGATTTCTCCGAAATCCGCCCAGCTCATGCGCTGCCTCTATGTAGATGATAAAATACATTACCAATATGTTTTACTGCCGCAAGATTTAGTTGACGGCACCTGTTGACAGATGCCGTCAACTGACCGTATGTAGGCCTCACATGACGGCAACTTAGGTGCTGCGATGGCGATCAGGTGCAAGCGGATAATCGATGGTAAAACCTACAATACGGAGACCGCGACCCAGCTCGCCGGCGGTGAACACGATGGCCCCCAATGGGGTGACGCCGGCGCCTATCTCTACCAGACGAGGTTCGGCGCGTTCTTCCTTTACTCGTACCTCGACGGCACCGGTGAAGACGATTGCGAGCAAATTACCCCTTTCACTCCGGAACAAGCCCGCGAATGGCTTGAGAAGCACCAAAGCTACAGAGTCGACCTGATCGAGTCCCTGTTCGGCAAGATGCCTGAAGCCGGGTCGGGCGAATCGAAGTTCACGCTCCGCATGCCCGACAGTCTACGCCATCGGCTGGCCGACCGCGCAAAGGCCAACAATCAATCCCTGAACGCATGGATCGTCCGCTGCCTAGAATCCTATGCTGCCGAGGCGGTGCCTGCCACGGACGCCGGCGATCAGCGCGACACTCCGCCCATGGGCAATATGGTTCGCGGTAGTGGCGGGATCTGGCGGACGAAGGGAACTTAACATGACCCCGCCGCATGACTTCGAATTTCAGTTCGGACGAAATCGAGCACTCCGTGGTCGCGGATGGCGCGGGTTGTTGGCCCTTGGGCTCGTCGTGACCGCCATCACCCTCATGAGCGGCAACGTCGGGACTTCAGTGGTGAGCCCCCTCGCAGGGCGCATTATGCACCTGATTTCCGCACCACTAATCGCTAATTGATTCAACGATCTCGCCGACGTGCAGAAGTTTTGAATTATGCGCATCACTAATCGAAAGTACGCAAACAGACCCACAATTTTCGAAAATAGGTGCCGAGTCGTCGCCAGATTGCAGGGCGCACGTTTTTCGGAAGTGTGAGGCCCGCCGCAATGCGTTGATCCTTCGACAGAGAATCAAGCATTGTCTTAAACTGCTGGAAGGTTTTTACTAAGTGCTCCGCGCGGGTTATAAAATAGTCGAACCGTGTGTAATCGAAAAATTCGGCGGTCACGTAGTCGTCGCTCTCTAAAAACTTATGGGACATGACCACGGGACGCCCGGAACTATCCACGGCCCAAAAACCATGGGCGATAAGATTCCGCTCTTGAGCCAATTTTTCGAGCGTCGGCCATATCTTGTCAGTCTCCGCGCCCGGTAGCTTCTTCACGACACGTTTAATCTTACGAAAATTAGCCGTCACCCAATCACGGGCTAGGGCCTTTTTTTCCGCAAGCGTGGCGTCTTCGAAAATCCATACCGTTTCGAGAGACAGGGTTTCGAGACGCGCAAACGCAACAAGGGAATCAGCGATTGCGAGTTTCAACTTATCAGGAAGTGTGAAATCCCAAGAAGTGCCGAGAGGCGGCGGTGCGCTGGGGGCTTTCATTCGGCGCCTTTCCATCAGAACTCGTTCGCCCGATTGAAGCCATGCGTTCGGCCTCAATTACCACTTCGCGCGAGGTCGCGCGGCGGGTGCGCATACGGGTTGGGCGTGACGCCCAATCCATCCGCCACTCCAAAGGCCTGCGCATTCCTCTTTCTGAAAATCACAAATCATGCTATTCTACCCACATCGCCCTTCTCGCTCCCGACCCGCCCCATGCCCAAGCCCCGCCAGCCCTCCCGCCCCGCCGAACCACCCACTGAAGCCCCGCCCCCTCCTCCCCGCCGCGCCGCGATGCGGCGGGCGACGGCGGAGCGGAAGCTGCGCATCTTGGAGCGGCTGACGGCGGGCGTCTCCGTTCCTCATATCGCGCGGACGGAAGACCTCACCATCCGCCGGGTGCGGCAGATCATCGCCGAGATGCTGGCCAGGCGCGAAGTCGATCCGCCGGCCGGCTTCGTCCAGTTGCAGATCGCCCGGCTCAGCGACGCGATGACCGTCGCGCACACGATGATGATGGAGGGCGACCTGCAGGCGATGGACCGGGTGATCAAGCTCGCGGCCGAACTCGACCGCTATCACGGCTTCGGCCGCGCCGAGATCGCCGCCGCGCCGACGGCCGCGCCGCCGCCCCGCATCGCCGCGCCAACGCGCGCCTTGCAGTTGGCCAAGCCGGCGCCCGAAGACGCGGAAGCGGAAATTTTCCGCCCCGCAACCCGCTGACAAATCTCGAAACGCGGCAGGAAACGCCGCGGCGGGCGTCGCCCCAACTGCAAGCGCGCCTCAGGTCGCCGCCGCCGCTTTCCGATACGCCTCCGCCGTCGCAGTCAGCCGTCGCGTCGCGCGCTTCAGCGCCGAGAACGGCGCGGCGCGGTCGATCGTCGCTTCCCCCGCCGTCGCGCCGTCGGCGGCAAGCTCACTACTCAACCAGCGTCGCGCCGCCGCCGCTTCGACGCGCGCCTGGTCGGCTTCGGCCGGGTCGGCGGACCGCAGCGCAATGCGCGCCGCCGAGAGCTGCGCGACGACGCCATGGGCGGCGATCAGCATCGCCGCCAACTCCTCGAGCCCGCGCTGGGCGGCCTCCGGCTCGCCGCCCATCCGCGCCGCCGAATCGGAGAGCGCGGCGATCGCTTCGATCAGCGCCTTGCGTTCGAGCCGATAGTCCTGCCCCGTCGCGTCGGGGCGCAGGGCGACGCCGGCGAAGGCGTCGATCTGCTTCAGCAGCCGCGTGGCGAGCCGCGGCGCCTCGGCGAATTCCCAGCGCGGCCAGAGATGGCTGAAAAGATGGGCGATCGCCGCGCCGACCAGCGTGTCGGCGAGTCGCGCGATCGCCGGCGCCGCCTCCGCCGGGTTGACGAGATGCAGCGAGACGAGCGCCATCACCGAGGCGCCGACCGAAGCGAGGCGGTAGTTGGAGCGGATGAAGCCATGGGTCAGCGCCAGCGCCAGGCCTTGGACCAGCACCAGCGCGCCGACCGGCAGATAGGCCACGCCTAGCGAAGCGACGACGCAGCCAATCAAAGTGCCGGCGATGCGGTCGTCGCGCCGCTGGCGCGTCCAGCCGTAGCTCGCGCGCATGATGACGGCGATCGTCAGCAGCACCCAGTTGCCGTGGCCGGCGCCGCCGCCAAAGGTCTGCGCGACCAGGGCCCCGGCGACCATCGCCGCGGTCAGCCGCACGGCGAAGCGCAGCACCGGCGAGCCGGGCCGAAGCTGCTGGGCGAGCTGGCGCGGATCGTAGTTGCGGCGCGGCGCGAAAGCCGAGAGGTCGACTTCGCCGATCGCCGCCGCCGCCGCGTCGTCGTCGGTGATGGCATGTTCGAGCCGCTCGATATGGCGGCGCGCGTCGAGCAGGCGCGCGACCGTCGCCTCGGCGGCGGCGCGCTGCTCCGGATCGAGCTCGTCGCCGGCCGCGAGCCGCGCCGCCTCGCGCCGCATTGCGTCGGTCGCCACTGTGTGGCCGGGCGGCAGCCGCGGCTTGGCGCTGGTCAGGAGCTCGAGGCTCAAGTGTTGCAGGTCGAGCGCGGCGGCGCGCAGCGCGACGCCAATGCGCGCCGTCAGCGTCCGCGCCGCCGGCCAATCGCGCAAGGCGGGCAGGTCGCATTGCGCCGCCACCACCGCGTCGAAGGAATCGAGCAGCACGCCGATCGTCGCGGCGAGCCGCACCCGCTCCGGCGTCGCGCGCGGCCGCTCGAGCAGCAGCGCGCGCGCCGCCTGCAACTGGTCGGCGAGCGCGGCCTGTTGGCGAATCGCCGCGCCGTAGACTTCGCTCAGGTCGACGGAAGGGTCGGTGAAACGGGCGATGGCGCGCAAATAGGCGGCGTGCTCGCGGATCGACTCGCTCGCCATCATGCGCCGGTCATTGCCGCTGACCAGCCGCGTCGCGACGATCGCCAGGACGATATAGGCGGCGCCGCCGCCGATCAGCAGCAGCTCTTCCTGCAACACGCGTTCCGGCCCAGTCGGCGGCAGGCCGAGCACGAACACCATCGGCACCAGCAGTTGCGCGCTCAGCGCCAGCGCCCAGCGGCCGTAGCCGGTGACCATGCCGGCGGCGAAGGCGACGAGGCCGATGACGATCACCAGCGCCGTCGGCGACGGGCTGGCGAGCAGAGTCAACGCCGTCGAGGCGACCGCGAGGCCAAAGCCGGTCAGCAGCGTGCGCGCCTTGACCCGCCACGGCGCTGGGAAATCGCTGATGCTGGCCGAGATGGCGCCGAGCGTCGCCG
The DNA here is from genome assembly GCA_049513815.1 of Roseiarcus sp. GTDB lineage: Bacteria > Pseudomonadota > Alphaproteobacteria > Rhizobiales > Beijerinckiaceae > Roseiarcus. Next base: position 11,168 of record JBEKVR010000026.1, on the reverse strand, counting down.
GCTGGCCGGCGGCGAAGCCGAACACAGCCGCCGCGCCCGCCGCCACCGCCATCACGCCGAAGGCGACGCTCAGACCGTTGAGGATGTGCTGGCCGACGAACAGCTTCAGCACCGTCGGCGAACGCAGCCAGTTACGCATGGCCGCGCGCGCCGCCGCCGGCGCCTGGGATCACGCCTTGACGAACGGGCATCCGCCTTTGTCGAGAGGCCGCCACGCGTCCTCCGGTTTGATCGTCGCGACGAGCTTGAAATAATCTCAGTCGCCCTTCGATTCGGCAAGCGTCTTGGTCGCCGGCGGATCCATCGGGCGCCGCTTGCGCTCGTCAATGTGGATTGAACCCTTGCCGAGCGGCGGATCGTCGGCAAAGTCCCGGTAGAACGGCGTTGAGGCGATCCGCGCCGTCTTTATGTCGTGAGCTCGCTGAGCCGCGCCAACGCGGCGACAAGCTGTTCACGGCCCTCGCGGCCGATGAGCCGTTCGACTTCCTTTTCCTGCTCGAGCTGCACGCGGCGCGCGCGCGTGACCAACGCTGCGCCGGCCGCGGTCAGCGCCAAAGCACGCGAGCGGCGGTCGGTAGGCGTGCGCAGCCGCTCGGCGAGGCCGCGGCGCTCGAGCTCGTCCATCATCGCAACGAAATTCGGCCGCTGAATGCCGAGCGCGCCGGCGATCTCCGACTGCTTGCGGCCAGGATTGGCGCCAATGATCACCAATGCCGAATATTGCGCCGGCGACAGTTTGAGCGCGGCGAAGCGGTGGTTGAAATCCTCGAACACCGCGAGCTGAGCGCGTCGCAACGGATAGCCGACGATCGCCGTCAGCGCCGAGAGGTCGAGCGGCGCGGCTTCGCCGGCGCGCGCTTCCGCCCGTGATTGCGCCTTCGTTTTCCTAGCGGCCATGCTTGGCCTCGTTTGAACCTAGCAGCCGCGCCGCCACCACCGGCGGAATCGGCCGCGACTTGAGCCGGGCGGGGTCGTGTGGATGGCGGCCGACCCACACCCGCGTCTCCCACGCTTCGATCGCGAGTTGCTCGCCCTCGGCGGCGGGCTTGTACACTTTGTGTTCGACGTCGAAACTCGAATTGCGGATCGCGGCGACGTGGGTCTCGATGACGATGTCGTCGCCGAACCCCGACGGGATGATGAACCGCGCGCGGGTGTCGACCATCGGATAGCCGACGATGTCGAATTCGCTGAGCAGGTCGCGCTTCTTCCACCCCGCCGCCTCGAACAGATGATGCGTCGCGGTGTCGAACATGGCGAAATAGCGCGGGTAATAGACGATGCCGGCCGGGTCGCAATCGGCCCATTCGATCCGCACGGCGTGACGGTTGACGAGCATCGGCGTCCCTCTAGCGCGGCGCCAGGCGCAGCGCGCCGTCGATGCGGATCGTTTCGCCGTTGAGATAGGGGTTCTCGACGATGAAGGCGGCGAGCGCGGCGTATTCGGCCGGGTCGCCGAGCCGCGCCGGATACGGGACCGCGCGGCCGAGCGAATCCTGCGCGTCCTGCGGCAGGCCGAGCAGCATCGGCGTCAGAAACAGGCCGGGCGCAATGGCGTTGACCCGCACGCCGAACTGCGCGAGCTCGCGCGCGATCGGCAGCGTCATCGCGACGACGCCGCCCTTCGAGGCCGAATAGGCGGCCTGGCCGACTTGGCCTTCGTAGGCGGCGACTGAAGCGGTGTTGACGACGATTCCGCGCTCGCCGTCCTCGAGCGGCTCGAGCCGGCTCGCCGCCGCGGCGAACAGCCGGATCATGTTGAACGTGCCGATCAGGTTGACGCGGATCACCGTCTCGAAATCGGCAAGCGGCTGCGGCCCGTCGCGGCCGACGACGCGCATGGCGACGCCGATGCCGGCGCAATTGACGAGGATGCGCGCCGGCCCGTGCGCCGCCGTCGCCATGGCCAGGGCGGATTCGGCCGAGGCGGAATCGGCGACGTCGCCGGCGAGCCCGCCGGTGACGATCGCCGCCGCGCCCGCCAATTTCATCGCGCTTCCCCACTATCAGTTCGCTGCCGCCGGATTCTCGGCGATCATTGCGATGCCCCGCCCGCCGCCGATACAGGCGAAAGCGACGCCAGCGCGCAAGCCCTCGCGCTGCAAACCTCGCTCATGCGTCGGCGCCTTCGGGCTTGGTCCGGCCGCGATGAGGCCGCTCCGGCCGCGTCTTGGCGGCGCGTTTGTCGAGAAAGGCGCGCACGCGCGCCTTCGCTTCGCCGTCGCTCTGGGCCGCGGCGGCCATCAGCGATTCCATCAGGTAGCCGACGCGCGGATCGCTGTCGGCGATGCGCGGCAGCGCCTGGATCACGGCAAAATTGCTGAGCGGCGCGTTGCCGGCCATCGCCTCGGCGAGCGCGAGCGCCTTGGCCAAGCCTTCGCCTTCGCCAACCAGATATTGAGCGAAGCCGACCTGCGCGCCTTCTTCCGCCCGATAGACGCGGCCGGTCAGCATCATGTCGGCCATGCGCGCGACGCCGATCAGCCGCGGCAGCCGCACCGAGCCGCCGCCGCCGACGAAAATGCCGCGCTGGCCTTCTGGCAGCGCGTAATAGGCGGAAGGCTCCGAGACGCGGATATGAGCGGCGGCGGCGAGTTCGAGCCCGCCGCCGATCACCGCGCCCTTGAGCACGGCGACGACCGGCGCCGGGCCGAACTCGATCTTCTCGAAGCAGCGTTGCCAGGCGCGCGAATGGCGCACCGCCGCCGCCACGTCGCGGTCGCCAACGCCGTTGAGATCGAGACCGGCGGAGAAATTGGGGCCGACGCCGTGCAGCACCACGGCGCGCACGCCGTCGGGAAGGTCGGAGAAAATGCGCTCGAGCGCGTCGATCGTCGCGTCGTCGATCGCGTTGCGCTTATGCGGACGGTCGAGGCCGATCGTCAGCACGGCGCCCCGCCGTTCGACCACCAGCGATTCGGCGGCGCGCGCTTTCGCTTCCGCCTTGGATTTGGCCACGCCCATCCTCCCCGCGCCATGGAGCGCGGAGATAGTTATATGGAATAACGATTATCGACGTCAAGCCGTGGCGTGACGCCGCTCACGCCGCCCGCGGCTTGCGCTGGGTTCGCACCGACTTCGGCGGCGCCGCTTTCTCGTCGAACAGCTCGGCGAGCTTCTCGGTCATCGCCCCGCCGAGCTCCTCGGCGTCGACGATCGTCACCGCGCGGCGATAGTAGCGGGTGACGTCGTGGCCGATGCCGATGGCGATCAGCTCGATCGGCGAGCGCGTCTCGATCTCCTCGATCACATAGCGCAGATGGCGCTCGAGGTAGTTGCCGGAGTTGACCGACAGGGTCGAATCGTCGACCGGCGCGCCGTCCGAGATCATCATCAGGATGCGCCGCTGTTCGGTGCGGCCGAGCAGACGCTTGTAGGCCCAGTCGAGCGCCTCGCCGTCGATGTTCTCCTTCAGCAGGCCCTCGCGCATCATCAGGCCGAGGTTCTTGCGCGCGCGCCGCCACGGCGCGTCGGCGGCCTTGTAGACTAGGTGTCGCAGGTCGTTGAGCCGGCCGGGGTTGGCCGGCTTGCCCGCTTGCAGCCACGCTTCGCGCGCCTGCCCGCCCTTCCAGGCGCGCGTGGTGAAACCGAGGATCTCGACCTTGACGCCGCAGCGTTCGAGCGTGCGGGCGAGGATGTCGGCGCAGGTCGCCGCGACGGTGATCGGCCGGCCGCGCATCGAGCCGGAATTGTCGATCAGCATCGTCACCACTGTGTCGCGGAAGTCCATGTCCTTCTCGCGCTTGAACGACAGCGGCTGCTGCGAGTCGATGACGACGCGCGACAGGCGGGCGGTGTCGAGGATGCCTTCCTCGAGGTCGAATTCCCACGACCGGTTCTGCTGCGCCATCAGCCGCCGTTGCAGCCGGTTGGCGAGCCGGCCGACGACGCTGCTGAGGTTCTGCAACTGCTTGTCGAGATAGTCGCGCAGCCGCTGCAACTCCTCCGGCTCGCACAGGTCCTCGGCGTTGACGACCTCGTCGAACTTCGTGGTGTAAGCCTTGTAGTCCGGCCCCCGCCGATCGCCGGTCGGCTGCGGCGGGCGGTTCTCCGCCGCTTCGTCCGATTCGCCGGCAGAAGCTTCGTCGGGGAAATCGGCCGAGGGCGCTTCGTCGGCTTCGGTCGCGCCTTCTTCGAGTTCGTCGGTGGTGTCTTCCGACGCCTCCTTCTCCATCGCGTCGGCCGATTCCTCGCGCTCGCCTTCGCCGTCGGCGTCTTCGGCGCGCTCGGGCGGCGTATCTTCTTCGGACGATTCCGCGTCTTCGTCTTCGTCGGCCTCGGAGTCGCTCGGCAAGTCGAGCGACTGCAGCAGGCGGTGCAGCGAGCGGGCGAAGGCGCGCTGGTCGTGGATCGACGCGCCGAGCCCGTCGAGCTCGGCGGCGGCCTTGCCTTCGATGACCGGGCGCCACAGCTCGACCATCCGCGCCGCCCCGCTCGGCGGCTTCAGGCCGGTCAGGCGTTCGCGCACCAGCATCGCCACCGCGTCCTCGAGCGGTGCCTCGTCGCGCTCGCGCGCTTCGGAATAAGGGGCGCGATGATAGCGGTCGTCGAGCATCGCGGTCAGATTGGCGGCCACGCCTTCCATTCGCCGCGCGCCGATCGCCTCGACCCGCGCCTGCTCGGCGGCGTCGAACAGCGCGCGGGCGGCCGGATTGTGCGGCGCGTGGCGGCGGTGGACGGCGTCGCTGTGACAGGCGAGGCGCAGCGCCATCGAATCGCCGACGCCGCGCAGGATCGCCGCCTCGCGCGCATTGGGCTTGCGCGGCGGTTCCGGCAGCCGCGCGCGCGCGCCGTCCGGTCCGCTGACCAGGGCCGGCTTGTCGGCGGCGAAGGCGACCTCGAGGTCCGGCCGGCGCGCCATCGCGCGGGTGCAAGAAGCAAGCGCGCGCTTAAACGGTTCGGCGGGCGATTCGGCCTTGCCGGTTGGTTTGCGGTTGGTCGGTTTGACGTCGACGGTCGACATGAGGGCCTGGGTTCGGGCGTCGGACGCGGGTTGGGCGAGCGTTCTCTATAGGCTCCGCCCGACTTTGCCGGCAAGGCGGTCGTTGCCGGTCGGGCGTCCGAGCGAATTCACAATCACGACGCCGAGAATGGCGATCGCGCCGCCGACCAGCGTCAAAGCGCTGAGGCTCTCGCCGAGGGCGGCGTAGCCCCCCAGCGCCGCGACCGGCGGCACGAGATAAAGGAAATTGGCGGCGCGCGCCGCGCCGAACCGACCCAGCGCATAGGTCCAGGCGGCGTAGCCGATCGCCGCGGGAAAGACGCCGAGCGCCACCACCGTCGCCGCCAGGCGGGCGCCGTCGGGCGCGACCAGCCGCGGCAGCGCGCCAGGCAGGAACGGCAGCAGGAACAGCGCCCCGGCCAGCAGCGTGTAGGCCGTGCAGGCGAGTGCGCCGTAGCGGCGGACGAGCGGCCGCTGCAAGACGAAATAGCTCGCCGTACACAGCGCCGCCCCGGCGACGAGACTCGCCCCACCGCCGAACGCCATCCCGCCGGGCTGGCCGAGCGCGATGAGGCCGACGCCGGCGAAACTGATCAGCGCGCCGCTCCAGCCCCAGGCCGAAAACCGCTCGCCCAAGAAGACAGTGGCGAGAATGGCGGTCAGGATTGGCGCGATGTTGACGATGAACGCCGCCGCGCCGGCGCTCACCGTGCGCTCGCCCTGGTTAAGCAGGCCGTTGTAAGCGGAAATGCCGATCACGCCGCAGATCACGAAGCGCACGGCGTCGCCGCGCGTCGGCAGCGGCGGCCGACGGATCGCCAGCCAGGCGAGCGCCAGGACGCTGGCGACCGCGAACCGCGCCGCCGCCAGCTCGAGCGGACCGAGCTCGCGCATGCCGACGCGAATCATGGGAAAGGCCGAGGCCCAGGAGAGCACGGTGACGGCGACGGCGAAGATAGCGGCCGCGTTGGCGCGGCGGGCGGCGGTCGAAGATAGGGCGGTCATGGCACCTTATCGCCGAGTCGAGGCGATCGAGATAGCGATTGCTTGAGCGATCGCAGCGAAGCCCGCCCGCCGTCGCTGGCGGAAACGTTAGCCTTCCCGCACGGCCCCCTCGGGTCGATTTCAGCCTCCCTTAACACGATGGCCCCACGATCGCGCCGCCCGTTTCTCGTGTTTGGACTCCTCATCGTGCGCCCCATTGCAGCTGTTCGCTACCTTCTCCCGCTGCTGGCGCTTGGCGTCTTCTGGTGGGAGCGGCCGGAATTCGTGTCGCCGCTCATGCGCGGCGGGATCGCCGTCAACCTCGGAACCGCCGATCAGCCGCGCGAGCTCGTCGTACCGACGGCGGCGATCTTGATCGCCCCGCTGGCGCTACGCTTCGGGCTGCCGCTGTTACTCAAAGCGGCGCTACTGGCGCCGTTCGCGGCCACGGCGCTCGCGCACCGGTCGGAACGCGGGCCGACGTTCGATCCTTCACGCGACCTGCCGAGCGATTCCTTGACGCCGGGTTCGGCGGAAGAAGCGGCCGTCGACAAGGCGATCGCAGCCGCGCTCGCGGCGCGCTACGCCGCTTCGCCCGCGCGGCCCACCTTCGGCAAGGTCGACCGAGCGCCTGGCGCAGTCGCGCCCGCCGCAACCCCACCGGTCGGCCGCCGAGACGCCGCGGCCTGACCGCCGCTCAAGCGCCGGGTCAGCGTCCGGGCTTCAGGTGAGCGCGACGTTCAGCGCGCTCTCCGGCAGTTCCTGGCCGAAGCAGCGCTGGTAGAATTCGGCGACCAGCGTGCGCTCGAGTTCGTCGCACTTGTTGAGGAAGGTGAGGCGGAAGGCAAAGCCGATGTCCTTGAAGATCTCGGCGTTCTCGGCCCAGGTGATCACCGTGCGCGGGCTCATCACCGTCGACAGGTCGCCGTTGATGAAGGCGTTGCGGGTGAGGTCGGCGACGCGCACCATCTTATTGACGATGTCGCGGCCTTCCTTGCCGCCGCGATAGTGCGGCGCCTTGGCCAGCACGATGTCGACTTCCTTGTCGTGCGGCAGGTAGTTGAGCGTGGCGACGATCGACCAGCGGTCCATCTGGCCCTGGTTGATCTGCTGCGTGCCGTGGTAGAGGCCCGAAGTGTCGCCCAGGCCGATCGTATTGGCGGTGGCGAACAGGCGGAAGCCCGGATGCGGCCGGATGACCCGGCGCTGGTCGAGCAGCGTCAGCCGTCCCGAAACCTCGAGCACGCGCTGGATGACGAACATCACGTCGGGGCGGCCGGCGTCGTATTCGTCGAAGCAGATCGCGATGTTGTTTTGCAGCGCCCAGGGCAGCATGCCGTCGCGAAACTCAGTGATCTGCTTGCCGTCCTTGAGCACGATCGCGTCCTTGCCGACGAGGTCGATGCGCGAGACGTGGCTGTCGAGATTGATGCGCACCAGCGGCCAGTTGAGCCGGGCGGCGACCTGCTCGATGTGGGTCGACTTGCCGGTGCCGTGATAGCCGGTGATCATCACGCGGCGGTTGAAGGCGAAGCCGGCGAGGACCGCGAGCGTGGTGTCGCGGTCGAACAAATAATCGGGATCGATGTCCGGCACATGCTCGTCGGGGGCGGAATAGCCCGGCGCCTTCATGTCCGAATCGATGCGGAACGCCTCGCGCACGGAATAGAGCGTGTCCGGGGCGCCGGGGGCGGCGGGCGTCACGGTCGAAGGCGGAACAGGCGCGGGTTTCATCGGTCCTCCATGCCCCGGCGCGGCGGGCGGCGGGGAGACCAGCATACTATAGGCGCGCCCGCGGGCGGGCGAAACGCCGATCGGCCCATGAAATTAACTTGAAAATCGCCCGCGGAGCCGCGGCGGGCGGTCAAACCAGCTTGTTGGCCCTGAGGTAGTTATAGGCCTGAATGATTTCGCGCAATTTGTCTTCCGAGGAGCGGTCGCCGCCATTGGCGTCGGGGTGATGGCGTTTGACCAGTTCCTTGTAGCGCGCCTTGATCCCGGCCTCGGTGGAGTTGGCGTCGAGGTCGAGGACGAACAACGCCTTCAGCGCCAGCGCGTTGTAGCGCGGGGGAGGGGCCTGTCCGTCGGCGCGTCGCGCGCCGCGCCGGCGCATATTGCGCGCCTCGGCGTAGATCGTCTCGTCGATATGGCGCCCGCCGGCGCCGCCGCGCGGCCCCATCTTCCACGTCGGGCGGTGGCCGATCACCTCCGCTTGACGGAACTTGGCCAGCGATTCGTCGTCCATGCCGCGGAAATAATCGTAGGTCGCGTTGTATTCGCGGACGTGTTCCATGCAGAAGCAGAAGTACTCGCCTTCGCGCTCGCGCCCCTTGGGCGCACGGAACACGCCCTCGTTGACGCAGCCGGGAAAGTCGCAGCGCGTCGTCGTTGTCGGCGCTGGCGTCTCGCTGGCGCGGCGCGGCTTGATCCGAATGCGGTCGAAAATGCGTGAATTGAGATCCATCGGTGAACCTTAGGCGCCGACTCGCCCGAGCGGCAAGAGTCGAGTCGACGATCGTGTCTTTGACAAGTCGCGCGCCGCCAGGCAAGTCGGGCGCGCAAGGAATGCGACAATGACCAGAAAAGACCGCATCGCCGCCGCTCTGACAGAGGCGTTGCGCCCGATCCGACTGGATATCGCTGACGAATCAGACCGCCATACCGGCCATGCCGGCGCCCGCCCCGGCGGCGAAACCCACTACCGCGTCAATATCGTCAGTCCGGCCTTCGTCGGCAAGAGCCGGGTCGAACGCCACCGCATGGTCAACGCGCTGCTCGCGGCCGAATTCGCCAGCGGACTGCACGCTTTGGCGATCGCCGCGGCGGCGCCGGACGAAGCATGAGCACGGCGGAGATCAGCGGCTTCGGCCCCTACGCCTTCTCCCTCACCGCCGATGAAGCGCGAATCGCGGCAGCGCGCGCGGGTCTCAGGCGCGCGCTCGCCGGCGGGCTGACCGCCGCCCATTTCGCGCCGCTCGCCGCCTTCGTTCTGGCGATCCTTTTCGTCGCCATTCTGGCGCTGTCCGGGCTCCTCGGCCGCCGCCCGGCCGAGGCGGCGCTGCTGATCTGCGCCGCCGCCTTTCTCGTCCAGCGCCTCGTGACGCGGCGGCGCTTCTTCGTCAGCCGCCGCCTCGCCGAGGCCGAGATCGAGCGTCTGCGCGCCGCCGGACCGCTGACGCTGACGGTCGAAGCCGACGGGCTCCGGCTCGACGGCCTGGCTGCGGCGATGCGCTGGCCGTTCGCCGGTTGTCTCGACGCCGAGGACGCCGGCGGCCTCGTCTATCTGTGGCCGCGCCAGGGCGCGCCGGCGATCGCGCCCATGCGCATCTTTCACGACCAAGAGGAAGCGTTACGCTTCGTGCAATTCCTGCGCTCGCGACTGCCGCGCCGCCTTGCCGGGTCGGCGACGGACGACTAGAAACCGCCAGCAACCTGCGGGGGCCGGGATCGATGCGCATCGCGATGATTGGCGCCGGCTATGTCGGCTTGGTCTCGGGAGCCTGCTTCGCCGACTTCGGCCACGACGTCGTCTGCGTCGACAAGGACGAAGGCAAGGTCGCAGCGCTCAAGGCCGGCCAATCGACGATCTACGAGCCGGGCTTGAGCGAGCTTGTCGCCGCCAACCAACGCGCCGGCCGGCTGTCGTTCACCGGCGACATTCGCGAAGGGATACGCGGCGCGCAGGCGGTCTTCATCTGCGTCGGCACGCCGACGATGCCAGGCGACGGCGGCGCCGACATGCGCTACGTCTATCAGGCGGCGCGCGAAATCGGCGAAGCGATCGAAGGCTTCCTCGTCGTCGTCAACAAGTCGACCTCGCCGATCGGCGCCTGCGACGAAATTGGCCGCATCCTCGCCGAATGCGCGCCAGCGGAATCGTTCGCCGTCGCCTGCAATCCGGAATTCCTGCGTGAAGGCGCGGCGATCGACGATTTCAAGCAGCCCGACCGGGTGGTGATCGGCGTCGAGGACGACGCGGCGCGGCGCGTCATGCGCGAGATCTACCGGCCCCTCGAGCGCAACGGCAGCCCGATCGTCTACACGACGCGTCGCACCGCCGAGCTGGTCAAATACGCCGCCAACGTCTTTCTGGCGATGAAGGTCACATTCATCAACGAGATGGCCGACCTGTGCGAGAAGGTCGGCGGCGACGTGATGGACGTCGCCCACGGCGTCGGCCTCGACAAGCGCATCGGCCGCCGCTTTCTCAACCCCGGTCCTGGCTTTGGCGGCTCGTGCTTCCCGAAAGACACGCTGGCGCTGACCAAGCTGGCGATCGACGCGCGCTCGCCGATGCGGCTGGTGGAGACGCTGGTCGACGTCAACGACAAGCGCAAGGTGGCGATGGCGGGCAAGATCGTGCGCGCCTGCGGCGGTTCGGTGAAGGGCAAGCGCATCGCCGTGCTCGGCCTGACCTACAAGCCGAACACCGACGACATGCGCGACGCGCCGAGCCTGGTGATCGTGCCGCTGCTGCAACAGGCGGGGGCGACGATCGTCGCCTTCGATCCGGAAGGGGCGAAGCAGGCCGCCAAGCTGCTGCCCGGGGTCGAGTTCGCCAGCGGCCCTTACGCCTGTCTGGAGGGGGCCGACGCCCTGGTGGTCGTCACCGAATGGGACGCGTTCCGCGCCCTCGATCTCGCCCGCGTCAAGGCGGCGCTGCGCGAGCCGGTGGTCGTCGACTTGCGCAACATCTATCCGCAGAGCGCGATGCGGGCGATGGGCTTCAAATACGTGGGGATCGGGCGGGGCGCGTGAGCGCTTTCGACGCCGGCGTCGCAACCGAACCTCGAGCTGTCATCCCCGCGGGCGCGAAGATGACAAGCCCGGCGCGCCAGGCGGGCGCTTCGTCATGATCCAGCGCGCCGACGATCCGGCGATCCGGCTGCTGATTTCTCGGGTCGAGGGCTCGAAGGCCCCGCTCGGCGTCCTGCCCGGCCTGCCGCTGCACGACGCCGACGGCGCGGCCACGCCGCTCGCAGCGGCCATCCCGCGGAGCGAGGCGATGCTGTCGGGGCGGCGGCGAAGGTAGGGCGACAAGTCCGTTACGCGAGCGAGCAGGATCAAGGCGTTAGGCGCCAAAACGCGCGCGTAGGCGCGATGCGGCGGCGGCAGGATTGCGGTGACACTTGATTACGTATTGCGTGTATTGCGGTGTATTGCGGTGACACTTGCATAAATCCCTAATCATTCGCCTCGTCCGCCTCCGCCGCTCGCGGCTTGGGGCTGCGTTTGCGCGGGC
>JBEKVR010000025.1:0-43381 GCA_049513815.1 Roseiarcus sp. | reverse complement strand
ATTGGCGCCCACCTTGTCCCTGCTGCGGCGGGCGCATGCGCATCATCGAGACGTTCGAGCGCTGGATGCAGCCGCGCGCGCCGCCCCACGCTCCCACAGCTACCCGGACGCCGTCGTGACCCGGCGCGGCCCACGCTCACCTCGCGCCGCAACGCCCTCAGTTCCGGCGACCGCCAACTGCACGCCCTTCGCCAGGACCAAGGCAAAAGACCTGAACCTCGCAGGCGGCCGACTCTCAATCCAGCGGTCGCCTGGAGCAAAGTCTCACTCGCCGCGTCCCTGTCGGCGCCATCGCCGACCCCACGCCGCCATCATCGCGCTCGGCTAAAACCGAAATCCCCATAGATCCGCGCCGCACGCCCGCGGGTTCGTGCTTGGGCGGTTTTCGTACGCCTCGCGGCATCCGAAAACCTTCGCCAACTCAGCCATTCAGCGGATGGTCGCCGCGCCTCCGAAGCGGACGTCGAGGCGACGGGCTGCTCGGCTGTCGCGGGGCCCTGGCGTCTCTCTCCTTAAGCGAACTCTTGACCGCGTGCTCCAACGACCACCGCGCGCCTCGCGCTGGTTGCGCCACGCTCCGTGAATGGGTCCACCTATTCGGCGCCAATTCGGGGCCCCGATTCGGTGACCGTTGACACGATGATCGTCTCGATGCCGTTGGCGCGGTAAGCGGCGATCTCGGCAGGGTCGGCGCCGTCGTCGGTAACCAGCACGCGCACCTCCGAAAGCTTCAGGCTAACGAAGGGCGCCGTCTTGCCGATCTTCGAGGAGTCCGCCACGACGACGACGTTGCCTTTGCATTGACTTGCCATCAGTTGGTTGACTGCGGCTGCGGCATGGATTGTCGAAGTTAAGCCAGTGTGTTGGCTGATGGCATTGGTGCCAAGAAAGCAAATCGACCCGTGGATCTGGTTAAGCGCCAGATTGGTCATGTCGCCGTTTAGCGCTCGTGTATTTCTGTTGTACTCGCCGCCCAGCAAGAACAGGCTCGCGGCCGTCTTCCCGTCGACTGCGCCGGTGAGAAGCGTGTTGTTGGTAATGACCTGAATCTCCATTCCGGCGATTTCGCGGAACAAAGCCAGAGTCGTTGTGCCTCCGCTGACCATCACGGTATCGCCCGGTCGCACGAAACGAGCCGCGGCGGCTGCGATCGCCCGCTTCTCCAGTTCATGCGTCATTCCGGCGCCGCTCGGAGAGACGGCTTGGCGGCGGGCAATCAGGCGACCCCCGCCATGGAAGCGCTCGATCAGCCCCTGTTCGGCCAACTCATCGAGATCGCGCCGGATGGTGATCTCGGAGACCCGGAAGGTCGTCGCGAGTTCGGCGACGCGGGCGAATTCCTTGAGTTCCAACTGGTCCAACAGCCGGCGACGCCGCGCCGACGTCATGCGCCCGGACATGCCCATTCCCGCCCTCCTCGCAAGGTCGCGCTCGCATCCGTCGCCGCCATTTGCCAACTGAGCGCGAACCTTTCACTAGGGCTTACATATACCGATCGAATGAATCGATCAATACGTTCTATTTGATCATTTCAAGCAGGACAAATTGCCGCAGTCGACCAATTGTGAGTTGTTTTTGGTCGTTTTTTGGTCGTATGCTCCGCGACAAAGAGCGAATCCGCCTCGCGGGTTCCAGCCGAAAAGGAGGAAACATGGCGTCCCTTCATCGGTCCTCGCGGAACCGCGCTGTCGAGCTGGTCGGCGACGGGGCGCGGTCATGACGCGGCCTCGGCTACAGATTGCGCTCGACAAGACCGACCTGCCCGGCGCGCTCGCTCCGCTGCAACGTGCGGCGCCCCAAATCGACATCATCGAGTGCGGCACCGTCCTCGTCCTCGCCGAGGGTCTGCGCGCCGTGCGCGAAATTCGCGCGCTGTTTCCGGACAAGGAGATCCTTGCAGACATCCGGATCGCCGAGGCCGGAAAGTTGCTTTCGCAGATGGCCTTCGAAGCCGGGGCGTCGCTCGTCTCGGTGGTGGCCGGCGCCTCGATGACCACCGTCAAACAAGTCTGCGCCGTAGCCGCCGCCCACCACGGCGAGGTCCAGATCGAGCTGTCCGACGAATGGTACGATGCGGCAAAGGCGCGCCAGTGGCGGGAAGCCGGCGCACAGCACGTCATCGTCAAGCGGTCCCGCGACCGCGAGGCTGCGGGTGATCTCTCATGGGGGCCAGACGACCTAGCCCGGGTCGACGAACTGGCCGCCATGGGGTTCACCGTCACCATCACGGGCGGAGTCACGCCGGTTGATCTGGCGACCTTCGCGAACCATCCGGTCGGCATCGTCATCGCCGGGCGATCGATCGTCGCCGCGAAGGACCCGCTGGCGGCAGCCGCCGAGTTGCAGCAGGCCATCGCCCAGGTGTGGCCGTCATGACGGCGTTCCCGTGAAAGTCTGGCGCGCCCAACGGGGGCGACTACGCGCCGGGTAATGCAACATCGCCTCGGTCACACGGAGGCAGCACGCATGACCACCTATGATCTGACGACATTTGGAGAAGCGCAGATCCGCCTTACGGTCCCCATGGGCGACCGTCTGGCCACCTGCCGCGGGCTGCGGCTGACCCCCGCCGGCTCAGAGGCCAACGTGGCCGGCCTGTTGTCCCAGCTTGGGCGGCGGACGGCGTTCGCCTCGGTCATCCCGCATGGCGATCTGGCGCAGCGGTTCATCGAGGAGTACCGCGGCGTCGGCGTCGATCTTTCGCACTGCGTCCGTTGTGAGGGGCGGATGGCGCTCTATTTTATGGAGCCCGGCGATCCGCCCCTGCCGGCGAAGGTGTTGTACGACCGGCTCTACACCAAGTTCCGGGAGATCACGCCCGAGACGTTCGACTGGAATGCGCTGCTCGATACGCAGGTCTTGTTTGTGACCGGCATCACGGCGGCGCTCACCGAGAGTACGGGGCGCACAGTCGCCTACGCGGTCGGCGAGGCCGCCCGGCGCGGCGTCAAGGTCGCGCTCGACGTCAACTACAGGTCGCTGCTCTGGACGCCGGAGAAAGCCCGCTCCGTCCTCGAGCCGCTGCTCGAACATGTCTCCATCCTGTTCTGCTCGCGCCTGGACGGCATCAAGGTCTTCGGTCTGCAAGGGGACGGTCCGGCCGTCAACGCCGGGCTGCGCGAGCGGTACCGCCTCGACCACGTGGTTTCCACCGACGGCACCGCGGGCTGCCACTACTCCGGCGTCGAAGGCCAGCGAAACTTCACGATCGAGCCAGTCCGCGTCACCGACCGTCCGGGCGCGGGCGACGCCTTTGTCGGCGGCGCCCTCCATGGATACCTCGGCGCCAACGTCATGGAGGGCGTCAACTTCGGTCTACGCACCTCGAAGCTCGCCCTCACCCACCACGGCGACCTGACTCACGTCACGCCAAGCGAACTCCAAATCGCCGCCAGCACCGACATCCTTCGTTAATCACTCCAAGTCCTCGAGCGAGGTCATGCACATGGTAACCGCAGCCGCCACAGCCGCCGGTATGACTGCCCTAGAGCAGATCGATTCCCGGCCCCTCACCAAGAACCAGAAGAACCTCATCTCGCTCGTCATCATGGGCAACGTGTCGGAGTTCTTCGACATGTTCCTCATCGGCTTCGCCGTCAGCAGCCTGCTCAAAGATCCCGCGTGGCATCTGAAAGGCTTCGAGGCCGGCTGGATCATCGCCATGTCCGGGCTCGGCACGGTGATCGGCGCCATCGCCTGGGGCCGTCTCGCCGACCGCATCGGCCGCAAGGCCGCCTTCTCCTGGTGCGTCCTCCTCTTCACCCTGTTCACCCTCGCCTCGGTGTTCACGCCGAACGACGGCTGGATCGTGCTCGCCATTCTCCGCGTCTTCGTGGGCATCGGCGTCGGCGGCCTGAACATCACCTCGATCCCCTACGTGCAGGAGTTCGTCCCCGCCAAACAGCGCGGCTTGCTTTCCGGCCTGGCCTCGGTGTTCATCCCCCTCGGCCTGTTCCTCGGGTCGGTCGCGCAGATGATCGTCGGCTCGAACTGGCGCCTGCTTATCGCCCTGGGCGCCCTCCCGATCTTCCTGCTGCTCTGGCTGCGCAAGGTGCCCGAGTCGCCCCGGTTCCTGCAGTCGCGGGGTCGCACCGCGGAGGCTCGCAACGCGCTCGCCTGGGCCTTGGAATTCCCGGTTGGGCAACTCGGCGCCCTGCCCGAGATCAAGTCCGTCCAGTCCGCGTCCTACTCGATCGTCTTCAGCAAGTACCTCAGATCGCTGATCGTCATCACCGTCGGCTCGTTCTGCTTCATCCTCGGCTCGGCCGTCATCCAGGGCTGGGGCCAGTCCATCCTCGGCTCCGGATACAAGTTCACCCCCGGGATGATTGGCGCCCTGTTCATGCTGGTGTCGCTGGGCGACCTGCTCGGTCGGCTCTCCTCGGCATGGCTTGCCGACCGCATCGGGCGCCGCTGGACGATGTTCGGGTTCGGTCTCGTCGGCGCTCTCGGACTGTTGATTGCGGCAGCGTCGGCGATGATCACAACGGCCGCTAACTGGGACGTTTCCACCGCCGGCTGGGTCTTCTTCGTCGGTATCTTTATCGCCATGTCGTTCGGCGACGGCGCGTTCGGCGTCCTCAACGCCTTCGGGGCCGAGCAGTTCCCGAACGAGGCTCGCTCGACGGGTCTTGGCCTCGGCTACGGCATCGGCGCCACCGCGAAGGTCTTCGGCCCCGCGCTTCTCGGCGCTCTCTTCGGGACAAAGGTGACGCTCGACTCCATCCCGCTCGCCTTCACCGTGTTTGCGGCGCTGCTTGTCCTCGGCGGCATCGTGTACCTGTTCGCCAAGGAAACCAAAGGCATGTCGCTCGACTCGATCTGAGACGCTTTGCGCTCGATCGCTTCGCGACGCGCGCAGAGACCCTCGAGCGAAAACAAGGTGTAGGAAATTTGTCTTCGCTCGAACGGCCTACCGGATCCGGCGGACCCGATAGGCGACGCGCCAATCCCGAATCATGAGAACAAAGGCCCGACTATGAGCATGATCGACGACATCACGCGCGAGAAGTGGATTCTCGGAGCGTTCCCTGAGTGGGGCACGTGGCTCAACGAGGAAATCGACGCGACGCAGGTCGCGCCCGGAACGTTCAGCATGTGGTGGATCGGTTGCACGGGCATCTGGCTCAAGACCCAGGGCGGCGCCAACATCGCCACCGACCTGTGGTTCGGCAACGGCAAGCGGAGCCAGAAGACCAAGGAGATGGCGCCGTTCCATCAGATGCGCAACATGACGGGGGGACGGGCGACGCAGCCGAACCTGCGCGCCGCTCCCATCGTGTTCGATCCGTTCGCCGTGACGCAGGTCGACGCCGTGCTGGCGACCCACATCCACCAGGACCACATCGACCCCTACTTCGCGGCCGCGGTCCTGAAGAACTGCGCGCCAGACGTCCCCTTCATCGGCCCGCAAGGGTGCGCGAACCTGTGGACGAAGTGGGGCGTTCCTGCCAGCCGGATCAAGGTGGTCCGCCCAGGCGACACGGTCGCCATCAAGGATGTGGAGATCGTGGTGCTCGAGTCGTTCGACCGCACCGTGCTGGTCACATCGAACGAGTCGCTCCAGGGCAAGGTGCCCACCATGGACGACAAGGCCGTGAACTATCTGTTCAAGACGCCGGGCGGCAATTTGTACCATAGCGGCGACTCGCACTACTCCATCCGCTACGCCAAGCATGGGAAGGAGCATAAGATCGACGTCGCAATGGGCTCCTACGGCGAGAACCCGATCGGCAACCAGGACAAGATGACGTCCGTCGACATCCTGCGCATGGCGGAGGCCCTCGGGACCAAGGTGGTCATCCCCTTCCACCACGACGTGTGGACCAACTTCAAGGCCGACCCGCTCGAGATTCTCCTGCTGTGGAACTACAAGAAGAACGTCCTGCAGTACAAGTTCAAGCCGTTCATCTGGGACGTCGGCGGAAAGTTCACCTATCCCGACGACGCCGACAAGATCCAGTACCACTACCGGCGAGGCTTCGAGGACGCGTTCACCGACGAACAGAACGTGCCGTTCCCATCGATTCTGTAGCGGCCGTCGTCGCTTCCCGTACCCTGGAACAGTTGACCCGGCACGTCGAGCGGCGGCTCCCGCCCGCAGCGGTTACGGCCTGGACAACCAGGCAAGCCGAAGCGGGCGGCCCGCCTTCTCGACCGGGCCACAGGTCGGCGGAGTCAACTGCGGTTCCGGCCCATTCTGCCTTGCGACCAGGCACAGATCGCAGGCGGCGCTCCCTCCGCGAGCCCCGTACACCAGAGGCGCTCGCTCGGACCCGTGGCCGAATGACAGCCTGGATCCGCCCAATGCAGATTCAGGCGCCTGTCAAACTCGGCGCAAGCGCTGATAGATCTGGACGAGAGCTGCGCAGCCCTTGTCGGAATGGATGTCCGCTTGAACATCTTGATCGCCGAAACCTGCCCATCCGCTTTCGGCCAATGGCTGACGTTCCGCAATTCTCGTCCATGCGCTGATCGCGCAGAAACGAAGCCGTTGGACAGGCGCCGCGCGTCAGAGCTTCCGCGCCCGCCACTCTGCTTACGCGGCGGCGCGCTCGGCGGTTGGGCGGCGGCGCAGGGTCGCCTGCGTGACCGCCGGCGTGTTGTAGGCCGCTTCCAGCGGCCCGACGTCGGTTCCGGGCGGAACGATCGCGTCGATCTGGTCTAGGACGGCGTCATCCAGAACGACTTCGGCGCCGGCGAGCAGATTGTCGAACTGTTCCATCGTACGCGGGCCGATAATCGCCGACGTCACGCCGGGGTGCGCCATCACGAAGGCCATCGCCATGTGGGTCAGCGACAGCCCGGCTTCCTCGGCCACGGGAATGAGGCGTTCGATCGCCTCCAGCCGGCGTTCGTCGCTCATCTGCTTGGCGAAATGTTTCGCGCGCAGGCTGTCGGGCAGCGGCTGGCCTTTGCGATAGCGGCCGGTGAGCGCGCCCATCGCCAAGGGGCTCCACACCATCACGCCCATGCCGTAGCGCTGGCAGGCGGGCAGCGCCTCGCGTTCGACGCCGCGGTTGAGGATCGAATAGGGCGGCTGCTCGGCGCGGAAGCGCGCCAACCCGCGCCGCTCGGCGACCCACTGCGCTTCGACGATCTCCGAGGCGGGGAACGTCGACGAGCCGATCGCGCGCACCTTGCCAGCGCGCATCAGGTCGGTGAGGGCGGAGAGGGTCTCCTCGATGTCGGTGTCCGGCGACGGCCGGTGGATCTGGTGGAGGTCGATGTGATCGGTTTGCAGGCGGCGCAGGGAATCCTCCACCGCTCGGGTCAGCCAGCGCCGCGAGTTGCCCTGCTGATTGGGGTCGTCGCCCATCGGCAAATGCGCCTTGGTGGCGAGCACGACGTTGCCGCGGCGGCCTTTGAGCGCCTTGCCGACAATCTCCTCCGACTCGCCCCGGCTGTAGAAATCGGCCGTGTCGATGAAGTTGATTCCGGCGTCGAGAGCCTTATGGATGATCCGGGTCGCGTCTTCATGATCGGGGTTGGCGATCGCGCCGAACATCATGGCGCCCAGGCAATAGGGACTGACCTTGATGCCGGTTCTGCCGAGCGTGCGGTACCGCATGGCTGTAATCCTTTTGTTTGGGCGTTTGCTGTCGGCGCCGGGGCGTCTGTAGATCCGCGGCGCGTCCCGGAGCCGACAGCGTCACGGGGTTTAGCGAGCGACCGCAGCGGGCGCGCTGACCGGTGTGTTGTCGACTTTCCCGATCACCAAGGGATCGTTTCGTTTTCCCAGCGCGTGAACGTCCCTGTCGGACCGTCCCGGCCGAGCCGTGCGACGCGCACCGCTTCGCGGGCGCCTTGCTCGACAGTCTCCGTGCCCGCATAGTTGTTGAGGTTCGTCTTGGTGAAACCCGGGGAGACGGCGTTGACCTTGATCCCCTCCGGCGCCAGTTCGATCGCCATGGCGACCGTCAAGGCGTTGAGAGCCGTCTTGGACGCAGGGTAGACGGGGCCGAAGATCGAGCGCCAGGGGAACGCCGGGTCCGAGTTCGTCGTCAGCGAGCCAACGCCGCTCGACACGTTGACGATGCGGGCGCTCGGCGTTTCGCGCAGGAGCGGCAGCATCGCCTGAGTAACGGCGAGGACGCCAAACACGTTGGTGTCCCACACCGCGCGCATTTCATCGAGAGACACGTTGCTCGGGCGAGTCGTCCTTGCGTATTCCTCGACAGACTGGCCGGGCCGCTTTCTCGTGTTCGAGATGGCCGCGTTGTTGACGAGCACGTCGAGGCGGCCAAATTCGTTGCGAACGCGCTCCGCCGCGGCGGCGATCGAAGCCTGATCGGTCACGTCGAGCAGGAGCGCGTGGGCGTCCGGCCCAACCTCCTTGGCCGCGGCCTCGCCGCGCTCGAAGTTGCGCGAACCGACCAGCACGGCGAAGCCATGGGTCGCGAGATCCTTGGCGATCTGAAGGCCGATCCCCTGGTTGGCGCCGGTGACGAGCGCGACGGGTTTGTCCAGCATGGTCATCTCCAATTGTGCGTCGCTGAGTGGCCAACGCCGCCTCGCCGCGTTATAAAGAGCAAGCGGAACGGTCGTCCGTTTTATATGGAACAATGTTCCGATTAGCAAGTGGGATGTGGGGCGCGGCAAAGCGGACGAACAAAGCAATGGCTTGGCGCCTCACGGCGGCGCGGATCGGCGCGTGCGCGCCGACGCGCAGCGCAACATCGACACGTTGCTCCTGGCGGCCAAGGCGGTGTTCGCGAGCTCTGAGGTGGACGCTCCGGTGCGAGAGATCGCCGAAAAGGCCGGCGTCTGCGCCGGCGCCGGTTACCGCCACTTTCCGCAGCGCGCCGACCTCATCGCGGCCGTCTTCCGTCGCGAAATCGACGCCTGCGCCGTCGCGGCGCCGGTCCTGGCGGCCGAACATGGGCCGGGCGAGGCGCTGGCGCGGTGGATGCAACGCCTCGCCGCCTTCATCGCCGCCAAACGCGGCCTTGCGACTGCCCTGCACTCGGGAGACCCGGCGTACGACGCCTTGCCGGCCTACTTCGAAAAGCGACTTCGGCCAGCCCTTCGAACCTTGCTCGAAGCCGCAGCCGCGGCGGGCGAGATGCGCGCCGATGTCGAGGCGGACGAACTGCTGGGAGCGGTTGCGAGGCTTTGCATGCAGGCCCACGACGAGCGGCCCGCCCACGCCCAGAGGATGGTCGCCCTGCTCGTCGACGGACTCCGCTATGGCGCGAGGCCGTCGGCGAACGGCGCTTTCTAACGGAACAGCCGCTCCCGATCGCCGGGCGAAATTCAAACTGGCCGATTATCCAGGCCCGGGGCGAACTTGCCCGGCGCCCCTCGGCGGGCTTATAGGCCGTCGCGAGCGAGGGGAACGTCCGGGACATGGCCCAGCAGACCGACAAGCGCGCGCCAGGCGAACAGCGTCAAGACGACGCGGGGCGGGCGCCAGGGGCCGGCCGCGTGACTCGCTGGGAGCGTGCGATCGCCGCGCGCCAGCCGCTGCTGCACCGGGTCGGCTTCGCCCTCAGCCTGACGATCATCCTCTTCTCGGCGATCATCTTCTTCCGCGTCCTCATCCGCATCAACCTCGGCCAGTTCCAGGCCGCCTTCGCCGCCACCGGCGGCGATCAGATCGCGATGGCGTTCGGGCTCTCGGCGCTGAGCTACCTCGCGTTGACCGGCTACGACGCGCTGGCGCTGCGCCACCTGCGCGTCCATGTGCCGTATCGCCTGACCGCGCTCGCCTCCTTCACCAGCTACGCCGTCTCCTTCACCCTCGGCTTCCCGTTGGTGACCGGCGGCGCGGTGCGTTACTGGATCTACGGTCCCGCCGGGCTTTCGGCGGGCAAGGTCGCGAGCCTCACCGTCGTCGCCGGCATCACCTTCTGGCTCGGCATGGGCTTCATCCTCGGCGTCGGCTTCCTGTTCGACGCGACGGCGATCGGCGGGATCAACCACTTTCACGCGCTGGCGAACCAGGCGATCGGCGTCGCGATCCTCGCCGCGCTCGCCGCCTACCTCGTCTGGGTCGGCCGCGTCCGCCGCACGCGCCGGCCGCTCGTGCTCAACTTCGTTCCGCCCGGCCCGCTGCTGACGCTCGGCCAGATGACGCTCGGCGTCATCGACGTCTGCAGCGCCGCCGGCGCGCTCTACGTGCTGCTGCCCAAGGGTCATGGGCTCGGCTTCCTGACCTTCAGCGCGCTCTATTCCTTCGCCGCCATGCTCGGCATCGCCAGCCACGCGCCGGGCGGGCTCGGCGTGTTCGAGGCGACGATGATCGACGGGGTCGGCGGGTCGAGCGAGCCGCTGCTCGCTTCGCTGTTGCTGTTCCGCGCCATCTACTACGCGGCGCCGTTCATCCTTGCGATGGCGCTGCTGGGCGCCTATGAAGCAGGGCGGCGCTGGCGTTCGTTGCGCGACGCGCTGGCGGCTTCGAGCCTCGACGACGAGGACTAGGCCGACGGGCGCGGTCCGCCGCTGGCCGATCGAGGGGCGAGCATGTCCGACGACGATAAGGTTGCGGCGTTCGCCGAGCAGCTCCACTCGTCCCTCGCCGAGCGGCTGGTCGGGGCGATGCCCGAGCCGGCGGTGGTCGTCGACGCCGAGGGCCGCACGATCGTCGCCAACAAGCCGGCGTTCACCCTTCTGCCGGGCTTGAAGCTCGGCGAGCCGCTGATCCTGGCGCTGCGCAGCCCGAACGTCATCGACGCGATGCGCCGTGTGCTGGCGACCGGCGAAGCGGAGACGGCGCCGTGGAGCGAGCGGGTGCCGATCGAGCGCCTATTCGAGGTCTGCGTCGCGCCGCTCGAGGCGACTCCCGGCGCCGTGGCGGCGGCGCTGCTGACTTTGCGCGACCTTACCGAACAGCGGCGGCTCGAGCGCATGCGAGTCGACTTCATCGCCAACGCCAGCCACGAATTGCGCACACCGCTCGCCTCGATGCTCGGTTTCATCGAGACGCTGCAGGGCTCGGCGCACGGCGACGCCAAGGCGCGTGACAAGTTCCTCGTCATCATGCGCGAGCAGGGGCGCCGCATGGCGCGGCTGATCGACGACCTGCTGTCGCTGTCGCGAATCGAACAGAAGCAGCACGTGCGGCCGGAAGCGGCGGTCGACCTCGCCCAGCTCGCGCGCCACGTCGC
The DNA here is from genome assembly GCA_049513815.1 of Roseiarcus sp. Taxonomy (GTDB): domain Bacteria; phylum Pseudomonadota; class Alphaproteobacteria; order Rhizobiales; family Beijerinckiaceae; genus Roseiarcus. Next base: position 32,273 of record JBEKVR010000025.1, on the reverse strand, counting down.
CGACACGCTGGCGCCGCTCGCCCGCGAAATGGGCGTCGAGATCAAGCTCGACGCCGACCGCCCGGTCACCGTCATCGGCGACCGCGACGAGCTGCTGCGCGTCGCCGAGAACCTGATCGAGAACGCGATCAAGTACGGCGCGCGCCAGGACGGCTCGGGCGAAGACCGGGTCGAGATCGCGGTGCGGCGGACGGCGAGCGAGGGCTCGCTGGTGGTGCGCGACTTCGGCCGCGGCATCGCCCCCGAGCATCTGCCCCGGCTCACCGAGCGCTTTTACCGCGTCGACCTCACTCAGAGCCGGGCCAAGAACGGCACCGGACTCGGGCTGGCGATCGTCAAGCACATCCTCACGCGCCACCGCGGCCGACTGACGATCGCCAGCGGCCTCGACCGCGGTTCAACCTTCACAGCGATCGTTCCGCTCCACAACGGATAACGATCGTTAGTTGAAATCAATCGCTTGCGCTGTCATGCGACTGTCGTGCTCGCGTCATATAAGCACGTTCAGCGAAGCCTATACCTGCGCGCCTCGGGATGGCGCCGTTAGGCGGCGGCCGTCCGCGAGGCCGATGAATCCAGAACGAGAGGCGTCAATGTTAATTCGATCCTTGTTGAGCGCGGCGATCGTCGCGGCGAGCGTGAGCTACGCTTCGGCCGGCGATATCTCCGGCGCCGGGGCGACGTTCCCCTTCCCGATCTACGCCAAATGGGCGGACGCCTATAAGACAGCGACCGGCAACGGCCTGAACTACCAGTCGATCGGCTCCGGCGCCGGCATCAAGCAGATCAAAGCCAAGACCGTCACCTTCGGCGCCACCGACGCGCCGCTGAAGCCCGAGGATCTCGACGCTGCGGGTCTCGAGCAATGGCCGATGGTGATGGGCGGCATCGTGCCGGTCGTCAACCTCGACGGCGTCAAGTCCGGCGATCTCGTCATCGACGGCCCGACACTCGCCAAGATCTATCTTGGGACGATCACCAAGTGGAACGATCCGGCGATCAAGGTTCTCAATGCGAAGGTCAACCTTCCCGACCTGGCGATCGCTGTCATTCACCGCGCCGACGGCTCGGGCACGACGTTCAACTTCACCGACTATCTCTCCAAGGTTTCGCCCGACTGGCAGTCCAAGATTGGCGAATCGACCTCGGTCGAATGGCCGGTGGGCATCGGCGCCAAGGGCAACGACGGCGTCGCCAACAACGTCGCCGGCACCAAGGGCGCGATCGGCTATGTCGAATACGCCTACGCCAAGCAGAACAAGCTGACCTACGCCGACATGGTCAACAAGGACGGCAAGACCGTCGCGCCGACGATCGAAGCGTTCCAGGCCGCCGCCGCCAACGCCGACTGGGCTAAAGCCCCCGGCTTCTACCTCATCCTGTCGAACCAGCCGGGCGCGGATTCCTGGCCGATGACCGCGGCGACCTTCATCCTGATGTACAAGAAGCCGGTCGACGTCACGCAGTCGAACGAGGCGCTGAAGTTCTTCGCCTATTGCTACGACAAGGGCGCCGACCAGGCCAAGGCGCTCGACTACATCCCGATGCCCGACGCCGTGATCGCGCAGGTCAAGAAGGCCTGGGCGGCGGACATCGCGCAGAAGTAAGGCGATTGCGCTCGGAGTCGGCGGCCTGGCCGCCGACTCGCTTCCACCGATCGGCGGAGCAACGAAGCGATCTATGCTTTTGAGTCAGCGGGTCGAGCAATGACGGCATCGGCGTTAGAGGCGACTGACAACTCCCACGTCCAGCCCATGGACCGCTCGCGCGCGTTGGGACGGCTGAAATTCGCCGACAGCAGCTTCCGCATCATGACCATCGCCTCGGCGCTGCTGGTGCTCGCCTTGCTGCTTGGCGTGGCGGTGTCACTGTTCATCGGCGCTTGGCCGGCGTTTCAGCACTTCGGTCTGGATTTCTTCGTCAGCGACGCCTGGAGCCCGCCCAAGGAGCGTTTCGGCGCGGCCGCGGCGATTTACGGCACCCTCGTCACCTCGATCATCGCCATGCTGATCGGCGTTCCCGTCGGGCTCGGCATTGCCGTGTTCCTGACCGAGCTCTGCCCGCCGATTCTGCGACGTCCCATCGGCATCGCCATCGAGCTGCTCGCGGGAATCCCCTCCATCATCTATGGCATCTGGGGCGTTTATTACCTCAAGCCGGTGATGCAGGCTTACATTCAGCCCTTCATCATCGACACCTTCGGCAGGATCCCCGGCGTCGGGTACCTGTTCGCGGGGCCGCCGCTCGGCTACGGCGTGCTCACCGCCGGGCTGGTGCTGGCGGTGATGATCCTGCCGTTCGTCACCGCGATCTCGCGCGACGTGTTCGACACGGTCCCGGTCGTCCTCAAGGAGGCGGCCTACGGCGTCGGCGCGACGACGTTCGAAGTCGTCGGCAACATCGTCATCCCCTATACGCGGGTCGGTGTCGTCGGCGGCGTCATGTTGGCGCTCGGTCGCGCGCTCGGCGAGACGATGGCGGTGACCTTCGTCATCGGCAACGCGACCAAGATTTCGACCTCCATTCTGGCGCAGGGCACGACGATTTCGGCGATGATCGCCAACCAGTTCGCCGACGCCGATCCCGGATTGTTCACCTCCTCGCTGCTCGCGCTCGGCTTCATTCTCTTCATCATCACATTCATCGTCTTGGCGCTGGCGCGCTGGATGCTCTCGGCCCTCGAAGTGAAGGCGGGACGCTGATGACCAATCTCTATCCTGGGCGAAAGCGCCGCAACTTCGTATGGACGGGGCTCGCCTACGCCGCGACGGCTTTTGGATTAAGCTGGCTCGTTCTCATCCTAGGCTCCCTCTTCTGGAACGGCTTCAGCGGCCTGTCGCTCGACGTCTTCACCAAGATGACCGCGCCGCCCGGGGTCGTCGGCGGCCTTTTGAACTCCATCGTCGGCAGCCTGATCCAGACGGCGATCGGGCTCGTGATCGCCGCGCCGCTGGGCATTCTGGCGGGCACCTATCTCGCTGAATACGGTCGCTACGCGCGCGTCGCCTACGTCGTTCGCTTCATCAACGACATTCTGCTCAGCGCCCCGTCGATCGTCGTCGGCTTGTTCATCTACCAGTTTTGTGTCGTGCCCTTCGGGCATTTCTCTGGATACGCGGGCGGCATCGCGCTGGCGGTCATCGCGACCCCGATCATCGTCCGCACCACCGAGGACATGCTCAATCTCGTGCCCAACACCCTGCGCGAGGCGGCCTCGGCGCTCGGAATGCCGCGCTCGCTCGTCATCCGCCAAGTCGCCTATAGGGCGGTGCGCAGCGGCATCCTGACCGGCATTCTGCTCGCGATCGCCCGCATGACCGGCGAGACGGCGCCCTTGATCTTCACCGCGCTGGGCAATTCGCTGTTCACCGCCGATCCGCGCGGACCGATGTCGAGCTTGCCGCTGATCATCTACGAATTCGCCCGCAGTCCTTACGCCGAACAACAAAAGCTCGCCTGGACGGGCGCGCTGATCGTCACCCTTGCGGTGCTGACCCTCAGCATACTCGCCCGCGTCCTGTCCGCCTCGCGCGCCGAGGGGGGCAAATGAAACCGGTCTTCCCAAAGAAGAGCAACGCGCATGAATGACGCCGAACTGCAGACCGCGAGCCCGACCCCCGCCGCCGAAGGGACGAGGAATAAGGTTGTCATTCGCGGCTTGGACTTCTTCTATGGCGAGTCGAAGGCGCTCAAGGACGTCACGCTCTCGCTGCGCGTCGGCAAGGTGACGGCCTTCATCGGTCCGTCGGGCTGCGGCAAGTCGACGCTGCTGCGCGTGCTCAACCGCATGTACGACCTCTACCCGGGTCAGCGCGCGGAGGGCGAGGTTCTGCTCGACGGCGAGAACATCCTCTCGCCCGACCTCGACCTCAACTTGCTGCGCGCTCGGGTCGGTATGGTGTTTCAGAAGCCGACGCCGTTTCCGATGTCGATCTACGACAACATCGCCTTCGGCATCCGGCTCTATGAGAGAGTTCCGAAGTCGGAGTTGGACGCCCGGGTCGAAACCTCCCTGAAGCGCTCGGCGCTTTGGGGCGAGGTGAAGGACAAGCTGACCGCGAGCGGCCTCAGCCTGTCGGGCGGCCAGCAGCAGCGCCTGTGCATCGCCCGCACCGTCGCCATAAGCCCTGAGGTAATCCTGTTCGACGAGCCCTGCTCGGCGCTCGATCCGATCTCGACCGCAAAGGTCGAGGAGCTGATCGACGAATTGTCGGAGGACTACACGATTGCGATCGTGACCCACAACATGCAACAGGCGGCGCGCGTGTCGCAGTTCACTGCGTTCATGTACCTCGGCCAAATGATCGAATACGGCGAAACAAGCCAAGTCTTCACGTCGCCGCACGACAGACGCACCCAGGATTACATTACCGGCCGGTTCGGTTGAAGGAGAAGGCGCCGTGGTCGATCACATCGTCAGATCGTACGACAAGGATCTCGACGCCCTCGAGCGGCGGATCGCCGAAATGGGCGGCATCGCCGAGAAGATGGTGATCGACGCTATGGATGCATTGAGCCAGGCCGACGTGGCGCTGGCCAATCAGGTCGTCGCCACCGACGCGCGCCTCGACGCGCTGCAGCGCGAGATCGAGGAACAGGCGATCCTCACCATCGCCCGGCGCCAACCGATGGCGGTCGATCTGCGCGAAATCGTCGGCGCCATCCGCGTCGCGGGCGACCTCGAGCGGGTCGGCGACCTGGCCAAGAACATCGCCAAACGGTCGCTGAAGATCGGCATCGAAGCGCGGGTGCCGCGCGCGATCGTCGGCCTGCGCCACATGAACGACGTCGCCACCGAACTGATGAAGGACGTGCTCGACGCCTACGCCCAGCGCGACACCGAACTCGCGCGGGTAGTGTGGGAGCGCGACGCCGAGATCGACGCGCTCGAGGATTCGGTGTTTCGCGACCTCCTGACCCACATGATGGAGGACCCGCGCAACATCTCGTTCTGCGCCCACCTGCTGTTCTGCTCGAAGAACGTCGAGCGGATCGGCGACCACGCCACCAACATCGCCGAGACGGTGTTCTACCTCGTCACCGGCGAGGCGCTGCCCGGAGAGCGTCCCAAGGGTCCGCACGATTACGATACCCACCCGACCGGAACCCTGAGCCCATGAACGAAGCCCGTCGAGAGCCCTCCCGCGCCGTGGCCGCCGCCCCGCGCATCCTCGTCGTCGAGGACGAGTCCGATCTCGCGTTGCTGCTCACCTACAACCTCGAAGCCGAGGGCTACGTCGCCGAGGCGGTCGAACGCGGCGACGAGGCCGAACTGCGCCTGGTCGAGGCGCCGCCCGACCTCGTCATCCTCGACTGGATGCTGCCGGGCGTGTCAGGCCTCGAGATCTGCCGCCGGCTGCGCGCCCGCGAGGCGACCAAGACCCTGCCGGTCATCATGCTCACCGCGCGTGGCGAGGAGGTCGAGCGGGTGCGCGGGCTTTCGGTCGGCGCCGACGATTACGTCGTCAAGCCGTTCTCGCTGCCCGAACTGATGGCGCGCGTGCGGGCGCTGCTCAGGCGCAGCCGGCCGGAGCGGATCGCCGAAAAGCTCAGCGCCGGCGATCTCGACCTCGATCGCGAAACCCGCCGCGTGCGCCGCGGCGCGCGCGACATCCACCTCGGCCCGACCGAGTTCCGGCTGCTGGAGTATCTGCTCGAACGGCCCGGACGGGTCTTCTCGCGCGCCCAGTTGCTCGATGGCGTATGGGGCCAGTCGGTCGAGATCGACGAGCGCACCGTCGACGTCCACGTCGGCCGGCTGCGCAAGGCGCTGTCGCGCGGGCGCGAGCGCGACCCGATCCGCACCGTGCGCGGCACGGGCTATTCGTTCGACGAGACCTACGGCAAGGCCTGAAGCCGCCGCGGCGCCCCCTCGCCCCGCAATCAGGAGAGGGGGGAGGCGGCTCTAGCGCAGCAGCAGGGTGCGCCGTTCGCGCTCGCGTTCGCGGCGCCGATCCTGGACCGGCTGGTAGGCGAGCTTGCCGTGATGAGCGCAATAAGGCCCGTTCGCCGCCGGCGAACCGCAATAGCGGAAGTCGGCCGAAGTCGGATCGCCAAGCGGCCAACGGCACATCGCCTCTTTGAGATCGATGATCGTCACCCTGAGCGACATCGGGACGACGACGTCGTCCTCCTGGAACACCGGCCGGGTGTCGAGCGCCGGCTCGGTTGCGAGCGCCAGCGCGGTTGCGCCGCGCACCGCGGTGCGGACGCCGCTTGAGGCGGGACGCGGCGACATGCGCGGCGCTGAGGCGGCGCGCGGCGGCGAAGCCGCGGAACTCGGCGCTTTGGCGCGACCGGCGAGGCCGAGGCGGTGGACCTTGCCGATGACGGCGTTGCGGGTCACGCCGTGGCCAAGCTGGGCCGAAATCTGGCTCGCGCTCTTGCCGTCGAGCCACAATTGCCGCAGCAGCTCCACTCTTTCATCCGTCCAAGACATCGTTGGCCTCGCTTATGGGCAGCCCGTGCAACCGGCTCTCAGCCGGTTCCGCCGCCGAAAATTGATCTGGCCGAATCCCCCGTCGCCGCCTGTCCAGCCACGCTGGCAAGCCCCACGCGCCGAAACGCTCTCGTGAAGGTCGGGCCACGACATGTCGTGGCGTCTGAAAGCAAAATTACACTATGCGTTGAATCTCGCGCAAGAGTCGGAGCGCTCGCTATCCCACGTTTTTCCCCAGTTCTGAGCGCGCAGCGAGGCGCGCAGGCGCGGATCGTGAGTCGGATCAACCGATTAGCTCCGCGCACAAGTTTTTGCGGACGCGACGCTCCGACGCAGCGAATTGACCTGAGTGGCGCGCTTCTTCTATGATTGGCGCGTCAGAGGCCGTCCCTACGGGGCGGCGTTTTCATTTTTGCCGCCGCCTACGAGCGGCGCGGCATTCCTGACGAAGAGACGCAGACAAGAGAGGACCTACAGAGATGTCTTCCGCCATCGTTCCGGTCTACGCGAGAGCCGACGTCGCCTTTGAGCGCGGCGAAGGCTGCTGGCTGACGGCGACGACGGGCGAGCGATATCTCGACTTCGGCGCCGGCATCGCCGTCAATGCGCTTGGCCACGCGCATCCGCGCCTCGTTGCGGCCTTGACCGAGCAGGCGGGCAAGCTCTGGCACACCTCCAACCTGTTCCAGATCCCCGACGGCGAGCGGCTGGCGCGGCGGCTCGCCGACGCGACCTTCGCCGATCTCGTCTTCTTCACCAATTCCGGGGCCGAGGCCAACGAGGCGGCGTTCAAGATGGCGCGTCGGCGCCATGCGATCGACGGCCATCCGGAGAAATACCGCATCCTCACCTTCGAAGGCGCCTTCCACGGCCGCACGCTGGCGACGATCGCCGCCGGCGGCCAGGCGAAGTACATCGAAGGCTTCGGCCCCAAGGTCGACGGCTTCGACCAGATCCCGGTCACCGACGTCGCCGCGGTCGAAGCGGCGATCGGCCCGGGAACCGGCGCGATCCTGATCGAGCCGATTCAGGGCGAGGGCGGCGTCAGGACGATCCCGGCGGCGTTCCTGCGCGGCTTGAGAGCGCTGTGCGACGCGCGCGGCCTGCTGCTGATCTACGACGAAGTCCAGACCGGCGTCGGCCGCACTGGCAAATTCTTCGCCTACGAGCATTCCGGCGCGGTCCCCGACATCATGTCGATCGCCAAAGGCATCGGCGGCGGCTTTCCGATGGGCGCGTGCCTGGCGACCGCCGACGCGGCGCGCGGCCTGACCGTCGGCGTGCACGGCACGACCTTCGGCGGCAATCCGCTGGCGATGGCGGTGGGCAACGCGGTGCTCGACGAGATTCTGGCGGACGGTTTCATCGAACGCGTCGCGCGGCTCGGCTCGTTCGCGCGCCAGCGGCTCGCCGAGCTCAAGGACCGCCATCCCGGCGTGATCGCCGAGGTCCGCGGCGAGGGGCTGTTGATCGGCCTGAAGCTGAAGCTGCCGCCGCAGGACTTCGCCGCCGCGGCGCGTCGCCGCCGGCTGCTGACCATCCCCGCCGGCGACAACGTTGTGCGCATTCTGCCGCCGCTTATCATCAGCGAGGAGGAGTTCGCCGAGGGCGTGCGGCGGCTCGATGAAGTGTGCGCCGACCTCGAAGCCTCCGCGGCGCCCGTCAAGAAAGGCGCCTACGCATGATCCCGACTGCAGCGCTCGGCGCGCGGCGGCGCCATTTCCTCGACCTGCTCGATTATTCGGGCGACGAACTGCGGGCCATCCTCGAGGCGGCCAAAGCGATGAAGAGCAAGCGGACCAAGGGCGAGAAACCCTCCTTCCGTCCGCTCGCCGGCAAGACGCTGGCGCTGGTCTTCGACCGGCCGTCGACCCGCACTCGCGTTTCGTTCGATCTGGCGATGCGCGAGCTCGGCGGCGAGACGATCATGCTGACCGGCGCCGAAATGCAGCTCGGCCGCGGCGAGTCGATCCCCGACACCGCGCGCGTCCTGTCGCGCTACGTCGACGCGATCATGATCCGCATTTTGAGCCACGCCGATCTCGACGAGCTGGCGCGCTACGCCTCCATCCCAGTGATCAACGGCCTGACCAAGCGGTCGCATCCCTGCCAGGTGATGGCCGACCTGATGACCTTCGAGGAGCATCGCGGCCCGATCGAGGGCCGCAAGGTCGCCTGGAGCGGCGACTACAACAACGTGCTGTCGTCGTGGATCGACGCGGCCCAGAGGTTTGGCTTCCAGCTCGACATCGCCTGCCCGAAGGAGCTGCAGCCGCCGCCGGAGCGCATCGCTTCGGCGAAGGCCGGCGGCGCCGACGTCATCCTGCGCGAAGATCCGTTCGCCGCGGTCGCCGGCGCGACGGCGGTGATCTCCGACTGCTGGGTGTCGATGGGCGACGAGAAGGAAAGTCGCCGCCGGCACAATCTGCTTGCGCCTTACCAGGTCAATCGCGAATTGATGGGCCGCGCCGCGCCCGACGCGATTTTCATGCATTGCCTGCCGGCCCACCGCGGCGAGGAAGTGACCGACGAAGTGATCGACGGACCGCAGTCGGTGGTGTTCGACGAGGCGGAGAACCGGTTGCACGCGCAAAAGGGCGTCCTCGCCTGGTGTCTGGGAGCGCTCGAGGCATGAGCGAAGCGGCCCGCGAAGTCTCCGACGTCGGCGCCGACGACGTCGTCCTGCCTTATGCGGTCGAGGCCTTGAGCACCCGCGGCCGGGTGGTGCGGCTCGGCCCGGCGATCGACGCCATCATCAAGCGCCACGACTATCCCGAGCCGGTCAGCCGCCTGCTCGCCGAGGCGGCGACGCTGGCGGTGCTGCTCGGCTCGTCGCTCAAGCTCGAGGGCCGCTTCCAGTTGCAGACCAAGACCTCGGGGCCGGTCGGCATGCTGCTGGTCGACTTCGACGCGCCCTCGAACCTGCGCGCGCTGGCGCGCTTCGACGCGGCCGCGCTGGCGACGCTGCCCGCTTCGGTGGGCGCCGGCGCGCTGCTCGGCGACGGCTATCTCGCCTTCACCGTCGATCCAGGCGGCGACCTGTCGCGCTACCAGGGCGTCGTCGCGCTGGAAGGGCAGGACCTGCAAGAGGCCGCCCATTCCTATTTCGACCGCTCCGAGCAGATTCCGACGCTGGTGCGGCTCGCCGTCGGCCAGAGCGTGACGCCAGGCGGCGTCGAGTGGCGCGCCGGCGGCCTGCTGACGCAGTTCCTGCCCGACTCGCCCGAGCGCTTGCGCCGCGCCGATCTCGATCCCGGCGACGCGCCGCCGGGAACGCAGCTCGACGATACGCCCGAGGACGACGAATGGGTCGAGGCCAAGTCGCGCGCGGCGACGACCGAGGACCACGAGCTGATCGACCCGGCTTTATCGAGCGAACGGCTGCTGTTTCGGCTGTTCAACGAACGCGGCGTCAAGGTGTTCGAGCCGAAGACGCTCGCCGACGCCTGCCGCTGCTCGGCCGAGCGCATCGACGAGATGCTGCAGAACTTTTCGGCCGAGGAGCGCAGCGCGATGGTCGGCGACGACGGCATGATCGGCGTCACCTGCGAGTTCTGCTCGACCAAGCGCACCTTCGACCCCGCCGATTACGCCGAGTGAGGGCGGCCCTGCCGGTCTGATCAAGACAAACGCCTTTGCCGCCCGGCTCGCCGAGGTCGGCGCGACCATCGAGGCCGAGTTCGACGCGCTCATCGGCTTCGCGCCGCGCGACGGCGAGCGGGCGCGGCCGAAGCGGCTGGTCGAGGCGACCGGGCTGGGCGCGGCGGGGGAAACGCTGCGCCAAGCGGCCCGCTTTGTCGCGGCGCGGCGAAGCCGAGGCGCGCCTATTGCAGCGGCGGCGCGTAGAGGATGCCGCCGTCTTCCCACAACTGGTTGAGGCCGCGCGGAATCGCGTAGCGCGAGCGGGCGCCGAGATCAGCCTCGAACATGTCGCCGTAATTGCCGACCGCGCGAATGGCGCGCAGCGCCCAATCCTTGGTCAGCCCGAGGCTTTCGCCGAAATCGCCGTCGACGCCAAGCAGCCGTCGCACCGCCGGCTTCTGCGACTGCAGCGCTTCCTCGAGCGTCGCTTTCCCGACCCCGAGCTCCTCGGCGTTGATCAGCGCGGAGAGCGTCCATTTGACGACGTTGAACCAGGCGACGTCGTCGGCGCGCACCGCGGGGGCAAGCGGCTCCTTCGAGATCACATCGGGCAGGATCGTCGCCTCGGACGGCTTCTTCATGCCGAGGCGGACGATATAGAGCGCCGACTGGTCGGTGGTGTAGGCGTCGCAGCCGCCGCTCTCGAGCTTGGCGATCGCCTCGCTCGGGCCAGGAATGATGACTTCGGTAAAGGTCATCGAATTCGCCTTGAAGAAGTCGGCGAGATTGGCGCGCGTCGTCGTGCCGTCCTGCACGCAGACCGACACGCCGCCGAGTTCCAACGCCGACGTGATGGTCGGATGGCGCACGACCAGGAAGGCCTGACCATCATAATAGTCGACGCCGGCGAACAAGATCCCCTGCCCCGCCTCGCGCTCGAAGGTCCAAGTCGAATTGCGCGACAGCACGTCGACCTTGCCGGCCTTGAGCGCGTCGAAGCGTTCGACGGTCGACAGCGGCACGAACTGCACTTTTTGCGGATCGTCGAGCACGGCGGCGGCGACCGAACGGCAGAAGTCGACGTCGAAACCGCTCCACGCGCCCGCAGCGTCGCGGTCGGAGAAACCGCCCAGCCCTTCGCTGACGCCGCAGACCAGCGCGCCGCGCTGCTTCACCGTTTCAAGCGTGCCGGCCTGCGCGGCGAAAGCGACCAGCGCCGCGACGAGCGCCGCCAGTCCCGCCGTCGCGCGCGTGGAAATGAACGCCATACCCCCCTCCAAGAATTGCGCGCCCGCGCGAGCCTAGAGCTGCGCCGCCTGTCGGATGATGACCTTCGCGCCGACGTCGACGCGCGAAAAGAGATCGATGACGTCGCCGTTGGCGAGTCGGAAGCAGCCGGACGACACCGCCTCGCCGATCGTCTCCGGCTGATTGGTGCCGTGAATGCGATAGACGGTCGAGCCGAGATACATCGCCCGCGCGCCCATCGGGTTGCCGGGGCCGCCAGCCATGAAGCGCGGCAGATAGGGCTGGCGCGCGATCATCTCAGGCGGCGGCGTCCAATCGGGCCACTCGGCCTTGCGTGAGATCTTCACCAGCCCCGACCATTGGAACCCTTCGCGGCCGACGCCAATGCCGTAGCGCAACGCGCGGTTATTGCCGAGAACCAGATAGAGGAAGCGATCCGCCGTCGAGATGATCAGCGTGCCCGGCGTCTCGTTGCTGCGAAAGAACACCAATTGCCGCGCGAACGGGCCATCCTCGATCCGCACTTCCTCGGTCGAGACGCGGCCCGGCTCGTCGCCGACGTCCATCGTGACGGCGTCGGGGGGAGCGCCGCGAACCGGCGCGGCGCCGAGCATGGCCAGCAGAAGCCCGCAGCGGAGCGCGCGCCGTCGCGCGCCGCCTCTTCGTTCGATCGCCGCCTCGTCCCGTCGCATCGTCAGCCGCTCCCGTCTTTCGCCGCCGACGGCGGCGACGCCGCCTGTCTGGCCAGCTCAGCACCGCACGTAGACAAACGTGCCGTAGCGGCTGTTGGCGTCTGGATCGACGAATTTCATCACCAGCAGCTTCGGCGTCAATTCGACGACCTCGCGATCGGCGGGGTCGCCGGGCGGCGCGTTGAAGCCGAGATAGGTCTTGCCGTCGGCGCCCTTCTTCAGCGCCAGCTCGTGCTCGTCGGGATCGTCGGCGACATGCATCATCACGCCGTCGGTCGGACCCTTGGCGATGACATAGGGGTTCTTGCATTGAACGCGCGCCATCTTCTCGGTGCGGGCGCGATCCTTGTCGTCGCGGTAGGAGGCGAGGCCCCACTTGCCGACCAGCGGGTCGGGCGGCACGACCTTGAACGACATCGCCGCCGGCGCCGCCGGCGTCGGCGCAGGTGCAGGCGACGAGCCCCAGTTGCCGAAGTCGAACGACGAGCAGCTGGCGACGGCCACCAGCAGCGCCAGCGCGGCGCCCGATTTCAACCCTCGCAGCACGAGACGCCTCCCCAGTTCAATATTTTGCCGCGCTCAAGCATGCGGGCGCGCCCCCTCGCTCCACCCGCGCCGCCTCGCGGCTTGTAAGGGATGCTAGCGCAACCGCGTCGGCAGGGCGAGCGAGGCGAATCGACACGGGGGGCAGGGCGTCATCGCTCTCGTCCTATCGCAACGGGCGCCGCGGTTGATCGTCTTTCGGGCGGTTGATCGCGCCGACCAGATCGCAGGAAGCAAATCCGTGTCCGGCGCCGCAGAAAATCAACGGCGTAGGCGCCGATTTCTGTCCCTGGGGCGTGATCCAATCCAGTCAAATCCGCTCGGTCGGCGTCGCGAGGAGCGTCCCCAAGCACGCCCCTACGCCCCCAGCGCCTCCGCCGCCTGCCTGAGCTTGCGCAGGTCGGCCCAGGCTTGGCGTTTGGCGGCGGGGGTGCGCAGGAGATAGGCGGGGTGGAACATCGGCAGCGCCGGAATCGTCGCGCCGTCGTCGCCCTGATATTCGCGCCAGACGCCGCGCGCGCGGGTGATGCCTTCCTTGACGCCGAGCAGCGTCTGGGTCGCCGAGCCGCCGAGGCAGACGAGCAGCCGCGGCGCGCAGAGCGCGATCTGGCGGCGGATGAACGGCAAACAGACCGCCGTCTCCTGCGGCGTCGGCGTGCGATTGCCCGGCGGCCGCCACGGCACGACATTGGCGATGTAGACCTGCGTGCGGTCGAGCCCGATCGCCGCCAGCATGCGGTCGAGCAGTTGGCCGGCGCGGCCGACGAACGGCCGGCCGATGCGGTCTTCGTCGCCGCCCGGCGCTTCGCCGACGAACATGATCCGCGCGCCGGGCGCGCCGTCGGCGAAGACGAGCTGGGTCGCGGTCGCCTTGAGGCCGCAGCCGTCAAAGCGATCCAGCTCGGCGCGCAATTCGCCGAGCGTCGCCGCGGCGGCGGCGCGGTCGCGCGCCGAGCGCGCCGCGTCGTCGGGCGCAACGGCGGCCGCCAGCGCCGGCCGCGCCTCGTAGGACACCGTCGGCGCGGCGGACGGGAGAATCGCCGCCGGCGCGCGGCGTGGGGCCGGCGCCGCGCTTTCGGCGAAGCGGTCGTGCGGGCTCTCGTCGAGCGCGAGATCGACGCCGGCCGCGATCCACCAGCGCAAGGTCTCGGCGGCGGCGGCCGCAGTGAGTGGCGTTGATCGATTGGAGGAGGCCATGGCCGTACGGGCGCGCGGGAGATCGCGGCTTCTAGCATGCCGGGTGCGGTCGACGAAGGGGGGATCGACAATCGCCAACGATATGCGCAAGTAAGGTCCGCGTTTCCGGGCGGCGCGCGCCGCCCCGCGCCAAGACGGGAAGACAAGAAAGATGGCGGGAGAAGACGAACGTCCGGCGCGCGAAGCGATGGAATTCGACGTCGTCGTGGTCGGCGCCGGGCCCGCCGGCCTGGCGGCGGCGATCCGGTTCAAGGAACTCGACGCCGGAATGTCGGTGGTCGTGGTCGAGAAGGGCTCGGAGGTCGGCGCGCACATCCTCTCGGGCATGATCTGCGATCCGATCGGCCTCGACCGGCTGCTGCCGGACTGGCGCGACGACCCCGACCGGCCGCTGAAGACCGAAGTCGCGACCGATCGCTTCCTGCTGCTCGGGCCATCGGGCGGCGTGCGCCTGCCTAACTTCATGATGCCGAAGCTGATGAGCAACCACGGCAAGTTCATCGGCTCGCTCGGCGCGGTGACGCGCTGGATGGGCGGCCGCGCCGAGGCGCTCGGGGTCGAGATCTATCCCGGCTTCGCCGCCGCCGAACTCCTCTATGGCGCCAACGGCGAAGTCGTCGGCGTCGCGACCGGCGATATGGGGATCGGCCGTGACGGCAAGCCGAAGGCGGGCTTCACCCGCGGCATGGAGCTGCGCGGCAGATATGTTCTGCTCGCCGAGGGCGCGCGCGGCTCGCTGAGCAAGCAGGCGATCGCCCGCTTCAAGCTCGCCGATGGCCGCGAGCCGCAGAAATACGCGATCGGCCTCAAGGAGATCTGGCGCGTCGAGCCGTCGCAGTTCCAGTCCGGACTGGTGCAGCACAGCCTCGGCTGGCCGCTCAGTCGCGGCGCCTCGGGCGGCTCGTTCGAATACCACTTTGGCGACGGGCTGGTGACAGTCGGCTTCGTCGTCCATCTCGACTACCAGAACCCGACGCTGTCGCCGTTCGACGAGTTTCAGCGCTTCAAGACCCACCCGCTGATCCGCCCCACGTTCGAAGGCGGCAAGCGGCTCTCCTATGGCGCGCGCGCGCTGACCGAGGGCGGCTGGCAATCGGCGCCGAAACTGGTCTTTCCCGGCGGCGCGCTGGTCGGCTGCGCCGCCGGCTTCATGAACGTGCCGCGCATCAAGGGTTCGCACAACGCGATGCTGTCAGGCATTCTGGCGGCGGAAACAATCCACGCGGCGCTCGCCGCCGGCCGCAGCGGCGACGAGGTGAGCGAGTACGAGGACTCGTGGCGCGATTCCGACATCGGCCGGGACCTCTATCGGGTGCGCAACGTCAAGCCGCTGTGGTCGAAATTCGGCCTCGCCGTCGGCGTGCCCTGCGGCGGGCTCGACATGATCGCCAACGAATGGTTCGGCCGGTCGCTGTTCGGCACCGTCAAGCACGGCAAACGCGATTGCGACACTCTGAAGCCGCTCGCGGCGGTTAAGCCGATCGTCTATCCCAGGCCCGACGGCAAGGTCTCGTTCGACAAGCCGTCGTCGGTCTTCCTCTCCAACGCCAATCACGAGGAGGACCAGCCGGTCCATCTGCGGCTGCGCGATCCGGCGGTTCCCATTCGCGACAACCTGCCCCGCTACGGCGAGCCGGCGCGGCTCTATTGCCCGGCCGGCGTCTACGAAGTCGTCTATGGCGACGAAGCCAACCGCAAGGATCCGCGCTTCGTCATCAACGCGCAAAACTGCGTCCACTGCAAAACCTGCGACATCAAAGACCCGGCGCAGAACATCGACTGGACGACGCCGGAGGGCGGCGGCGGACCGAACTATCAGGATATGTGAACGACGCCAAAGCGCGACCCGAAACGGCCACGTTTGCCGGCGAAGCTTTCTCCTGTAAGAACGTCACATCGGCGTCGGGCCGGCGGGCTGCGCCCGGCCGCATTTCACAAGGGAACACCGCTCCGTGCCAGATCGTTTCTCGCCGGTTGGCGCCCGCGCGGCGCTGTTCTGCGCATTGATCGCCGCCGGCGGCGCGCTTGGCGGCGTCGCCGCCGCGCACGCCACCGCCGCAGCGCCCGACGTTACGCCGGTCGAAATCGGCCGCAGTCAATCTGGGAATTATCTCGCCGCGCTGGTCGCCGGCGCCGATCGCGACACTTCCGCCGCCGCCGTCTATTCGCGCGAGGCCCTGCGCGGCGATCCGCGCAACGTCGACCTGGTCGAGCGCGCCTTCGCCGCTGCGCTTGCCGCCGGCGACGTCGCCGACGGTTTCCCGCTCGCCGAGCGGTTGATCGCCCGCGATCCGTTCAATAGCCTGGCGCGGCTGGCGCTCGGCGCGCGCGCGATCGCCGACGGGCAATTCCTCGCCGCCCGCGCCCAACTCGCCGCCGGCGAAGCCGGCAAGGCGCACGACCTGACGACGACGCTGCTGACCGCGTGGAGCTACGCCGGCGTCGGCGATCAGAAGCATGCGCTCGACACGCTCGACCACATTCACGAGCCGACCCTGGCGGTGTTCCGCGACTATCACGCCGGCCTGATCGCCGACCTGCTCGGCAACGGCTTCGAAGCCCAGCGCCGGCTCAAGGCGGCATACGAAGCCAACAAGAACACTCTGCGCCTCGTCGACGTCTACGCGCGCTTCCTCGTCCGCCACGGCCAGACCGACACGGCGAAGACGGTGTTCGCCGATTTCAGCAAGCTGGTCCCCAACCATCCGTTGATCGTCAGCGAACTCGCCGACATCGCCGCCGGCAAGACGCCGGCGCCGGTGATTCGCAACGCCCGCGACGGCGCGGCGGAAGCGCTTTACGGCCTCGGCGGCGCCGGCACGACCCAGGGCGACGAGCTGGCGGCGCTGATCTATCTGCGCCTGGCGTTGTTCCTCAAGCCCGACCACGATCTGGCGGCGATCACCGTCGCCAACCTGTTCGAGGACCTCAAGCGCAGCGACGACGCGATTCGCGCCTACGAATTGGTCCCCGCCAGCTCGCCGATGCGCGAGAGCGCCGAGATCCAGGCGGCGCTCGAGCTCGACGCGCTCGGCCGCAACGCCGACGCGACAACGAAGATGCGCGACATCGTCGCCGCCCATCCCAACGACGTCGACGCGTGGAGCGCGCTCGGCAGCCTGCAGCGTTCGGCCAAGGCCTATGCCGACGCCGCCGATTCCTACGACAAGGCGATCACGCTGGTCGGCGCGCCAAACCGTAGCAATTGGACTCTGTTCTATTTCCGCGGCATCTGCTTCGAGCGGTCGAAGCAATGGCCGAAGGCGGAAGTCGACTTCAAGAAGGCGCTCGAGCTCTATCCCGATCAGCCGCAAGTGCTCAACTATCTCGGCTATTCGTGGGTCGACCAGGGCGTCAATCTCGACGAGGCGTTCAAGATGCTGCGCCGCGCGGTCGATCTGAGGCCGAATGACGGCTACATCGTCGACAGCCTCGGCTGGGCGAACTACAAGCTCGGCCATTACCAGGAAGCGACCGAGGCGCTGGAAAAGGCGATCGACCTCAAGCCGGCCGACCCGGTCGTCAACGACCATCTCGGCGACGCCTATTGGCGCGTCAACCGCCGCATCGAAGCGCATTTCCAGTGGAACCACGCGCGCGACATGAAGCCGGACGCCGAGGACCTGCCCAAGATCCTCGACAAGATCGAGCACGGGCTGCCCGACGCGCCGAGCGCGGCGGCGCCGGCCCCCGCCGCCGACCCGAGTTCGTCGCAGAACGGCGGCGGCTAGACTTGGCGAAGGGTTCGCCGCGGCTCTGGCGCGCCCCGGCCAAGGTCAATCTGACGCTCAGCGTGCTCGGCCGTCGCGCCGACGGCTGGCACGAACTCGACAGCCTCGTCGCCTTCGCCGGCTGCGGCGATTGGCTGGCGTTTGAGCCAGCCGAAGCGCTGAGCCTGACGATCGCCGGTTTGACCGCCGCGGCCGCCGGACCGACTGACGACAACCTCGTTTTGCTTGCGGCGCGCGCGCTCGCCGAACGGGTTCCGCGCCTCAAGCTCGGGCGCTTCCATCTGCGCAAAACCTTGCCGGTCGCCGCCGGCCTCGGCGGCGGTTCGAGCGACGCGGCCGCTGCGTTGCGCGCGCTCGCCGCCGCCAACGGCCTCGCGCCGGACGACGAACGCCTGTTCGCCGCCGCCGCCGCAGTGAGCTCCGACGCGCCGGTTTGCCTTTGCCCACGCGCGCGCCAGATGGCCGGCCGCGGCGAACGGCTCGGTCCGGCGCTCGGATTGCCGCCGCTGCCCGCCGTGCTCGCCAACCCGGGCGTCGCGGTCGCGACGCCCGCGGTGTTCGCGACGCTGGGGCTCGCCCCCGGCGCTTCGCTCGATGCGCCGCCGGCCCCGCGGCTCGAGGCTGGCTGCGACGCAGCGTGCGCGCTTGACGCGCTGGCGGCCGGCCGCAACGACCTGCAGGCGAGCGCGATCCGAATTGCGCCGGCGATCGGCGATGCGCTGGAGGCGTTGCGGCGGCTCGACGGCGCGCGGCTCGCGCGCATGTCGGGCTCGGGCGCGACCTGCTTCGCGCTGTTCGACGACCGTCACGCCGCCGCCCGCGCCGCGCGCGCGCTCCACGCCGCCCGTCCCGGCTGGTGGGTTCGCGCGACGTATCTCAGGTAGCGGTGAGGTCTGAAGCGGGGTTCCCGCCCTGACTGATGGGTTTTGACACGCGGGCCGCTTTCCGCTGTTCGACGGCGACCGGCTCAATGCGGCTCATAGCCGTCCTTTGCAACGCCTGCTGGCGGGGAAGCGAGCGCCCTGGCGTTCTTGCGCTCCTGAGTCTGCGTCGCTAGGCTCGCCTGTCGCGCAAGCGATTGCGGCGGGAGACAGGCATGTTCGAGCGGCGGGCTCGACGCGGCTCGATTCTTATTTCGGCTGGCGCGGCCATCCTGTGCAACGCCGCCGGACCGGGGTCGGCTGCGACCCACGAGCAGATCGTCGACGCTTGCCGGGAGGCCGCGCGCCCAACCATGGTCGCGTGCATGCAGAGCAAGCGCGGCCAAGGCGAACATGACGCGCTGCTCGAACAATGCCGCCAGTCGGTCGGCATTCCCTTCGTAAAGGCTTGCGTTTCGCGCGAAGAACGGAAGGAAGCCGCGGGCAAGCCGCCGCCGCCGGCGCCAGTCGCGGCGGCGACGGCGCCGCCGAGCGACGCTTTCTCCGAGCAGCCGACCTTCGTGGCGCCCCCGCGCACCACCGCCGACATCAACGCCATCCTCGAGCGGGAAAAACCCGACGCCGAAAAGATCGCCGCGCGCAAGGCCCAAGCCGACGCGGCCCCTCCCGCCGGCGCGGCGCCCGCCGCCCTCTCCCAGTTCTATTACGATCGCGCCGCCGCCAGGGCGCTGCTCGGCCACAACCAGGACGCGCTCGCCGACGCCCTGCAATCCCTCGACGCGGCCAAGAGCAGCGGCGAGTTCGGCAGGATAACGCGCGTAATGCAATCCGTCGCGTTGCGCGCTCGCGCGTTGGGCGACGCGAAGAAGGAAACGGAGACTTTCGAGTCGATCGTCACCCTCGCTTTGGCGCAGAACAGGCGCGGCGCGACGATCAACCCGCTCGCCAATCTGGCCAGAACCGCACTTTCCACGGGCGAGATCAGCCAGGGCGACGCCTATGCGCGCCGCGTCGAAGCGCTGGTTCAGGAAGCGCGCGGCAGTCCCAATCCCGGCTGGCGCAAGAGCTACGCCGTCTACGGCCAGTCCTGGGAGGCGGATGCGGCGGGCATAGCGGCTTTGGCCCTGGAAGCGCATGGCCAGTACGCCCAAGCCGAAGCCGGCTATCAGCGCGCCGAGGCGTTCCGTCGCGCCTCGGTGAACGAGCTGCCGAATTACGATTATCCCGTGCCGCGCGAGCAGATTCTGCAGGCCGCGGAGACGACCCTGTTGTCGATTGCGCGAACGGTGGGCAAGCAGGGACGGTTGAGCGAGGCGGAGGCGATCGCGCGAAAGGCCCTGCTCGACATCCTCGACCAGCAGGGCCGTTACAATCCGGCGACGCCGGCCTTCATCATCGGGCTCGCCCGCATTGTCGTCGAAGAAGGCCGTTACAAGGAGGCGGAGCAACTCGCACGGTCGGCGCTCGATACGCAACGCACGTTGGGCGTCGCCGACGATTCGCCGGAAACGGCGGGCATTCTCTCCGGTCTCGGCAACATCCTTGTGCTGCAGGGCCAGGCGAAAGAGGCGCAAACCGTCTTCGCGCAACTGGATCAGGCAATCGAGAAATGGCCGCCGGCGCGGCGAGAAATCTACCAGCTCAACGGATCGCGGGTCGCCGTGTTGTACGCGGCGGGACAAGTCGAAGCCGGCGTCGCGGCGGCCGAGGAATTGGTCAAACGCGAGACCGCGCGCAAGGGCGCGAACAGCTTCGACGCCGCGATCGCCCATGGCCTGCTGGCGGTCGGCTACTCGCGAGCCAACCGCGCAGCCGACGCCCTGCGCGAGTTCAAGACCTCCATTCCGGTCATGATGACGGCGGCGCGCGAGAACGCCGACGACGACGATCCGACGGTCGTGGCGGCCAAGCAAGCGCGCTTGCAAAGGATCGTCGAGGCCTATTTCAACGCCCTGGTGGATCAGGCCAAGAACCCGAACGACGTCGCGGAGGAGACTTTTGCGCTTTCCGACGCGATACGGGGCCACGCAGTCGGCCACTCGCTCGCCGACGCCAGCGCGCGACTGTCGGCCAAGGATCCCGCGCTCGCCGAACTCGTTCGCGGCGAGCAGGATCTATCCAAACAGATCGAAGCCTCCCTCGGCGCGGTCAACAATCTGCTGTCGCAGCCGCCGGACGGACAGAGGGACCAGGACGTCAACGCGGCTTCGGCGCTGCTCGCCGAATTGCGGGCCAAGCACGACGCCGCCGTTCGCGACATCGCCAAGCGTTTTCCCGCTTACGCTTCGCTGATCAACCCCAAACCTCCGTCGCTCGCCGCCGTCAGGGCTGCGCTCCGGCCGGGCGAAGCGATGCTGTCGTTCTATTTCGGCAACACCGCCAGCTTCGTGTGGGCAGCGCCGAAAGAGGGCGCCGTCGCGTTCGCGCGGATCCCGATGAAGGCGCGCGATCTCGAAGCGACGGTGCGCGACTTGCGCAAGGCTTTGGAGCCCGAGGCGTCTCGGGTCGAAGAGATCCCGCCCTTCGACGTCGGCGAGGCCTACTCGCTCTACGCTGCGGTGTTGGCGCCGGTCGAAAACGGCTGGAAGGACGCCAAGAGCCTGGTGGTCGTGACGAACGGCGCGTTGGGAGAACTGCCGCTCGGCCTGCTGCCGACCGCGAACGTCCAGGTGGACGCGCAGGCCCAACCCCTTTCGCCGGCTATCGCGACGTTCCCTGGCTGGCGCGCGCGCATAGCGTGACCGTGGTTCCTTCGGCCTCGGCGTTCCTGACGCTGCGATCTCTGCCAGCCGGTTCGCCGCGCCGCGAAAACCTGATCGGTTTCGGCGACCCCTATTTCAGTCCGGAAGAGGCCGCGGAAGCCGACGGCGAGGCGTTGAAGACCTCCGACGCCGCCGTTGCCGACGCGAGCGCCGACGCCGACGTGACGCGCGGCCGGCCGTTGAAGTTGCGCGCCGTCCCGCACACCGAAAACGTCGACAAGGCGGAACTGGCGATGCTGCCGCGCCTTGCCGATACGCGGCAGGAACTGACGGATATGGCTCGCGCGCTCGGCGTCGACCCGGCCAATTCGCTCTATCTCGGCAAGGACGCCAACGAACGTAATGTCGAAACGCTCGACCTCACGCGCTACCGCGTCGTCGCGTTCGCGACCCACGGCCTGATCCCGGGAGACCTCGACGGACTGACACAACCGGCGCTGGCTCTGACGGCGCCCGAGGTGGCGGGGATCGACGGCGACGGGCTGCTGACCACGGACAAGATTTTGGCGCTCAAGCTCGACGCCGATTGGGTGGTTCTGTCCGCTTGCAACACCGGCGCGGGCGCCGGCGCCGGCGCCGAGGCCGCCTCGGGCCTCGGCAGCGCGTTCTTCTATGCCGGGACGCGCACGCTGCTGGTGACCAACTGGTCGGTTCACTCCGCGTCGGCGCGTGCGCTGACCAGCGATCTGTTTCGGCGCCAGAGCGCCGATCCCGGCCTTTCGCGCGGCGAAGCGCTGCGCCAATCCATGATGGCGCTGATCGACGGCCCGGGATCGGTCGACGCTGCAGGCCGCACCGGCTACACCTACGCCCATCCGCTGTTCTGGGCGCCCTTTACGGTGATCGGCGACGGCGGAGGGAATTGAAAAGGGGACCTCGGGGGCCTGCGGACGATGGAACGACGGCTCATATCGATTGGGACGACCCGGAAACGAAACGCCACTTGCAAACGGGCCGTTTTGCCTTGGTTGTCGGCTCTCGGCTTCGCCTTGCTGCTGGCGCCCGTCCCGGCTGCGCAAGCGTTTGAGCTCGTCACGCCGGACGAAGCGGCCTTGCCCGCCGGGGAGGCGCCCTCGCTGGTCATGCGCGGCAGCCCGTTGCGACGGCCGAACATTCTCGTCGTTTCTCCTCCCCCCGAAGCGGGATTGATGCATTCGCCGATCGATTTGAAATTGCGCTTTCACGCCTTTGGCGGCGCTGAAATCGATCCGGAGTCTGTGGTGGTGACGTATCTCAGGCGCCCAGCCATCGACATAACCCAGCGGATCACGTCGTTCATCACCGCTGAAGGCATCGAGATCGACAAAGTCGACGTGCCTCCCGGCGCGCATCAGTTCTGGATCGAAGTGAAAGACAAGAGCGGCCACGTCGGCGCGGCAGAGTTCAGCTTTCAAGTCGCGAAGTAACGCCGATGCCGAAGATCGCAATCTCCTACCGTCGTTCGGACAC
This sequence comes from Roseiarcus sp., assembly GCA_049513815.1. GTDB lineage: Bacteria > Pseudomonadota > Alphaproteobacteria > Rhizobiales > Beijerinckiaceae > Roseiarcus. The sequence goes on along the minus strand of JBEKVR010000025.1, from coordinate 9,749 downwards.
TTCCGCGATATCGGGACGCATCTTCGATCGCCTCGCCGCCCATTACGGTAAGCACAGCGTGTTCATGGACGTCGACAACATCCCGATCGGGATCGATTTTCGCGCCCATATCGGCGAAACGCTGCGACGCACCGATGTCGTCCTGGCGGTCATCGGCGCCAAATGGCTTGGCGCGCAGGATGGCGGCGAAGCAAGAATCCGGGAGGAGAGCGACCCGGTTCGGGTCGAGATCGAAACCGCCCTCGCGCGCGGCGCGCCTGTCATTCCGGTGCTGGTCGACGGCGCCAAGATGCCCGACGCCGCAACGCTGCCGCCAAGCTTCGGGACATTCGCCTTCCTCAACGCGGCGGAGGTGGCGACCGGACGCGATTTCGACGGCCAGATCGGCCGGCTGATCGCCGCGATCGACCGCGCAGCCGCGGCCAAGCCCGATGGCGCGGCATCGATTTACGCCTCCTCGAAAGCGGACGCGCGGCGCAAGTTGCTGGTCGACGCCGCCCGCTATTTCGTCGCGCCGCTGGTCGTGTTGCTTGTGGCGCACTTCCTGGTGGTCGTCGCGCTCGATTGGAATGTCATCTATCTGCGGCTGGCCTCGGTGATCGCGCCTCTGATCTTCGGAGCGGCGTTCTTCTGCTTTGCTGGTCGCGGCGCCGGCGCCGCCTGCGGTTTCGCGCTTGCCCTCGGACTCGTCGCGGCGGCCGGCATGACGGTTTCGGAAAGTCTGGCGACCGGAGATCCCATGCTGCCGCAGTCGCGGCTCGAATGGCTCGACAACGTTCAGTTCGCCGCGAGCATGGCGCTGAGTTTCGTCGCCGGGTATTTCGCGGCGAGCGTCACGCGCAAACTCTTGCCTCGATTTCGCGCGCCTAGAGCGCGGTTGAAGACGTCGCTGGACGGCGGCGCGCCCACCTTGCCGCAGGTTCGGCGGCAGGCGCATCCGCCGTCCTAACGCCGCCATCGGCGCCAGGCGCAAAGCGTAGGATTTTGACCCCCAGGCCGACCTTTGCCGGCGCGCGGGCGGGGCCGTATAAGACGGCGTCCGCGCCGCGCGAGCTTAAAATCATGCGCTTGGTTTCCACGCCGTTTAACCCGACCCCGCCCGGCGCCATTCTTCACCCCGTGCGCACCGCGGACGGCGTGCATTTGCGCACCGCGCGCTGGACGCCGCCGCACGGCGCGCGCGGCACGGTGGTGATCCTCTCCGGCCGCGCTGAGTTCATCGAGAAATATTACGAGACGATTCGCAACCTGCTCGACCGCGGCCTATCGGTGGCGATCTTTGACTGGCGCGGCCAGGGCGGCTCGGCGCGCCAGCTCAAGAATCCGCGAAAAGGGCACATCGACGATTTCTCGCTTTACGAGCGCGACTTTTCCGCCTTCGTCACCGAAGTGCTCGAGACCTCCTGTCCCAAGCCGTGGTTCGGCCTCGCCCATTCGATGGGCGCGGCGATCACGTTGGCGATCGCGCGCGCCGGGCGCTGCCCGCTCGACCGGCTGGTGCTGTGTTCGCCGATGATCGGGCTTGCCGGCATGAAGTGGCCGCGCGCCACGCGCGGTTTCGTCGAGGCGCTCGACGCGGTCGGACTCGGTGGAGCGTTCTCGCGCCGCGGCGGCTCGAAGATCGTCGCCACACTGCCGTTCGACAACAACAAGCTCACGTCCGATCCCGTGCGCTACGCCCGCACGGCGAGCGTCGTCGCCGCCAACCCCGAACTCGGCCTCGGCTATCCGACCATCGGCTGGCTCGACGCCGCCTTCCGGTTGATGCGCGAATTCGAGGACCCCGACTTCCCGCGCCGAACGCTGACGCCGACGTTGGTCATCGCCGCCGGCGCCGACCAGGTGACCGACGCGCGCGCCGCCGAGCGGTTCGCCTCGCGCCTGCGCGCCGGCCGTATGGTCATCATCGAAGGGGCCGAGCACGAGCTGATGGTCGAGCGCGACGTCTTCCGCGATCAGTTCTTCGCCGCGTTCGACGCATTCGTTCCCGGCGTCGAGGGCGTGCGAGCGCGAGCCGCTTCGTGAACTTCGCCAATGTGAGCCCCGGCGTCGAGGACAACGGCGGGCGCCGCGCGCTCGCGCTCATCGGCGTCTTCGCGTTGGCGCGGCTCGCCTTCGCCGCGGCGCTCGGGCCCGGCTATGACGAGTCCTACACCATCGCCGTCGCGCGCCGGCTCGATCTCTCGTATTTCGATCACCCGCCACTGCATCAATGGATCGCCCATTTCGCTGCGCTGGCGCTCGGCGAAGGCGCGGCGACGCGACTGCCGTTCGTCGTCTTGTTCGCCGCGACCGGCTGGCTGACGTTCACGCTGACGCGCCGCCTGTTCGGCGCGCGCGCCGGCCTGATTGCGCTCGTCGCGCTCAACCTGACGCCGTTCTTCTTCGCTTCGGCGGGGACCTGGGTGGTGCCCGACGGCGTGCTCGACCTCGCGCTGGTCGGCGCGGCGGCGACGCTGGCGCGGCTGTTCTTCGACGCGCCATCGCCGCGCGTCGCCTTCGGCCTGTGGCTCGTCGCCGGCCTGTGGCTCGGGCTTGCCGGCCTGTCGAAATACAACGCCGTCCTGCCGGCGCTCGGAATCGTCGGCTTCGTCGCGCTGGCGCCGCGCCAGCGCTCCTGGCTCGCGCGTCCGGCGCCGTATCTGGCGGCGCTGGTCGCGCTTGTCGTCGTCGCGCCGGTGCTGGCGTGGAACGCGCGCCACGGCTGGGTTTCGTTCGCCTTCCAGGGCGCGCGCGCCGAGGCGGCGGGCGGTTGGCGGCCGGATCGCGTCGCCGCGATGGCGATCGGCGAGATCGCGTTCCTGTCGCCCTGGCTCGCCGCGCCGCTGCTCGCCGCGCTGATCGACGGCGTCCGGCGCGCGGCGCGCGACGAGCGGCGCCTCTTCCTCGTCTGCCTCGCGTTGCCGACGATCGTCGTCTTCACCCTGACCCCGCTGTGGGGGGCGAAGGGGCTGCCGCACTGGTCGATGCCCGGCTGGCTGTTCGTCTATCCGCTGCTCGGCGCCTGGCTCGCCCAGTCGCGCGCGGCGGCGCTGAGCTTGAGGAAATGGGCGATCGCCTCCGCCGCGCTGCTCGCCGCGCTCGCCGTCGTCGTCGTCGGCCAGGCGGCGACCGGCTTCGCGACGCGCCTCATTCCGCTCGGCTCGGGCGCAATCGATCCGACGCTCGAAACGCTCGACTGGAGCGCGCTGCGGGCGGCGCCCGCCGTCCAAAGCGCCGCCTTCGTCGTCGCGACCAAGTGGATGGACGGCGGCAAGGTCGGCCTCGCGCTCGGGCCGGACAAGCCGATATTCGTCTTTTCCGACGACCCGCGCGGGATCGCCTTTCTCGCCGACAGCGCAAACTTCGTCGGCCGCGACGCGGCGATCGTCGTCGCCTGGGACCGGCGCGAGGCGACCGAAGCGGGGCTTGCGCCTTATTTCGCCGGCTTCGACCCGCCGCAAAAGGTGACGTTACAGCGCGGCGGGCGCGACGAAATCGCGCTGGCGGTCATTCCGGCCCGCGGCTTGACGCGCGCCTTTCCCCTGCCGTATCGGCGTTGAGGCCGCACGCGCGAATCGCGCGCGCCATCGAGCGAGCGCGAGATGACATCCGATCCAGCGGCGCCTGAAGTTCGGCCGACCCTCTCCGTCGTCGTTCCGACCTACCGCGAAGCCGCCAATGTGCCGGTGCTGTTCGAGCGGCTGAAGACGGTTCTCGACGGCCTGCCGTGGGAGATGGTGGTCGTCGACGACAATTCGCCCGACGGCACCGCCGACGTCGCCTTCGCCATCGCCCGCCGCGACCCGCGCCTGCGCTGCATCCGCCGCGTCAACCGGCTCGGCCTGGCGGGGGCGGTGATCGAGGGCTGGCTGTCGTCGAACGCCGATTACGTCGCGGTGATCGACGGCGACCTGCAACACGACGAAAAGATCCTGCCGAAGATGTACGCGGCGCTGGTCTCGGGCCAGGCCGAGCTGGCGATCGGCACGCGCGTCGCCGACGAGACGGCGCCGGGGGGCCTGTCGCCGGCGCGCCAAAAGCTCAGCGAACTCGGCGCCTGGTTCTTCCGCCTGCTGGCGGGAACGACGGTCGGCGATCCGATGAGCGGCTTTTTCATGGTCCGGCGCGAGATCGTCGCGCGGCTGGCGCCGCGCTTGTCGCCGGACGGGTTCAAGATCCTCGTCGACGTGGTGCTGTCGGCCGGCGGGCGGCTGAAGATCGTCGAAGTCCCTTACGTGTTCCGGCCGCGCCAGGCGGGCGAGTCGAAGCTGTCGCCGCTGGTCGGGCTCGACTTCCTCGGCCTCGTCGCCCATCACGCGACCGGCGGGCTGCTGCCGATCCGTTTCGTGCTGTTCGCCTCGATCGGCGCGATCGGCCTGGTCGTCCATCTGCTGGTGCTGACGGGCCTGGTCGAAGGATTCGGCCAGCAGGATTTCACCGCCGGCCAGATCGCCGCGACGATCGTCGCCATGGGCAGCAACTTCCTGCTCAACAACGAGATCACCTACCGCGCTTACCGCTACCGCGGTCTCGGCATGATCGGCGGCTTTCTGCTGTTCGCCCTGCTGTGCAGCGTCGGCGCGATCGCCAACCTCGACATCGCGTCGTGGCTGTTCCGCGGCCGCAGCGTATGGTGGCTCGCCGGCCTCGCTGGCGCCCTGGTCAGCGTGGTGTGGAACTACGCGGCGAGCGCGACCTTCGTCTGGCGGGGCCGGCGCGTCGGCTGAGAAAGGGCGATCCCCCGTGTTCAAGGACGCCGTCGATTCGCTCAGCGACATCGCCTCGCCGCCATTCCGCAAGGTGGTGATCAAGTCGCTGGCGCTGACCGCGGCGGCGTTGCTCGTCGCCTGGTTCGGGCTCGACCGGCTGGCGCTTCATTTCGTCGACGTGCAGCCGTCGTGGCTGGCGACGCTGATCGCCTGGCTGATCGGCGTCAGCCTGCTGGTCGGCGCGGTCTTCCTCGCCGCGCCGGTGGCGTCGCTGGTCGCCAGCCTGTTCCTCGACGAGATCGCCGCCCATGTCGAAGCCGAGATCGACCCGTTCGGCCCGCCGGGCCGGGCCTCGCCGTTCGCCGAGGCGACGCTGGCGGCGCTGCGCTTCTTCGCCCTGTCGCTTGCGGTCGGGATCGTCTCGCTGATCCTGCTGTTCGTGCCGGGCGTCGGCCTGGTCGCCTGGCTCGGCGCCAACGCCTATCTGTTGGGGCGCGAATATTTCGAGCTGGCGGCGATGCGCTTCCATTCCGCCGTGCAGGCGCGCGAGCTGCGCCGCCGGCACGCCGGCTTCGTCTTCGTCTACGGCGCGATGATCGCCGTCTTCGTCGCCATCCCGCTGGTCAACCTGCTGACGCCGCTGTTCGCGACGACGCTTATGGCGCGACTGCACAAGCGCGTCGCGCGGGCCGGCTGAAGCGCGGACTGATCATGCCGCGCGGTGCGACGCGACGCTTTGTGGTTCGTAGCGAAGGTCCCTCGCCCCGGTCTCGTCGACCTTGAACTTGCTGACCACATTCGCCAGCAGCGTGGCCTCCTCCGACAATGAATGGCTGGCGGCTGTCGATTCCTCAACCATCGTTGCATTCTGCTGCGTCACACGGTCCATCTGGTTGACGGCCGAGTTGACCTGCTGCAGGCCGCTGGCCTGCTCCTGCGCGCCTACGGCGATGTCTGCCACCGCGCGGTTGATCTCCGAGACTTGCACAATGATGCGCTCGAGCGCCTGGCCGGTGTCAGCCACCAATTTGACGCCGAACCCGACCTCCTCGCGCGACGTCGATATGAGGGCCTTGATCTCTCTGGCCGCTTCCGCCGAGCGCTGGGCGAGCGCCCGCACTTCGGAAGCGACCACCGCAAACCCTTTGCCCGCTTCGCCGGCGCGCGCCGCCTCGACCCCGGCGTTCAAGGCGAGCAAATTGGTCTGGAAGGCGATCTCGTCGATGACTCCGATGATGCAGCCAATCTGCTCGGACGATTTCGCGATCGCTTGCATGGCGTCGACCGTTTGTTTGGCGACGACCGCGGCTTTTCTCGCATCGCCATCGGAGTTGGCGACCACCTCGCTGGCATGTTTCGCGCCCTCCGCCGACTTCTTCAATGTGGCGGTGATTTCGTCGAGTGTGGCTGCAGTCTCTTCAAGGCCTGCGGCCTGTTGCTCGGAACGTCGCGACAGACTGTCCGAAGCGGCGGAAATTTCGTCAGCGCCGGAACGGATCGCGCTCGCGCCGGCGACGACGGCGCCCAGCGTCTTCATCAGTTCTCCCGCCGCGTCGTTGAAGTCGTCTCGGATCTTGGCGAACTGCGCCGGAAAGCTCTGGTCGAGCCTGGCGGTCAGATCGCCCTCGGCGAGCCGCTTCAGTCCCTTGCCCAGCATGCGCATCGCCTCGGCCTGTATTTCAGCCGCGCGCGCTTTCTCGGCCGCGGATTGCTCGCGCACGACTTCCGCCGCAGCGCGATGGTCGATCTCCGCCTGTTCCGCCCGCTGGCGCTCGATCGCATTGATCTTGAACACCGCCACTGCGGCCGCCATTTCGCCGACTTCGTCGCGACGATTCTGTCCCTCGATCTCCACCGCAAGGTCGCCCTGGGCCAACGCTTTCATGCGATTGGCCATGCGGGTTAGCGGAGCCGCGATCTTGACGGAGGTTATCCAGTGAGAAACCGCTCCCGCCATAAGCGTGGCGAGGACTCTGACGATCGCCATCGTCCAAACCGCCTTGCCCGATCGCTCCTCCAGGCCGGCCGAGGCTCGCGTGTTTTCTCCCATCACCAATTCACTGAGGGCCTGCATCTCCCCGATCAACGCACGAACGTCCGGGTCGAGGGCGCCAATCGCGTCGGCGCTCTTGGCCATGTCGCGCAGTTGTTCGGGCTTCAAATCCGCACCGTGCGCTAGCCCAGGCAACGCCTGGCTGAGCTGGAAAGGCTCCTTCATTTGTTCGTGAAGCTTCGCGAAGCGGTCCTTAAAGTCGACGATTTCGGCGGCGTGGTCCGGCAAGAGCGCGGCGGCGCGATCGAAGAATTCGTTGGCGTCGCTGACCACATGCCGGAAATCCGCCTTCGCCGCGTCGGCTGCGGGACTGCCGTTGTCATATTCGCCGACGGACATAACCGCATAGGGCAGGAACACCACGTGCTGCGCCGCGCTGACCAGCGCCACTGCGCCCGCGTCGCGATTCTGGATGATGTCGTTAGCGGCGGCGCTCACGTTGAGCAGCCGGTCGGCCCCGAAGGCGACCATGGCGAGGATCGTGCACGCCGCCAACCCGAGCGGGATCAACGACTTGATGCGAAGTCTGAGGTTGTCGAGGGTCATGGATCGAATCCTGTGTCCGCGCGCAGTGGCCCCGCGGGACGGGGCGAAGAGTCACTGCGACCGCTACGCGTTTTCAATGAGTTGAAAGCAATTCCGACCCGGAACCAACACAGACGAGCGGCCTCATACCTTCGACCGCCACGGACGATTCGCTGCGATCGGTGCGTCGTGGATAATTAAACAGGGATGAGTAATTAACTTTGACTTACCGGCACTTGGAGGCCGGGTCTCGCGCGCGGCAAAGGCGTCTTCCCTCCGTGAGCCACTCTGATTTCACAGCCGTTTTTCCGTTATTAAAGCATTTGCTTTTCTATCGTCCGGATGATAGTAAATAATATGCTTGACTATTCCGAACCGCTCGACCTCGCTTTCCACGCCCTCGCCGACCCGTCGCGGCGGGCGATCGTCGAGCGGCTGACGCAGGGGCCGGCTTCGGTCAGCGAACTGGCCAAGCCGCTGGCGATGACCTTCCCGGCCGTGATGCAGCATCTCGCCGTGCTGGAGGGCGCGCACCTCGTCGCGTCGCAGAAGATCGGCCGGGTGCGGATCTGCCGGCTGGAGGCGACGGCGCTCGACCGCGCTGAGGCATGGCTCAACGCGCGGCGCGTCGAATGGGAGCGCCGCTTCGACCGGCTCGGCCGCTATCTCGAAGAGATGCAAAACCAAGGAGGCGACGATGACGCAAAGACATGACGCCAAAGCCGCCGCCGTGCGCGGCGCGTTCACGGTCGAACGCACATTCAAGGCGACGCCGGCGCAGGCGTTCAAGGCCTTCACCGACGAGCGCGCCAAGAGCCGCTGGTTCTCCGGCGGCGACGATCAGACGATCACCGAGCGCAGCATGGACGTGCGGCCGGGCGGGCGCGAGGTCGCAGTCGGCAAATGGAAGAGCGGCGTGACGACGCGCTTCGACGCCGTCTATTTCGACGTCGTGCCCGACCGCCGGCTGGTCTACGCCTACGAGATGCATATCGACGCGCGCAAGATTTCCGTCTCGCTCGCCTGCGTCGAGATCGAGCCGCATCCGGCCGGCGTGAAGCTCAAAGTCGCCGAGCAGGCGGTGTTCCTCGACGGCTACGACGACAACGGCAGCCGAGAGCACGGGACGAACTTCCTGATGGACAAGCTGGTCGCGTCGCTGGAGGGGTGAGGCGAATCGGGACACGGCGCCCCCAATTCGTGAGGCGCCGCGCGGTTCTCCTCTCCCCGCACGCGGGGAGAGGGCGGCTGAGAGGCGAGGCGATTGGCCGCGCCGCTGCGGCTCCTCGCCCTGGGGCGATTGCGTAGCCGTCGAGCATAGCCGCCAAGCGGCGCCAGCCGTTGGCCATGGTTTTGGGTCCCGGCGGCTTGTAGTAGCCGTTCCATCCGCCGAGCCGCGCGGTGATCCAGGCGAGCCAGGAGAGAGAGCCGCGCGGGTGGGGGTTTTTCTGCCGCTGGGTCTGTCCTTCCAGCGTCGCGCCGATGGCGGCGGTTGCTTCGATTGCGCTTTCGTCGACGACGTCGGTGGCCGGGCGGACGCTGGCGTCGCGGGCGTCGGTGAGTTGGAGGATGCGCGCCGCCGCGACGACGGCGAGGGCGGCGAGGTTGAACAAGCGCCGCGCGCTCTCGACCTGCGTCTCCTCCAGAGCGAGCCCGTCGCGCTTGAGCACGCGGAAGACCTCTTCGATGCGCCAACGCAGGCGATAGAGGCGGATGATCTGCCGGGCGTCTTCGGCCGTCTCCACCGGCAGGGTGGTCAAAAGCCGCCACATCAGCGGCTTGGTCCCGGCGGGAGCGCCGACTTCGCGCGCCACGACGACGTTGATCTCGCACGACTGGGGATCGGCGCAGGCCCGTCCGGTCTTGGGTTTGGCGATCGTCGCCTTGCCGAATGACACCGCCACGCGAGCCGCTCGGCCGCGTTCGCCTGGCGCGCGCGGCCGGCTCGGGGCGGTCGCCACATCGATTTCGAACGCCGTCGGGAAGCCGTCGGCCGTTTCGAACAGGAGGCCGCCCTGGTCGAGCTTGCGGTCGCCGCGCGCTCGCGTGATGAGATCGACGTTGTCCGGCTTGCGGGCGAAGGCCTGATAGATGTCGTTCTCGCGGTCGCCGACCACGACGATGCTGACGGCGTCGGCCAGTCGCTGAGCCGCGATTTGCGCCGCCTCGATCCAGCGCATGGATTCCTTATCCTCCAGATGCCGCTTCTGGCGATGCGCCTTCACTTTGGCGAGCGGGCGGGTCCAAATCTTCGCCCCCGCCACGCCCAGCACTGTTTCATCGTCGGCGTCGATGGCGATGAGCGGATGAATGAAGAAGCCGAGGCTCGTCCCGTCGCCGCCCCGCCCCAGCTCCCGGCGCCCCTTGTCGCGCCCAGAAAAGTTGATCTCGGTCGTGTCCTGCGCCGCCACGACGCGCCGACCGCGGCAAGCCCGCGCCGTGCGCTCGGCGGCCTCGTCCACGATCGCTCTCGGAGTCGT
>JBEKVR010000024.1:0-44007 GCA_049513815.1 Roseiarcus sp. | reverse complement strand
AAGTCGAGGATGACGAGATGGCCGCCCTCAAAATCCGTCCCCACGACTTCCACAGTGAATGGAACTATACGATCTCGCCACGCACCTTAAATTGACGCGATAATTCCCGAACGCGCCCTTAGTCGAGGCGATGCGACGACGCGGCGAGGGCAAAGTCGGCCTGGGTGGCGCGCGCGTGGTGGGCTTCGGCCCCGATCGGCGCTGAACGCGCCGGCTGCAACTCGACGAGAGCCGCGGCCGCAAGCACGGCGAAGCCGACGGCGAGCGACAACGAGAACTGACGCCGCGCCGTCGCCGCGTCGAGCCTGGCTTCGCCACTGTCGAGAATGAAGTACCGTTCGGCCATGGCGCTCTCCCGCGTTCCGCCTTGCCCTCGCTTTTACGGTCTGCCGTTTCGTTCCTCCGCTCCGGGCCTTTGACAGCGCCCGCCGCGCGAGGCTTTTCTGGGGGACGGACACTTCGGTCCGCCGATGGAAAGCCCAGCCGATGACCGACGCTCTTACTGCCGCGCTCGCCGCCGCGCACGCTCCCAGCGCCGCCGACATCGACGCGCTCGCCCACGCGGCGTTCACGAGCCTGCCAGCGACGTTTCGCCGCCTGTGCGAAGGCCTCGTCATCCAGGTGGTCGATTTCCCCGACGACGAGACGCTGGACGAGATGGGGGTCGAGAGCGAGTTCGACCTGCTCGGCCTGTTCCGCGGCCGCGGCCTGCCGCATCGTCCCGCCGTCGAGGAGACCGGCGCGCTGCCCAACATGATCTGGCTTTATCGCCGTCCGCTGCTCGACTTCTGGTGCGAGAGCGAGGACACGCTCGGCGCGGTCGTCGCCCATGTCCTCGTGCACGAGATCGGCCACCATTTCGGCCTCTCCGACGACGACATGGCGGCGATCGAGGCCAAGGCGGGCTGAACGGCGGCGAGGCGGCGAGGGCCCGCCCTTCACAAGGGCGTCACCGAGGCTATAGACTATGGGCGCGGTCGGATTCGCTCCGACCATGCGAGAGACGGGGGAGAACGGAGCGTCTTTTGACGGTTCATGTTCAAGCGGTCTCGCCGGAGACGTGCCCGGCCCTGGTGCTCAACGCGGACTTCCGTCCGCTGAGCTACTATCCGCTGTCGATCTGGTGTTGGCAGGACGCGATCAAGGCGGTCTTTCTCGACCGCGTCAACATCGTCTCGGAATACGACACATTGGTGCGCAGCCCGTCGTTCGAAATGCGGCTGCCGTCCGTCGTCTCGCTCAAGAGCTACGTCAAGCCGTCGCGCTTTCCCGCCTTCACGCGGTTCAACGTGTTTCTGCGCGACCGTTTCACCTGCCAGTATTGCGGCGAACGCGACGATCTGACCTTCGATCACGTCGTCCCCCGCTCCAAGGGCGGCGTGACGACCTGGGACAACGTCGTCGCCGCCTGCTCAGCCTGCAATCTGCGGAAGGCCGACCTGCTGCCGTCGGTCGCGCGGATGTGGCCGGCGCGCCATCCCTACCAGCCGACGGTGCACGACCTGCATCAGAACGGTCGACTGTTCCCGCCCAATTACCTCCACATCTCGTGGATGGACTACCTTTACTGGGACAGCGAACTCGAGCCGTGAGGCTTGCCGTAACGCCCGCTTAAGCATCAGCCGGGTCGGTTACGCAGGGTTCAACGCGTTTTGCGGCAATTTAGCGATTTCTTAGCGGACCTGGCCTTTTCTGCCGCTGCGATTTCTCGAACGGCGGACTTGCAATGCCTGCCCTCGCCCCTGAACGCACCCTTTCCTCCACGTCGTTTTCCGCCGCCGGTCAGGCGGCCGAACTGACGCGGCGCTGGGCGATGGCGCGCGCCGGCGCCGACGCCCCGCCGCGTTTCGAAGACCTGATGCTCGACGGCCTCGGCGCGATCGACGACCGCGTCGTGCTGCTCGCCCGCGCTGGATCCGACTGGGAGATCCGCCGCCTCGGCTGCGCCGTGGCCGAGGGCCTGGGCGGCGGCGGGCGCGAAACGCGCTTGAGCGAGCTCGCGCCCGATTGCGGCTTTGCGCTCGAGCGGGCGGCAGACCGGGCGATGACCGACGGCGAGCCGCGCCAGCGCGAAGCCTTTTTCGCGCGCCATGGACAGGCCCAGCGTTACGACATCCTTGCGCTGCCGCTCGCCAACCGCTGGGGTTCGCCACTCGTCGCCATCCATCTGGCCGAGCGCGGCCAGCGCTACAATTTGATCGACGCCGTGTTTCACGCCAGCGACGACGGCGTGATGGCGCTGGCCGTCATCCAAGACGATGCGCGGCGGCCGGACGACTTCCAGATCGTCGACCTCAACGCCGCCGCCGCCAAGCTGCTCGGCGCGCCGGCCGAAAGGCTGCGCTGGCGCCGGCTCAGCGAAGAGGGGCTCGGCTCGGCCGCCGAGCCGGTGGCGGAGCGCTTGCGGCAACTGATCGCCAGCGCGGGCGCGCGCCAGCGCTTCGAGCTGACGCTGCACGACAAAGCGGGAGCGCGATGCGTCGGCGTCAATTTGACGCGGATGGACGATCTGTTCTGCGCCACCCTGACCGACCTCACCGCGCTGAAGCAGCGGGAGGAATCCTATCGGCTGCTGTTCGAAGCCAGTCCGATGCCGATGTGGATCGTCAACGCGCACACGCGGCGCTTGCTCGCCGTCAACGACGCCGCGATCGAGCATTACGGCTATTCGCGCGACCGCTTCCTCGCCATGTCCGCCGACGAACTGCGGCTCGACGACGCCCAGGCCGAGGAAGCGCCCGCCGAAGCCGACGCGCACGCCGGCCGACACGAACGCCATCGCCGCGCCGACGGCGAGCCGATCGACGCGCTCGTCTTCGCCCGCGCCATCGCCTACGCCGGCGACGCGGCCGAGCTGACGGCGATCGCCGACATCACCGAGCGCCGCCGCGCCGCCGCGGAAGCGGCCTATCTCGCGCGCCACGACGCGCTGACCGGGTTGAGCAACCGCGCCGACTTCAGCGCCCGCCTGACGAGCGCGATCGAGGCCGACCGCCCAGGCGGGCGGCGACTGGCGATTTGCTGCATCGACCTCGACCTGTTCAAGGACGTCAACGACACCTACGGCCATGCGACCGGCGACCGGCTGCTGCGCATGGTGGCGCAGCGCCTGCGCGAGACGCTCGGCGAACGCGACTTCGCGGCGCGGCTCGGCGGCGACGAATTCGCCGTCGTCCTCGACGCGGTCGCTTCGCCGGACGCAGTCGAAGCGACGGCGGCGCGGATGGTCGAGGCGCTGTCGGCGCCCTACGCGATCGACGGCATCGACGTGATGATCGGCGCCAGCGCTGGGGTCGCGCTATTCCCCGCCGACGGCGTCAGCGCCGACGAGCTGACCAAGAACGCCGACCTCGCGCTCTACCAGGCGAAGTCGGAGGGGCGGCGGCGCCATCGCTTCTTCCAGAAGGACCTGCAGCGCGCCGCCCTGGAGCGGCGGGAGCTCGAAGCCGATCTGCGCGGCGCGCTGGCCGAGCGCCAGCTCGAGGTCCATTACCAGCCGCTGGTCGACATTTCCGGCCGCCGGGTCAGCGGCTTCGAGGCGCTGTTGCGCTGGCGCCATCCGACCCGCGGCATGATCGCGCCCAACGACTTCATCCCGATCGCCGAGGCGAACGGGCTGATCGTGCCGATCGGCGAATGGGTGCTGCGCACCGCCTGCGCCGACGCGGCGAACTGGCCGGAGGAGATCGCCGTCGCCGTCAACCTCTCGGCGATTCAGTTCGGCGCCGCCAACCTGACCCAGACCGTGGTTTCCGCACTCGCCCAGTCGGGCCTGGCGCCGCAACGGCTCGAGCTCGAAATCACCGAGAGCACGCTGCTCGCCGACGCCGCCGCGACCGCCGCGACTCTGCACGCCCTGCGTCGCTTCGGCGTCCGCATCGCCCTCGACGATTTCGGCACCGGCTATTCGAGCCTCAGCCACCTGCGCGGCTTTCCGTTCGACAAGATCAAGATCGACCGCTCGTTCGTCAAAGATCTCGCCGAGCGGCGCGACTGCACGGCGATCGTCACGGCGATTTCCAGCCTGGCGCGCAGCCTCGGCATCGTCACCACCGCCGAGGGGGTCGAAACGGCCGAGCAGCTCGACTTCCTGCGCGCCCAGGGCTGCACCCAGGCGCAAGGATTCCTGTTCAGCCCGGCGCGGCCGAACGCCGATCTCGCGGCGCTGCTCGGCCGCATCAACGGCGGCGAAGCCGTCGCAGCCTGAGCGGCGTTTTCGCGATCTCCCTTGGGCGCCTTTCGTTCGAGGCGTCAAACGCCGCGTCGCGCTTCGTCAAGCCGCGTCAAGTTTTGTCAAGCGGCGTCAAGCGGCGGCTTGACACGCCAAGGCTCATTCCCTGCGATTCCAGGCGCTTGGTTGCGCGTCAAGGAGCGCCGCGCCCCTCTGTCAAATTTCCGCGCCAGCAGCGACCCCGGCGACGCCTGTGCGATCGATTATCAGTAGATTAGCATGAATTCGGAATTTCAGAAAGACATAGTCGCGACCACCGCCGCGCCCCGCGAGGAAAGACGCGGCGCGGCGGGTCGGCACGCCGTGAGACGGAGACCGCGCGGCGGCGAACTGGACATTTATGCAAGCGTCACCGTCATCCCCGCAATCCCGGTCGCAGCGTCGCCATCGCTCTATCTGCCGCGCGGATCACGGGCGCGCGTCTTGGCGCAGAGCCGGCGCAATCTTGGAGGCCAAGAGCGCGAATAGACGGATCGGTCATCCGGAGCGGCCAGCCGGCTTTACTGCTTTGGCGCTGCCGTTGACGGAGCTGTCGGCGTAGCGGCCGGCGCACTCGTCGTCGCTGGAGCAGGAGGCGCTATGGGTTGGTTGCGCGGCCAAAACACCGCGGCCAAAATCACCACTACGATCACTGCGGCAATCGCGTACAAATAACGCTTGTCTCCCATGAAGTCCATTGCAACCTCCCGTGTCTGGCATCCTTATGCCATAGGCATGGCCGGGGCCGCTGACAAACATCGAGGGCTCGGCATCAAGCTCGTGACTTTGCACATCCCCGCGCTGAAGCGGCGTATGATCTTGCTCAAACCCAGAAGAATGGTTTGGCCTGCCGACGTTGCATGCGAGCACGCGGACTTGGCGCTATAATTTCCGCATGGCGACCGAAGCCAAATTCGCAATCCGCTCGACGCCCGGAGCGTCCACGAATCCGCCGAATAGCGGCCACAAACTCACGCCGGAAGAACTCGCCGAGCTTATCGACTCCCTCGAATACGATCTGATCCCGGCCGCCGCCACGGACTGCAACGATTGCGACCCCGAGCAATGATTGACGGAATTCCCCTCCGCCGCTTGGCGCAACGAGCACCGCCGACAACCCCTTGCGTCGAGTCCGCAACGAGGTCAGATGAATCCGTGACCGCGCATCAAGCGCATCTACTGCTGCCGGCTCCGCCCGGCCGATCGACGTTACCGCGCAGCACACTCCTCGTGGTGTGGGCGGCATAGGGGTTGTGAATGATCCGGTGCGAGTGCACACGGCCGCATTCTACGCAAACGAATATCTCAACTTCTCTATCAAAGGCCGGATCGTCTGGTTCGATCCGTTTGAACCGCAGTTCGCCGTGGCAGAGTTCGCAACGCAAGGACGGAGGGGGTTCGACGAGGCTACGCATATGCGACCTCCTTTCGTACGACATGCGTCGTAATGAATCCGCGGGACGCTCAAAGGGGCCCCCATCAATGTGCGATTTCGTAGGAAGCCTGACGCTTTGGTCTGGCGCGGCGATTGTAACCAACGCAAGGAATTACTAGCGCAGAAAAGCGGCACGACGAGGGCGATGGCGGCATTGTCTGCGATGGCGAACGTCGCTTGATGCATGCAGTGATATCAGGCTACCGCGACGGTCCGAACGAGACGCCGAAGGCCTCTTGTTTGCCGGAGAAGTGTGGCCGCGCGCGAGTGTCAATGCCGAGAGATAATGGAGCCCCGGTCACATCATGGCCGGGGCTATGTCTGATGCGGCGCCATGCTTCTCTCTGTTGTGGATTTCACGTAGAGCTGAGCCCTCATCACGACACGAACTAAACGTATGCCTTGCCGAAAAAGAGTCAAGGGCTCCCTGTTTCAGTTAAGCGATCAATTTGAAATTCACGGCCAAACCGCGTGCTGGAAAGAGTTCCGCCATGTGCCCATATTATTGAGATGGCCGAGAATTACCTGTTCACGATCAGTGGACCGCACCCCTCCGGTGAGACACGCTAATTGAGTGACAGCGCTTCGTCCTGGTTTGGCGTTGGCTTTGCGAGGACGCCGTATCAAATCCCCAGACGCCGTCGCCAGGGCGCGCGCTGCGTTGGAGGACCTGCGGCGGCGCGCATTGCGATTTGATGGCCGCGCAATTGGCGCTCGCGTTTGGACAAAGGGCGCCGGGGAAAGTCGCGCTCGGTCGGAACGATCTTCCAGCGCGGTTTTGTCGCATTTGAGGATTCGATATGGCGTCCCCGTAAGGCCCGTCCCCGTAAGGCCGGCTTGCTTTTCGTCAGACTGCGATCGACGCGAGCTTGGCGACCAGCGCCTGGGTCTGCCGGCGCAGGCTCTCGGCCGCTTCGGGCCTCAGGCCGATCTGCTTCGCCAGCGTCTTGGGCACGGCCAGCGCCTCTTGCCTCAGCGCGCGACCGTGCGGCGTCAGCGCGACGATCACCTTACGATCGTCGTCGCGATCGCGCGCGCGGCTGACGAGACCGGCCTGCTCCATCCGCTTGAGCAGCGGACTGAGCGTGCCGACATCGAGATGCAGGCAGGCGCAAAGCTCGCCGACCGAGGCCGGCTCGCGCCGCCACAGCGCCAGCATGACGAGATAGCGCGAGTAGGTGAGCCCGAGCGGCGCCAGCAGCGGCCGGTAAAGACGCTGAATCAGATTGGCCGCGGCATAGAGCGGGAAGCAGACCTGACGGTCGAGACGGAGCGGGTCGCGCGAGCCGCCTCGATGCGCGGCCGTCTTGCTCATCGCGTCCTGACCGTCAGCGCGACGTCGATATTGCCGCGCGTCGCATTGGAATACGGACAGGTCTTGTGAGCTTCCGCCACGATCGCCTCGGCCGTCGGCTGATCGACCCCGGCGAGCGTGACGTCGAGCGTGACCGTCAGCGCGAACCCGCCGGCGGCGTTCGACTTCAAGCCGACGGTCGCCGCGACGTCGACATCGTCGTCCTTGATCTTGTGCTGCTTGTTGCGCGTGATGTGGATGACCGCGTTGCCGAAGCAGGCCGCATAGCCGGCGGCGAAAAGCTGCTCGGGGTTTGTCGCGCCGCCCTTGCCGCCGAGCTCCGTCGGGACGGCCAGCTTGAGATCGAGGATCCCGTCGGCGCCGCGAACTGCGCCGTTGCGGCCGCCGATGGCGTCGATGGTAGTCGAATAGAGAACCTTCACTTTGTCTTCCTCTTTGCCGTGACATCGTTTGCCAGACTGCCGAACCTCGCCCGACCGGCGACCGGGACTCAGAAGGGCTTGGCGGTCATCACGCCGTAGGCGACGAGCAGCAGCGCCGCCTGCAGCGCGGCGGCGGCGATCGCGGCGCGTTTGCGATCAGCGGCGAGAGATCGTCGGCTGCGCGCGCCGGCGAAGCCGTGGCCGGCGACCGCGACGAGGCCGATCCACGGGAACGCCATTGTCGCGAACCCGCCGGCGAAAGCAGCGATGACCCCCGTCACGCCGACCAGGCCCGTCGACGCCATCGCGCCGATGTAGACCAGGCGAGGCGACCGGCCGGGGCCGGCCGTCGCCGCGACGACGATCGCCCCCCAGCCGAGCGTCAGCACAAGCGCCAACACGGCGAGCCCGACATGGGCCTTCAACAGCAATGCGTACATGCGGCTTCCCTCGGAGGGCGTCGCGCGGTCATATCGCATGCCATTATATGGCTTGCAATATGATTTAACGATTCGCGCAGCGCGAATTGGCGCTTCGTGCTCCAGTGCGAACTAGAATTGATCGGAATCGCCGTTTTGCGTCATGGCCGGGCTTGACCCGGCCATCCCATCGGCGACGCTAAACGAAGAGGCCGCCGCAATAGCGCCTCTAGCGACTCTCCGACCGACACGGTTTGGATGGCCGGGTCAAGCCCGGCCATGACGGCGGTTTGGTTTGAATGCTCAATGTTCTAGCGCCCCTTCGACAATTGCCTCAGGCGCTCGCCCGCGACGCGAGGCCGAGCTGGCCGAACGAATCCTCGACCAGGCTCATGTGGTGAAACATCGCGGCGTGGGCGGCGGCGGCGTCGCAGGCGAGGATCGCCTTGACGACGACGCCATGCTCGGCGTGCGAGCGCGCCAGCCGCCCCTCGGCGCGGAACTGGGCGCGCCGGAACGGCGCCAGTCGACGCCGCAGGCTTCTAGCAAAATCGGCGAGGATCTCGTTGTGCGCGCCGGAATAGACGCAGGTGTGGAAGGCGACGTTGGCGCCGACGTAATCATCCCGATCGCCGCGCCGCGCCGGCGCCGCCATCGACTCGTGCAGGTTCTGCAGGCGACGGCGCTCAATCGGCGTCATGCTCATCGCCGCCAGCCGCGCGCAGGCCGCCTCGATCTCGGCCATGGCGCCAAACAACGCCTCGAGCTGCGCCGAAGTCGCGGTGGCGACGGTCGCGCCGCGCCTTGCCCTGGATTCGATTAGGCCGGTCGACGACAATTGTCGCAGCGCCTCGCGCACCGGCGTGCGCGACACGCCGAAACGCTCGGCCAACATCGCTTCGTCGAGGCGCTGCCCGGGGGTGAATTCGCCCGACAGCACGCTGGCGGCGATCTCCTCGGCGAGACGTTCCGCGCGGGTCGAAATCTCTGGCTCCGAAGACTTCACCAAGGCTTCCCGTGTGATTCGACGCCCAGTCCTTGGGCAGCGTTAGCACGACAAATCAGCATACAAAACTAGAATATGTGCATGCAACGCGACGGAATTGCATACATAAATTGGCTTGCGCATGCAATTGGGTGAGGTCCGTCCATGCCTCCATCCGCCGTCCGCCTCGAACAGGCTCAGCCGCCAGAGCCGCTCGCGCTCGTGTCGGCGCGCGCTCGTCACGCACTCGGCCGCGGGGCCGGCCGCTCGCATCAGATCACGGAGAGCGGCGATGGCGAATAGGATCATGGAAATCGCGGCCGAGCCCTATCCCTTCGCCTTCGATCCGCAGCGCTGCGCGCTGCTCATCATCGACATGCAGCGCGACTTCCTCGAGCCGGGCGGCTTCGGCGAAATGCTCGGCAACGACGTGTCGCAATTGCGGCGGACGATCGAGCCGAACCGCCGCCTGCTGGCGGGTTGGCGCGCCGCCGGACTCCCCGTGCTGCACACGCGCGAGGGCCACCGGCCCGACCTGTTCGACCTGCCGCCGGCCAAGAAGGCGCGCGGCCGCGGCGCGACCTCGATCGGCGACCCCGGACCGATGGGCCGTATCCTCGTGCGCGGCGAGCCCGGCCACGACATCATCGCCGAACTCACCCCCGAGCCAGGCGAGCCGGTGATCGACAAGCCCGGCAAGGGCGCCTTCTTCGCCACCGACCTCCACGCCATGCTCGAACACCGCGGGATCAAGCAGCTCGTCGTCACCGGCGTGACGACCGAAGTCTGCGTCAACACGACGGTGCGCGAGGCCAACGACCGCGGCTACGACTGCCTCGTCCTCGAGGATTGCGTCGGCTCCTATTTTCCCGAGTTCCACGCCATGGGCCTGAAGATGATCAAGGCCCAGGGCGGAATCTTCGGCTGGGTGGGCGACTCCGTGACTTTGATCGGAGCCTTGGCAGGAGAGAAACGCCTGAAGGAAGCCTCGTAGCAACAGGAGCGGAGCCATGCAGACCTCGGCAATGACAGCGCCGCGCAGCGAGCGCCTTTGGGCGCCCGGCGATTGGAACGCCTTCTTCGGGTTTGGAACGAACATCCTCGTCAACGTGCTGGTGCTGACCGGCCTGTTGCGTTTCGTGCTGAAAATGCCGGACGCGCTGGTGTTCGGCCGCATCCTGCCCGCCCTCGGACTGATGCTGTTTCTCAGCACGGTCTATTACGCTTGGCTCGCCTATCGTGTCGCCAAGACAACCGGCCGCACCGACGTCTGCGCCTTGCCGTCGGGCATCAGCGTGCCGCACATGTTCGTCGTGACCTTCGTCGTCATGCTGCCCATCCTGCTCAAGACCAACGACCCGGTGCAGGCGTGGGAGGCGGGGCTCACCTGGGTGTTCGTCCAGAGCTTCGTGCTGATGGCCGGCGGCTTCATCGCGCCGGTGATCCGCCGCATCACGCCGCGCGCGGCGCTGCTCGGCTCGCTCGCCGGCATCTCGATCACCTTCATCTCGATGCGGCCCGGCCTGCTGGTGTTCGAGACGCCGCTGATCGGCATCGTCTGTCTCGCCGTGATCCTCGCCAACTGGTTCGGCGGCGTGCGCTATTTCGGCGGCGTGCCGGGCGGCCTGGTGGCGATTGCGGTCGGCACGATCATCGCCTGGGGGTCGAACGCCTTCGGCCTCGGCTACGGCGGCTTGAGCCTCGGCGCGGTCGCCGACGCGGTGTCGCATTTCGGCTTCTCGTTCCCCGTGCCGGCGGTCGACCACGTCTTTTCCGGCTTCAAGTACCTCGGCGTGATCCTGATCACCGCCATTCCCTTCGGCATCTACGACCTCGTCGAGGCGATGGACAACGTCGAGAGCGCGGCGGCGGCGGGCGATTCCTTCCCCACGACGCAGGTGCTGACCGCCGACGGAATCATCAGCCTGGTCGGTTGCCTGCTCGGCAACCCGTTCATCAACGCCGTTTACATCGGCCATCCCGGCTGGAAAGCGATGGGCGGCCGCATCGGTTATTCCGCCGCGACCGGCGTGATGGTGCTCGTCCTGTCGTGGTTCGGCGTCGTCGCGCTGATGAGCGCGCTGATCCCGGTCGTCGCGATCCTGCCGATCCTGCTCTACATCGGCATGCTGATCGGCTCGCAGGCGTTCCAGGAGACGCCGAAAGCCCACGCGCCGGCGATCATCCTGGCGATGATCCCGCAGATCGCCGCCTGGGGCAAAACCATGATCGACGGCGCGCTCGGCGCGGCGGGAACCAACGCGGCGGCGGTCGGCCTCGACAAGCTCGGCGCCGCCGGCGTGCTCTACCACGGCCTGGCGACGCTCGGCGGCGGCGCGACGCTCGCCGGCATCATCCTCGGCGCGGTGACGGTCTTCATCATCGAGCGTCAGCTCGACAAGGCGGGAATGTTCGCGCTCGCCGGCGCGATCCTGACCTTCTTCGGCTTCATCCACGGCGAGGAAATCGGCGTCGCCCAGTCGCCCGCAGTGGCGATCGGCTATCTCGCCGTTTCGGCGATGCTGTTCGGCTTCGCCCGCTTCGCCGAGGTCTCTCCCGCCCAGCCGAGCGTGATGCACGGCGAAGGCGAGACGGCGGCGCAGCCGGCGGAGTAGGCCTCGCTCCGCCGCCTGCGCGCTTGCGGCGGGCGTCCCTGGGGGCGCGGACGCCCGCCGTCCCACCGTTCATCCTGACCCGTCTGCGAACCCGCCGTTAAACGCGCCTCCTGGAGTCGCCCTTCGACTCGCCTGCTTACGCAGGCGGCTCAGAACGAGGGGAGTTGGGACAGGCGAAATTGACAGCCTCGCATCACGGCCCGCGCTCCTCCTCATCGTGAGGAGCGCCGCGACAGCGGCGCGTCTCGAACGACGAGGAGGATTGCGCAACTCCCGCGCGTCAGGCTGCGCCGGCGACGGGGAAATCGGCGCCGAGGCTGGTCGTCTCCCAGGCGTCGAGTTCGCGCAGCATGTCCTTGAACTTCGCTCGCGCGATGTCGAGGCCGAAGCGGCCGAGCACGAGATGGCGCGGCGGATTGGGCGAGAGCAGCGCGAAGATCACCGCCTCGGCCGCGCGCGCCGGATCGCCCGCCTGCGAGCCGCTGTAGCCGGCGATCTCGCGGCCGCGCTTGTGCGCCGTCGCCTCGTAATCGGCGATGTTCGCCGGCGCGTGTTGCAGCGAGCGGCCGCCCCAATCGGTGCGGAACGGGCCGGGCTCGACGATCATCACCCGGACGCCGAGCGGCTCGACTTCCAGCGACAGCGATTCCGACAAGCCGTTCACCGCGTGCTTGGTCGCGCAATAATAGCCGCCGGCCGGCGAGCCGCGCAGGCCGCCGACTGACGAGATGTTGACGATCCCGCCGCTGCGACGCTTGCGCATGCCCGGCAGCACGGCCCGGATCATGGCCGCGAGGCCGAAGAAGTTGGTCTCGAACTGGGCGCGGATCGCCGCGTCCTCGCCCTCCTCGACCGCCGCCATGTAGCCGTAGCCGGCGTTGTTGATCAGCACGTCGATGTGGCCGAAGGCGCGCTCGGCCTCCTTGACCGCGGCGGCGATCGCCTTCGGGTCGGCGACGTCGAGCTTCAGCGCGATCGCCTGGCCCTCTTTGCCCTTGACGAGATCGGCGATCGACTGCGGATCGCGGGCGGTGGCGACGACCCGGAAGCCGTGCGCCAAAGCGGCGCGGGCGAATTCACGCCCCAACCCGGTCGAGCAGCCGGTGACGAACCAAACGGGCGCGTCGGATGCAATCGTGGCCATGGCAAATGACTCCCTGAAACGGCGCGCCGCCGCGGCGCCTGTCGCGCGCGCGGCGCTGTCGGTCATTTAGGGTGGGGCTCGCGGCTTCGCCAGCAATGCGAAGCGATTGCGGCGGTCATTCCCACGGACCTCGTCCTGAGGCGCCGCGAAGCGGCCTCGAAGGACGGCGCCACAGCGCCGCCCCTGCCCCCTCGTCGTTCGAGACGCGCCGCTTTCGCGGCGCTCCTCACGATGAGGGGGATCGAATTTCCAGCCGCTCCGACGCGCGCGCCGCCCTTGACGCCGCCCGTCCGGCGCCTTAGATATTTGTTCACGATATGTTCCTGCCCGAGGCGACCCATGGCGGCCCAGGCTTCGAAGCTCATCGACGATTCCCAGCGCGTGACCGTCGCGCGCCAGCTCGGCGTGCGGTTCGGCGACCGGCTGGTCGATTCCGATCGCCGCCGCGGCCGCGGCGCGGCCTCCAACCCGAGCGGGCGGCTGGAAGCCTTCCAGCGCGAAACGATCGACGACGGCTGGACGGCGGACGAGGCGCCCGAGCCGCTCAAGACCGAGGTGACGGTCGAGCGGCCGCGCACGATCATTACGCGCAACGACTCGCCCGACATCTCGTTCGACCAGTCGATCAACCCCTATCGCGGCTGCGAGCACGGCTGCTTCTATTGCTACGCGCGGCCAACCCACGCCTATCAGGGGCTCTCGGCCGGGCTCGACTTCGAAAGCCGGCTGTTCGTCAAGGACGGCGCGGCGACGCTGCTCGAGCGTGAACTCGCGAACCCGAAATACCGGCCGAAGGTGATCGCGCTCGGCGCCAACACCGACGCCTATCAGCCGATCGAGCGCCAGTACCGCGTCACTCGCGCCGTGCTCGAAGTGCTGGCGAAGGCGCGCCATCCGGTCGGCATCGTCACCAAATCGAACCTGGTGCTGCGCGATCTCGACCTGCTCGCGCCGATGGCGGCCGACGGCCTGGTCAAAGTGTTCGTCTCAGTGACGACGGTCGACCGTTCCCTGGCGCGGCGCATGGAGCCGCGCGCGCCGACCCCAGAGCGCCGGCTCGAGGCGATCGAGAAGCTGGCCGCGGCGGGCGTGCCGGTCGGCGTCATGGCGGCGCCGATCATCCCGGCGGTCAACGACGGCGAGATCGAGGCGATCTTGACCCGCGCTTATGCCGCCGGCGCCCGCGAAGCCGGTTATGTCGCGCTGCGCCTGCCGCTCGAGCTGCGCGAGAGCTTCCGCGAATGGCTCGCCGTCAACTTCCCCGACAAGCTCAAGCGGGCGATCACGCTGACGCAGTCGATGCATGGCGGCAAGGATTACGAGTCGCAATGGGGCCGCCGCATGGCGGGCTCGGGACCGTACGCCTGGATGATCGGCCGCCGCTTCGAGATCGCCGCCAAGCGGCTCGGCTACCGCGAGACGCCGCTCAGTCTGCGCAGCGACCTGTTCCGCGCTCCCGCGCCCGCCGACGCGGGCGCGCCGCGACAATTGTCGCTGTTCTGAGCACCGCCGTCATCGCGAGAAGCGTAGCGACGAAGCGATCCAGAAAGTGAAGGGACCGAACCCTACGAAGCCTGGATCGCTTCGCTTTTGTTCAGCCCGGGGACATAGCTGACGGGTGTCCGGGCTGAACGCCTGGCTCGCAATGACGAAGAGCGCGATCGCGTTGTCGCGCAGGCCTCAGCTCGCCACCCGCCACATCGCGCCCCGCTGGCTTTCGCGCTTGCGCAGTTGCGCCTCGCGTTCGCCGACGTAATCGCGCGTGCGCGGCACGACGTCCTGGCTTTTGGCGATCTGGAACTGGAACACCATGTAACCGTAGACGCGGAAAGCGACTTCCGACGCGGCGAGATAATACTCCCACAGGCGGCAGAAGCGGTCGTCGTAGATCGCCTTGACCTCGTCGATGTTGGCGAGGAACCGCTCGCGCCACGCCTTCAGCGTGTCGGCGTAGTGCAGACGCAGAATCTCGATGTCGGTGACAAACAGTCCGCAGCGCTCGATCGACGCCGAAACCTCCGACAAAGCGGGAATGTAGCCGCCGGGGAAGATGTACTTGCGGATCCACGGATTTGTGGCGCCGGGCGGCTCGGAGCGAGCGATCGCGTGCAGCGTCATCACGCCGTCGTCTTTGAGCAGGTCGCGCGACTTGGAGAAGAATTCGTCGAAATTGGCGGCGCCGACGTGCTCGAACATCCCGACGGAGACAATGCGGTCGAAGCGTTCGCAGACGTCGCGGTAGTCCTGCAGGCGGAATTCGGCCCGGTCGGACAGGTCGGCCTCGGCGGCGCGGCGCGACGCGACTTCGCACTGCTCGTTCGACAGGGTCACGCCAGTCGCGCGCGCGCCGACCGTCTGCGACAGATAGAGCGCCATGCCGCCGAAACCGCAGCCGATGTCGAGCACCGAATGGCGCTCGTCGACCAGCATCTTGGCGGCGATGTGCCGCTTTTTGGCGAGCTGCGCCTCGTCGAGCGACTGGCCCTCGCGCTCGAAATAGGCGCAGGAATATTGCATGTCGGAATCGAGAAACAGGCGGTAGAGCCGCCGGTCGAGGTCATAGTGATGGGCGATGTTGCGCCGCGCCTGTCGGCGTCCATTGCGCTGATACAGCCGGCGAAAGACGACCCGCGCCCCCTCGAGCGTCTTCAGCCAGCTCATGCCGGTGAAGTCGACCAGATTGGACGCGCCGAGCGCGAGAAACTCGTAGAGGTCGCCCCGTTTGATCTGTAGCCGGCCATCCATGAACAATTCGCCGAGCGCCAGCTCGGGATTGAGGATCAATCTGAGCTCGGCGGCGCGATCGGCGAAGCGAATGGCGATCGGCGGCCCTGAGCCGTCGCCGAAGGTTCGCGTCGCGCCGTTGCTGCATTCGACCTCCAGATGGCCGCGACGGATCAGCTTGTCGAGAAACAGAGCGAGAAAGCGGTTCATGGCGCACTCCTCGGTCCAGCGAACCTCGCTGCCGAAGGCTCGCGCGGTCGCCCATCGAAACACCAAGTCTACACACGGGCGCGGCGAAAATTCAATATTGACGTAATCCCGCCGCCTTTCCGCCGCATCGCCAAACGCCGCGCATTGACAAGGTTGGCCGGGGCGCCTATTTCAGCGGCCGATCTGTCCCGCGGCGCGGAAACGGACGCCAAGCCGTCCGTTTCCGCGCTTTTGTCGTCGCCGCCTCGTTCGCCCGACGGCTCCAGGCGCGAGGTGGAGCCGGCCGGCGCCGCACGGCGATGCGGCCGCAAGGGACGGCGCGGTTCTAGGCGCGCTCTGAAAGGTCGAAGATGCTCGACACGGTTCTCAAAAGAATGTTCGGCTCCGCCAATGACCGGCGGCTGAAAGGCTATCGGCCGAAGATCGCCGAGATCAACGCGCTCGAGCCCGAAATCGCCGCGCTGACCGACGAGCAATTGCGCGCCAAAACCGACGCGTTCCGCGCCGAACTCGCCGCCGGCAAGACCGTCGACGACCTCCTCGCCCCGGCTTTCGCCGTGGTGCGCGAAGCGGCCAAGCGCACGCTCAAACAGCGCCATTTCGACGTCCAGTTGATCGGCGGCATGGTGCTGCACGAGGGCTCGATCGCCGAAATGCGCACCGGCGAAGGCAAGACGCTGGTCGCGACGCTGGCCGTCTATCTCAATGCGCTCGCCGGCCAGGGCGTCCATGTCGTCACCGTCAACGATTACCTCGCCCGCCGCGACTCCGAATGGATGGGGCAGATCTACGAGTTCCTCGGCATGAGCGTCGGCGTCATCGTCAACGGCCTCGACGACGAGCAGCGCCACAAGGCCTACGCCGCCGACATCACCTACGGCACCAACAACGAGTTCGGCTTCGACTATCTGCGCGACAACATGAAGTACGACATGTCGCAGATGGTGCAGCGCGGCCACGCCTACGCCATCGTCGACGAAGTCGACTCGATCCTGGTCGACGAGGCGCGCACGCCGCTGATCATCTCCGGTCCGTCAGAAGACCGCTCCGGCCTCTACGTGGGCGTCGACGCGCTGATCCCGAGCTTGGTGCGCGAAGATTACGACATCGACGAGAAGCAACGGTCGGTGAGCCTGACCGAAGCCGGCAACGAGCACGTCGAGGCGCTGCTGCGCGGCGCCGGGCTGATGAAGGAAGGCTTCCTCTACGAGGCCGCCAACGCCACCCTCGTCCACCATGTCAATCAGGCGTTGCGCGCTCACAAGCTGTTCCAGATCGACAAGGACTACATCGTCCGCAACGGCGAAGTCGTGATCGTCGACGAGTTCACCGGCCGCATGATGCCCGGCCGCCGCTACTCGGAAGGCCTGCACCAGGCGCTGGAGGCGAAAGAGCGCGTCACCGTCCAGCCGGAAAACGTCACGCTCGCCTCGATCACCTTCCAGAACTATTTCCGCCTCTACAAGAAGCTCGCCGGCATGACCGGCACCGCCGCGACCGAGGCCGACGAGTTCGCTGAGATCTACAAGCTGGTCGTCGTCGAGATTCCGACCCATCGGCCGGTCGACCGCCTCGACGAGGACGACGAGGTTTATCGCACCAACGACGAGAAGCTGCGCGCCGTCGTGCGCGAGATCGAGGACGCCAACGCCAAGATGCAGCCGATGCTGGTCGGCACGACTTCGATCGAGAAGTCGGAGCACTTGGCCGAGGTGCTCGAACGCCGTGGCTACAAGAAGATCGACTTCACCGTACCCAATGCGATGACCGCGCTTTACGCGGCGGCGCGGGTCGGCAAGCCGTCGAAGAACTTCGCCGTTCTCAACGCTCGCCACCACGAGCAGGAAGCGTTCATCGTCGCCGAAGCCGGCGTCCCCGGCGCGATCACCATCGCCACCAACATGGCCGGCCGCGGCACCGACATTCAGCTCGGCGGCAACGTCGAGATGCGCGTCAAGCAGGAGCTCGACCCCGCCGCCTCGCAAGAGCAGCGCGACGCCAAGGAAGCCGAGGTCCGCGCCGAGGTGGAAGCCTTCAAGCAGAAGGCCATCGAGGCGGGCGGCCTCTACATCATGGGAACTGAGCGGCACGAGAGCCGCCGCATCGACAACCAGCTTCGCGGCCGTTCGGGCCGCCAGGGCGACCCTGGCCGCTCCAAGTTCTACCTGTCGCTGCAGGACGACCTGATGCGCATCTTCGGCTCCGAGCGCATGGACGCGATGCTGAAGCGGCTGGGCCTGAAGGACGACGAGGCGATCGTCCACCCGTGGATCAACAAGGCGCTGGAGAAGGCGCAGCAGAAAGTCGAAGCGCGCAACTTCGACATCCGCAAGAACATTCTCAAGTTCGACAACGTGATGAACGACCAGCGCAAGGTCATCTTCGAGGACCGGCGCAAGATGATGGCGCAGGAGTCGCTCGAGCCGACCATCGCCGACATGCGCGCCGACGTCGTCGACGATCTGATCACCCGCCACATCCCGCCCGACGCCTACCCGGAAGCGTGGGACGTCGCCGGCCTCAAGGAAGAAGTCGCCGCCAAGCTCAACCTCGACGTTCCGGTCGACGAATGGGCGAAGGAAGAAGGCATCGGCGACGAGGAAATGGCCGAGCGCCTGCTCAAGGCCGCCGACGAGGCCTACGCCGAGCGCGTCGAGCGCAACACGCCGGAGGCGATGCGCTACGTCGAGAAGCAGGTGATCTTGCAAGCGCTCGACCACCTGTGGCGCGAACACCTCGTCACCCTCGACCACCTGCGTCAGGTCATCGGCTGGCGCGGCATGGCGCAGCGCGATCCGCTCAACGAGTACAAGTCGGAAGCGTTCGAGCTGTTCCAAAAGCTGATCGTGCAGTGGCATGAGGCGGTCACCGCGCAGATGATGCGGATCGAAGTTCGGTTTCAGGCCCCGGCGCCTGAACCGCCGCCGCCGATGCAGTTCCAGCATCTCGACGCAAACAACGGCGAGAACGAAGCGCCGCTCGGCGCGCTCGGCGAGCCGCTCGACAGCACCCCGTTCTCAGGCGTCGCGGTCGCCGCCACGGCGTCGGCGACGGCGTTTGCCGGCGTCGCCGAGCGCGACCCCAGTGATCCCGCGACCTGGGGCAAGATCGGCCGCAACGAGCCCTGCCCCTGCGGTTCGGGCAAGAAGTTCAAGCATTGCCACGGGCAGTTGGCCTGACGTCGATTGGACCGACGACCGGCCGCGCCGCGACCATTTGAGGCGCCGACGCCGGTCGCGGCGTCGGCGCGGTCAACCTCGTAAACGGATGCGCCGGGCTGGGGCGGGCGTTTGAACGCGGAGGCGAAATACCGACCGGAGATCGACGGCCTTCGCGCAATCGCCGTGATTCCGGTCGTCCTGTATCACGCGGGTTTCGCCGGTTTTCGTGGCGGTTTTCTTGGCGTCGACGTCTTCTTCGTCATCAGCGGCTATCTCATCACTCGCTTGATCAACGCCGAGATGGAGAGGGGCGCGTTCTCCCTCGTCGCCTTCTACGAGCGGCGCGTCCGGCGCATCTTGCCTGCCCTCTACCTTGTCGTCGCCGCCTCGATGCCGTTCGCCTGGCTGTGGTTCTTCCCGAACGAACTTCGGAACTTCGCCAGCAGCGTGGTCGCCGTCGCGCTGTTCGGTTCAAATGTCTACTTCAACCAAGAAATCGATTACTTCACCGACGGCGTCGACCTGTGGCCGCTGATCCACACCTGGTCGCTTGCGGTCGAAGAGCAATTTTACGCGGCGTTCCCGCTGCTGCTGCTGGCGTTGCGGCGAGGCGGCCCGAAGTGGGTCGTGACCGGCGTCGCGGCGCTGTCGGCGCTGTCGCTTCTGTGGGCGCAATGGACGGCGCCGATCGATCCCCAATCCGATTTCTACCTGCCGCAATTCCGCGCGTGGGAGCTTGGCGCCGGCGCGCTGATCGCGCTCGCGAGGCCGGAAAGGTCCGATCTCGGCCCGTGGCTCCCCGCGACCCTCGCCGGCTTCGGCGCGCTCCTTTTGCTCTTTTCGTTCGTGTTCGCGCCGAGGAATCTGGCGCCGAGTCTGTGGTCGCTCGTTCCCGTCGGCGGGACCGCATTGTTGATCGCATTCGCGACCCCGAACAACTTCTGGGGCGGTCTCCTGGCCGCCAGACCTTTGGTCGCTGTCGGCCTCGTCAGCTATAGCGCCTATCTCTGGCATCAACCGCTGTTCGCGTTCGCGCGTTTCCGTTTCGACGCGCAGCCGGCGAGTTCAGCGATGCTGCTGTTGAGCGTCGTCGCATTCGTACTGGCCTACGCATCCTGGCGCTTCGTCGAGCGGCCGTTTCGCGACCGACGGCGCTTCTCCCGAACTGCCGTTTTCGCCATGGCGATCGTCGTCGGAGTCGCGCTGATCGCCGCAGGACGGTTCATCGCCATTGAACACGGGTTGCCGGGACGCATGGCGCCCGTCGTCGGCGCGGACGAAATCAGCGCCTATCGCAAGCATTGTCTCGGAACGGACGGTCTCGATCCGGCAGCGCTAGCGCAAATGAGCGGATGTCGGCTCGGCGTTCGCAACGCCACGCCGGACTTTCTACTCATAGGCGACAGTCACGCCGCGGCGATTGCGGACGGGGTCGATGCCGTGGCGAAGCGAGCCGGACGCAGCGGGATCTTGGTCGCGCAAAATTCCTGTTTTCCGATTCCTGAACTGGTGAGAACGGACGATCCGCCCAGCTGGCCGACCTGTCGCCGCCAGCACGACGCGCTGCTCGATCTCGTCGACCGGCTCGGCGTCCGACTTGTTCTTATGCATGCACGTTGGGATTCGCTTGACGACAAAATCGAAATCGATCGCCAACCGGGTGCGGGGGCCGTCTCGGCCGCCGAGATCAGAACTCGGCTGTTGCGGACTTTGACAGCGCTTGCGTCTCGCAACGTGAAGGTGGTCATCCTCACCAGCTCTCCGACCGCGCTCGACGACGTTCCTGAATTCCTGGCGCGAAAGTTGCGCTACGGCGTCGGGGGCGACATCGAGCCTCAGCTTCGCGCGTTTCTGTTCGACAATCGGACGGCGTTCAAACTGTTTTCTGATCCTGAAGTGCGGCGCTACGCGACCGTGATCGACCTCTATCCGTTCTTCTGCCGCGACGGCGTTTCCGGACGGTGCGCGGTCGCCGACGGCTCTCGCCCGTACTACTTCGATCGTGACCATCTGAGCCTGTTCGGCTCGATGGCGCTGGCGCCGTTGCTCGCGCAAGCGTTTGAATGAGGTCGCCCGTGGCGTCGCCGATCCAACCAGACAAGACCGGCGGGCTCGGCCTGCTCCCGACGACGTCGCGCGTGGCGGCGCGCGCGACAATCGCGGCCCATTTGCGCGCGTCCGGCCATGACGATCCGGAGCGCGAGGCGGCGCTGCTGCTGACCAGCGTCTGCGGGCTGCGCATGGTCGATCTCGTCGCCGCGCCCGAGGCGCCGCTCGGCGAGGCGGCGGCGCGGCTGGCGATCGCCGCGGCGCGGCGTTTATCCGGCGAGCCGCTGTCGCGCATCCTCGGCCGGCGCGAGTTCTGGGGCTTGGCGTTCGCCCTGTCGCCGGAAACGCTCGACCCGCGCCCGGAAACGGAAACCATCGTCGACGCGGCGCTCGCCGCCTTCGCCGCGCGCCGCGGCGAAGCCCTGCGCATCGTCGATTTCGGCGTCGGCTCGGGCGCGCTGCTCGCTGCGCTGCTGAGCGAATTTCCCGCCGCGCGCGGCGTCGGCGTCGATCTCAGCCCCGGCGCGGCGGCGCAGGCGCGCGCCAATCTCGAGTCTCTCGGCCTCCTCGCGCGGGTCGAGATTCGCGTCGCCGACTGGGCCGAGGGCCTCGAAGGCGCATTCGATCTGATCGTCGCCAATCCGCCCTACATCCGCAGCGGCGACATCGCCGGCCTGGCGCGCGAGGTCAGGGAGCACGACCCGCGGCTCGCGCTCGACGGCGGCGCCGACGGGCTCGACGCCTACCGCGCGTTGGCGCCTCAGATCGCCGGGCTGCTTGCGCCGGCGGGCCGGTTCTTTGTCGAAGTCGGCGCCGGGCAGGCCGACGCGGTGAAGGCGCTGGCGGCCGCGGCGGGGCTCGCCGATCTCGCGACGCATCGCGATCTCGCCGGAATCGAGCGCGTCGTGTCGGGCGCGCGGCCGCTGTAATGCTGCTGCGCCGCGAGCTCGTCGATGGGCTCGCGATCCAGGTCGGCAACGAGGGCATGTCGACGACCTTCCTGCCCTTTGACTGTCCGCCTTCCCCTTGATCGCCGGCGACGGCGCGGCCAAACTGGCGCGCCGCGACGCGAGGAACCTGACGTGACCGAGACCGACCAGCCGCAAGGCGAGCTCACCGTGCGCCTCGTCGCCATGCCCTCCGACACCAACGCCAACGGCGATATCTTCGGCGGCTGGGTGTTGAGCCAAATGGATCTGGCCTGCGGCATCGCCGCCTCCGAACGCGCTCAGGGGCGGGTGGCGACGGTCGCAGTCGACGCAATGACCTTCATCCGTCCGGTCAAGGTCGGCGACGTGCTGTGCGTCTACACCAGTCTGGAGCGCATCGGCCACACCTCGATGAAGCTCCATGTCGAGGCCTGGGCGCGCCGCTTCCACACGCACGAGCGCGAGAAGGTCACCGACGCGCATTTCACCTTCGTCGCCATCGACGACAGCGGTCGCCCGCGGCCCGTGCCGCCGGAGCGCTAGGGGTCCAAATCCAACGGCTTGGCGCCCGAACGCGCCTTACTCACTGCGGTTGCGGCGAGTCCGCATTCCCTTATGGGGATGGCGAACCCGAAAGCTAGCAATACGTTCTTCCCCGCGGACGCGAAGCGGACCTGCAGAAAGCCAAGGAGGAGGGGGAGCGCGCGTCGGGCTTTCGCCTCTCGTTGGAGTGGGCCCGTCGGGCCCACTCCAGATCGGCGTCCAAAAGGGACCCCCCTTTATGGTGACGCGCACTGGTGGAGCGTTCGCCCCGGCGGAGCTGGTGGGGTTGCGCAGCCGGGGCGAGCGCGGCGGGGTGAGGCGCTATTTCTTTGAGGATCAGGCGCAGAAATGGAGACGGGCGACGGAGAAGGCCCTCGACCGGGAAGCCCGCCAAATCATCCGGACGCGGCCGGCGTGAGGCCGCGGAAGGGGAAGGCGATGATCGAACGCAAGAAGCTGAGCGCGCAGAAAATCGAGGCGCGCCGCCTGGAAGCGTTGCACCGCCGTCTCGGGCTCAAACATATCAGCCATGTAAAGATTGGCCCCTACAGCGGGCCGAAGAATTGGACTTGGGATTTACTCGAGGCTGGGCCCGGGGCCTCGGTGAACGCTCTGCGCGACGCAATAGAGGACGTTCGCAAGCTCCAGCAAGAGTTTGATCTCGACGTTGGATAACGATCGTCGCCGAGGATCTGACCGCGAGCAATGACGAGTAGGGCCCGCAGCGACTCGTTCTTACGGCAATCCATTTCTCATTGCCGTCTCAGGATAAAGGTGATCGTGTGTCGGTGACTGCTGTAAATGCAGGGGGGGGGGTCCAAAGTGTCTCCTCCGGATCTTAGGGAAGGAAACGTCATGGCTACCTATCTACTACTTGCCAATTTTACCGAAAAGGGACTTAATAATGTCAAGGATACGGTCAGGCGTGCTGAAGATTTCAAGACGTCGGCTGAAATATTCAGCGTCAAGGTGAGCGAGATTCTCTGGTTACAGGGGCGGTTTGACTTCGCCACAACCATGGAGGGCGACGAGACTAATTGTATTGCGCTCGGCTTGAGCTTGGCGAAGTTGGGCAATGTCCGCGTGCAAACCATGCGAGCCTTGACGGTGCCGGAGATGAAAAAGATCCTAGAAAAGGTCACGTAGCTTGATAAAGAGGTGGCCGCCCGGAGTATTCCGGCGGCCACTTTGGGTCAGAGCACTCGGTCATCGTTACCCAGCGCGCGCGCTCCCGTCGATAAGCGGCCTTTCCATGATGGCGCGGTCGCATTGGTCGACAGCCGCGACGTTGCCCAGAAGTTTGCGAAGCGGCACGCAGACGTGCTGCGCAGTATCAATGACTTAAAGATCGACACAGAATTGCGCCGATCTTGGTTCCGCCCCGCGACGGTCCTCGAGGCCTACGGACGCGAGCAGCCGTCCGCTCTCGCCCGTCTGCGCCGCGCCCCAGCGCAGCCGCGCCGACGCTTGGCGGGCGCTTCAGGACGACGAAGCCCGCACGCTCCAAGTGCTCGACAAGGCGCTTGACGCCGGCGTCGCCGTCATCGGCCAAATTGTCGCGCCCCGCGCCGATGGCGCTTTATTTCATTTTTTCAAAGAAAGGGGCCGAAGTTTTTGGTAACATGCCGAGAAAATAGGGTCGAAGACGTGAACGCGCTTACATTGCGCGCGCCAAAAGGGTGCTGAGCTGTTCGGCTGACGCCGCCGGCAATTCGGCGTGGGGGAGTGGAAACGAACTTGCTCGGGAGGAGTCATGCACTCTGGCAATCCCGTCGCCGCCGCCGTCCAGCGGTACAATTCAGACCCGCTCAACCTAGTCCAAATCGTGCGCGAAACGCAGGCCGCGCTGGGCTGGGTTTCGCGTGAGACCCAGGGCGAAATTGCGGAGGGGCTGAAGATTCCCGTCAACCGCGTCGAAAGCGTGGTGACGTTCTACGCCTTCTTTTATGACAAGCCCCGCGGCGCCTATCGGCTGCTGATCTCCGACAACGTCACTGACAGGATGCAAGGCAATCAGGCGCTGCTCGAACGCCTGCTCGTCCGTTTTGGCGTCAAGCGCGGCGAGGCGTCCGCCGACGGCCTGGTCAGCGTCGACCTCACCTCCTGCACGGGCATGTGCGACCAGGGGCCGGCGATGTTGGTCAACAACATCGCTGCGCCGCGTCTCAGCGAAGCGCGAGTCGATGCGATCGCCGAGTTGATCGAGGCGCGCACGCCGGTCGACCACTGGCCGGCCGAGTTCTTCCATGTCGAGGACAATATCCGGCGCGCGGGCCCGTTGCTGCAAGCGCCCATTACGCCGGGCCGCGCGCTCGATGCGGCGATCGCCATCGGCCGCGAAGGCCTGCTCAACGAAATGAAGCGCTCCAACTTGCGCGGGCGCGGCGGCGCGGGTTTCGCCACCGGGCTCAAATGGGAAGCCGCCCGCAATGCTCCCGGCGCCGAACGTTATATCGTTTGCAACGCCGACGAAGGCGAACCCGGCGCGTTCAAGGACCGTGTGCTCCTGTCTTCGCACCCCGGCCGCGTCTTCGAAGGCATGGCGCTCGCCGCTTATGCGGTCGGCGCGACCCGCGGCTTCCTCTATCTGCGGGGCGAATATGAATATCTGAAGCCGCGGCTGGACGCCGAACTTGAGCGCATGCGGCTGGTGCGGCGACTCGGACCGGCCGTCCGCGGCTGCGCCGGGTTCGACTTCGACGTCGAGATCCACGTCGGCGCCGGCGCCTATGTCTGCGGCGAGGAGACGGCGTTGCTGGAATCGCTCGCGGGCAAGCCAGGACGCCCGCGCGTTCGTCCGCCGTACCCGGTCACCCACGGCTATCTCGGCCGACCGACGGTGGTCAACAACGTCGAGACGCTCTGCCAGGCGACCGAAGTCGCCATTCACGGCGGCGCTACGTTCGCGGGGCAAGGCACCAAGAATTCGACCGGCTCGAAGCTTCTCTCCGTTTCCGGCGATTGCGAGCGGCCCGGGGTGTACGAGTATTCCTTCGGCGTCCCCATCGCGCAGGTGCTGGAAGACGCTGGCGCCGCGCCCGACGCCGCGGCGGTGCAGATCGGCGGTCCTTCCGGCGCGCTGATGACCCCGGACCAGTTTACTCGCCGCATTGCATTCGAGGACGTGCCGACCTCGGGCTCCTTCATGATTTTCAGCGGCCAACGCGACATGTTCGAGGTCGCGCGCAATTTTGTGCATTTCTTCGCCCACGAGAGTTGCGGCTTCTGCACGCCCTGCCGGGTCGGCACTTCGTTGCAACGCGAAATGGTCGAAAAGATCGCCGAGGGGCGGGGCACGCGCTACGAAATCAACGAGTTGATGCGGGTTCGCGGGTTGATGCGGCGCATGAGCCACTGCGGGCTCGGGCAAATGGCCGGCAACGCGATCTCCGACTGTTGGAGCAAGTTCCGCCCGACCTTCGAGCGGCGCCTGCTGGCGATGGAGTTCGCGCCGGCGATGGATCTCGACGCCGCCTTGGCGCCCGCGCGCGTGGTCGCGGGGCGCGATGACGCGGGCGCGCACTTGAAGGAGGAGGTTTGAGCGGGATGGAAAACTACTTCACCATCGACGAGCAGCCGATCCCCTTTACCCCCGGGCAGACCATCCTCGAGGCGTGCAAATCGGCGGGAATCTATATCCCGCATTTGTGCCATCATCCGGAGTTTACTCCGCACGGCAGTTGCAAGCTCTGCGCGGTGATCGTCAACGGCCGCACCGTTTCAGCCTGCACAATCACGGCGTCGACCGGGCAAGAGCTCGTGGTCGACACGCCCGAGCTCAATGCGATGCGCCGGGCGATGTTGCAGATGCTCTTCGTCGAGGGAAACCACTTCTGCCCGGGGTGCGAGAAGAGCGGCAATTGCCGGTTGCAAGCGCTCGGCTACGAATTTGAAATGACGACGCCGCATTTCATCGAGTTCTACCCGGCGTTGGGGGTCGACGCTTCGCATCCGGACGCGATCATCGACCGTAACCGCTGCATCAAGTGCGAACTGTGCGTGCGCGCGAGCCGCGACGTCGACCACAAGGAAGTGTTCGGGATAGGCGGGCGCGGGCTCGAGACCACGCTGATCATCAATTCGCCCAGCGGCAAGCTGGTCGACAGCGCGTTCGCGATCACCGACAAGGCGGCGCATATCTGCCCTGTCGGTGCGATCCTGATCAAGCACGTCGGGTTCGCCGAACCGATCGGCGCGCGCAAGTACGACCGCGAGCCGATCAGCGCCGAAGCCGAGTCTTGAAAGATCGGGGAGAGCTGAGATGTATGGGATCAGCCCATCCAAGACGCCGGTAAAGGTCAGGCTGGCGACGACCTCGCTCGCCGGCTGTTTTGGCTGCCATATGTCGCTGCTCGACATCGACGAGCGGTTGTTCGAGCTCGCCGAGATCGCCGAATTCGATCGCACGCCGCTGACCGACATCAAGCACTGCGGCCGGTGCGACATCGCGCTGATCGAAGGAGGCGTGTGCAACGCCGAGAACGTGCACGTGCTGCGCGAATTGCGCGCCAACGCCAAGATCCTGGTCGCGGTCGGCGCCTGCGCGATCACCGGCGGCCTGCCGGCGATGCGCAATCGCCTGCCAATCGGCGACGTCCTGCGCAAGGTCTACGCCGATCCCGAACGCGAGGGGACAAGCGTGCCGAACGACCCAGAACTGCCGCTGCAACTCGACAAGGTCTATCCAATCAACGAAGTGGTGCGCGTCGATTATTTCCTGCCCGGCTGCCCGCCCTCCGGCGACGCCATCTGGAAATACCTCACCGCGCTCATCCACGGGCACATGCCGCGGCTTGAGCCGATGGCGATGAACTACGACTGAGCGGAGGGCCGGATGAGCAGTCTCGAGACCGCCCAAAATCCGCAGACGCTGCGCCGCGTCGCGATCGAACCGGTGACCCGGGTCGAAGGCCATGGCAAAGTGACGATCCTGCTCGACGAAGACAACCACGTCCGTCAGGTCCGCTTGCACATTGTCGAGTTTCGCGGCTTTGAGGCGTTCATCGAGGGGCGGCCGTACACGGAAATCCCGGTCACGGTGCAACGGCTATGCGGCATCTGTCCCGTCAGCCACCACCTCGCGGCAGCCAAAGCGATGGACGTCGTCGCCGGTTATGGCCCGCTCACCCCGACGGCCGAGAAACTACGCCGGCTGCTCCACTGCGGACAGATCGTTCAGTCGCATGCGTTGCACTTCTTCCATCTCGCCTCGCCCGATCTGCTGCTCGGCTTTGAGAGCGAGGTCGCCAAGCGCAACATCGTCGGCGTGGCCGCCGCGTTCCCCGATCTCGCCAGGCAGGGTGTGCTGACCCGCAAGTTCGGGCAGGAAGTGATCCGCCACATCGTCGGCAAGCGCATTCACGGCACCGGCTGCATTCCGGGCGGGATGAACAAGGCGTTGACGACCGCCGAGCGCGATCTCTTGCGCGGCGACATCGATCGGATCGTCGCCTGGAGTCGCGAAGCGATCGAACTGGCGCGGCGCCTGCGCGAGACGCAGCCGGAGTTCTACGACCGCTTCGGCGAGGCGCGCGCCAACATGATGGGGCTGGTCGACGCCGATGGAGGACTCGACTTCTATCACGGCGGCCTGCGCGCCAAGGACGCAGACGGAAAAACGATTTTCGACCACGCCGACTATTCGACCTATCGCGCGATCCTGCGCGAGGAAATCAAACCGTGGAGCTACATGAAGTTCCCCCATATCCGCTCGCTGGGGGCGGAAAACGGCTGGTATCGCGTCGGCCCCTTGGCGCGCGTGCAGATCGCCGACTTCCTGCCCTCGCCCCAGGCTGAAGAGGAGCGCAAGACGTTCCGCGCCGCCGGCGGCGGCAAACCGGTCCACGGGGCGCTGCTCTATCACTGGGCGCGGATGATCGAGATGTTGTGCGCGGCCGAGCTGCTGCGCGATCTTCTCGACGACCCAGACATCGTCGGCGCGGACTTGATGGCCGACAAGGGCCCGATGCGCGAAGAAGGAATCGGCGTGATCGAGGCCCCGCGCGGCACGCTGATCCATCATTACCGCGTCAACGAGGACAGCCTCGTCACCTTCTGCAACCTGATCGTCTCGACCACCAACAACAACCAGGCGATGAACGAGGCGATCCGCGCGGTGGCGACGCAGTTTCTCGACGGGCGCGAACTGACCGAAGGGCTGCTCAACCACATCGAAGTGGCGCTTCGCGCCTATGATCCATGCCTGTCGTGCGCGACCCATGCGCTCGGCGAGATGCCGCTCGAGGTCGAGCTCGTCGACGCCGATGGCGCGTTGGTCTCGCGGGCGCGCAAGGGCTGACGAGGGCTGAGCCGTGGCTCGTCGCGCAAGGATGACTCGCATCCCCTCCGCAATCGCCGTCCGACCAAGCCGACGACATGCAAGGACGAGAGTTCAGGCGGAGACGAGAAGGAGCGCGTCGCCCTACGGCGAGGCGTGGGCGAAGATGTCCATCGCCGCGAAGCCGGCGAGGTCGAGCCGCACCCGTTCCGGCAGATAGGCGAAGGCGGCGCGCGCCAGAACGTCGCGTCCCTCGCGCTTCAGCATCGCGTCGAGCTTCTCGCGCAGCGCGTGAAGATACAGCACGTCGGAGGCGGCGTAAGCGAGCTGCGCCTCGCTCAGGGTCTCCGCGCCCCAGTCGGAAGACTGCTGCTGCTTGGAAATCTCGACGCCGAGCAACTCGCGCGTCAGGTCCTTGAGGCCGTGACGGTCGGTGTAGGTGCGCGCGAGCTTGGAGGCGATCTTGGTGCAGTAGACGGGCGAAGCCATCGCGCCGAAGGCGTGCCAGAGCATCGCGATGTCGAACCGGCCGAAATGGAACAGCTTCAGCACGTTCGGATCGGCGAGCAGCTTTTCGAGATTGGGCGCGCGCTGCTGTCCCGGCGCGACCTGGACAAGGTCGGCCGAGCCGTCGCCGCGCGACAGTTGCACGAGGCACAGCCGGTCGCGGCCGACTTCAAGGCCGAGCGTTTCGGTGTCGATGGCGACGATGGGACCGAGATTATGATCGGCCGGCAGGTCGCCGGCGTGGAGGCGGATTGTCATGGCGCGCGGCGCTCCGCCGCCCGATTCGTCGCCTCAAGCCATAATACGTTGATATGTTTCATTTTTTCAGCTCACGCGCCTTTTCGCATGATTAGCAGGTGGGTCCCGGAGCGTCAAGCAAACCGCGGCGAAGGCGGTGGGCCAGCGCGAATTTCCGGACTTGGCCGTTAGCGGACTAGCGGCTTTGGGACGGATTAGGAGCGAAAGCTGCCATTTGATGACGGTGCGGGCTCCTCTACACTGTGAGCGACAATCAAAGACGTGAATGCCGACGTGAGGAGCATTCAAATTTCAACCGGGGAACGAGAATGCGCTTTTCGGCATGTTTGGCGATTGTTGGCGCCGAGGCGATTCTTATGGCGGTTGCGCAGCCGGCTCGGGCCGACTCCGATCGCGTGCTGTGCATCGGCGCCAGCGCCAATTTCGATGGACAAGTTGCCGCCTGCACGCGCTTGATTGAGTTGGGCCAGCGGCCAGGCAACAATCTTGCTGTCGTCTATTTCGATCGCGGCAACGGCTATCGTGGCAAGGGCGACTTAGACCACGCGATCGCCGACTACAGTCAGGCGATCACCATCGATCCGAAATATGCGCATGCCTACAACAATCGCGGCAATGCTTACGCTGCCACGGGCGACCATGATCGCGCCATGGCCGACTTCAACCAGGCAATCGCGCTTAATCCACAAGATGCGCATGCCTACGACAATCGCGGCAACGGTTACGCTGTCAATGGCGACCTCGACCACGCCATCGCCGACTACGATCGCGTCATCGCGCTCGATCCGAGGAATGCCCACGCCTACAACAATCGTGGCAATGCATTCACAATCAAGGGTGACCTCGACCACGCTGTCGCCGACTTCGATCAGGCGATCGTGCTCGAACCTAAAGACGCGAGCGCCCACAACAATCGTGGCAATGCGT
Organism: Roseiarcus sp.; assembly: GCA_049513815.1. Taxonomy (GTDB): domain Bacteria; phylum Pseudomonadota; class Alphaproteobacteria; order Rhizobiales; family Beijerinckiaceae; genus Roseiarcus. The sequence continues at coordinate 13,877 of JBEKVR010000024.1, read as the reverse complement.
ACTCAAAGAAGGGCGACTTCGACCGCGCTGTGGCCGACTTTAGTGAAGCGATCTCGCTCGATCCGAAGCTCGCAACTGCATATAGCAACCGCGGCCTCGCCTACGCCAACAAGGGCGTGTACGACTCTGCCATCGCGGACTTCGATCAGGCGATCGCCATCAATCCGAGTTTCGCGCATGCCTACTCGGACCGTGGGGGCGTTTACAACGCCAAGGGCGACTTCGACCGCGCCATTGCCGACGCCAGCCGGGCAATCGCGCTCGATCCGAAATTTGCGTGGGCCTATAACAATCGCGCTGTAGCCTATTTCGCCAAGGGCGACTTTGATCACGCCATTGCCGATTTTAGCGACGCAATCGCCCTCGATCCGAAATTCGCCAGCCCGCTTTATGGACGCGGGGTAGCCAAGATCAAGAAGGGCGACATCGGCGCCGGCGACGCTGATATCGCGGCCGCCAAAACAATTCAGGCAGATATCGCCAACTCGATGGTCAAAATTGGCGTTTCCCCTTAGCCCCTCTTCCCAAAATAACGGCTGGTGCATTGACGCGATTCGAGAGATCTGCTCTCGATTCTCTGGGTGTGAACCTTTGCGACCGCTCGGCGACACCCTGCGGGCACTCCCCAGCGGTGCTCGCATGATGAGAACCAAATAGACCCACCTCACTGGCAGACTGACGTGGCGGAATCCGCAGACCCTCTTGTAAACAATAGCAGCAAGAAGCTCACGACCATCGGCGCGCTCAAACTCAGCGCAGCCAGGTCGCCGGTGACTGTGTCGCTAGTCGGAGTTTTGACGGCGATCGCTGGCGTTCAACTTGGTCTGTTTGCCCACACGGTCTCCCATCCGGATTCTAACGCCATAAACCTCATCACACTATTCGGAATCCAAGGACAACGCGTCTGGCATAACCACGAATGGTGGCGGTTGTTCACGGGGCCGCTTATCCACGGCGGTCTACCCCACTTGGCGGGCAATTGCCTTGCTCTATTCGTCACAGGCATTCTCATAGAACAGGTTCTCGGTTCGCGCTGGGTCGCACTCCTGTTCGCGCTTTGCGGGCTCGGCGGGGCCTATGCCTCGTTGCTCTTCAACCCTCCGACCATGTTCAGCGTCGGCGCCTCTGGAGCGATCATGGGGCTATTGGGCGCCACTTTCGTTACGGCGTTTCGATTCCCCAATGGGCCCATGCGCAGCGTACTCCTTTTACGTTCGCTCCAAATGATCATCCCAACCCTCATTCCGTACCGACATGCCGCTGCCAATACAGTTATAGACTACGCGGCCCACCTGGGAGGACTTTCGGTTGGAGTCGTCGTCGCCTCGGCAATCCTCCTTGCGAACAGAGAGCCTGAAAAGGGCAAGCCGCCGCTGGGATGGCCAGCGGTGTGCGGAACCGTCGCTGTGCTCTTGTTTGGCCTTGTCCTGGCAGTTAGCGCACTGAAGCCCGCCGCCACTGGGGATGCCTTGGCAGACGCGGCTCAAGCCATTGACGCCAAGGACTACCGGAAGGCCTTCGAACTATTGGTGCAACCGGCCGCCAACGGGGACGCCTTCGCGCAAACCAACCTTGGCTGGCTGTATGACAACGGATTAGGCGTCGCACAGGATTACGGCAAGGCGCGGGCTTGGTTCGAGATGGCTGCAAAACAAGGGAACCCTTCCGCTGAGTTCAATCTCGGCGTGATGTACGCAAAAGGGCACGGGGTCGACGTCGATGTCTCCCTCGCTGCGAAGTGGTACAAGATGGCGGCCGATCACGGCGATGCAGACGCTCAATTCAGTCTCGGAAAACTCTATGAAACAGGCGACGGCGTCGTCTGGGATTTGGATCAAGCCAGAAAGCTCTATCAATCCGCGGCCAAAGGCGGCAACGAAGACGCACAACGCGCCCTCGCATCCGAGAAGATGCTGAAGCCGTGAGGGCTCCACAAAGCGTGTTCCCACGCGTCCGCTATCGAGAGCCGCCGCATCGACCGTGACCGGCCGCAAAGGGCGCAAAACAGTCGTTCAAACGGACTCACAACCGCGGCGACGCGCTAGATTCCGGCGTACCACTCGTAGCCGCGATCCTCCCAGAAGCCGCCGCGGCCGCGGCCGAGCGCGGCGAAGCCGTCGATCGCTTCGATGCGCATCACGTATTTCGCCATCTTGTAGCCGAGCTGGCGCTCGACCCTGAGCCGGAGCGGCGCGCCATGCTCGACTGGCAACGGCGCGCCGTTCATCTCGTAGGCGAGGATCGTCTGCGGATGGGCGGCGTCGACGAGATCGATCGTCTCGTAATAGCGCCCATTGCCGTCGAGCGATTGCTCGAGCGTGTCGGCGCAGAACACGGCGATGAAGCGCGCTTCGGGCTTCAGCCGCGCCGCCGCGAGCACGCTGGCGAGCCGCGCGCCTTTCCATTGCGCGATGCAGCTCCAGCCTTCGACGCAGTCGTGGCGGGTGATCTGGCTGCGCGAGGCAAACGCGCGCAAGTCGGCGAGCGACAGCTTGAGCGGATTGTCGACCAGGCCGCCGACTTCGAGCCGCCAGTCGGCGAAGTTCGCCGCGAGCGCATCCTGATAATCGGGATCGTCGGGCGCGGTCGAGCCGTTGGGACGGAAAAAGGACGAAATGTCCTCCGGCCGATATTCGCGCGCCAGCGCCTGACGCGGCGCAAGCAGCGCGCGCTGGGCGAAGCGCGTCAGCGCCTCCGCCGATTCCAGAACAGCGAGCGCGGCGGGAGAGCGCGCGTCGAGGCTGCAACCGGCTAGCGACAGCGCGCCGCCGCCGGCGATCAGCTTCAACAGCGTTTCGCGGCGCGTGAGCTTCGTTTCACGCGTCACGGTCTTGCTCCTCGATGCGATAGCGGCCGGTGATCATCGGCACGACGTTGTTGACGGGCCCCGACAACACGACCATCGCCAGATGGACGACGATAAAGGCGACGAGGAAGCTCGCCAGCAGGAAGTGGACGGCGCGCGCCGACTGTCGGCCGCCGAACGCATCGACGAGCCACGGAAAGGCCGCGTCCATCGCCGGCGACATCGTCAGTCCGGCGAGGATCAGCAGCGGAAAAGCGGCGATCGCCGCGAGATAGGCGAGCTTCTGAAGCACGTTGTAGCGCAGCGCCACGTCGCCCTTGGGAAAGCGCAGTTTTGCGTGCTCGACGATCGCGCGCGGAATGCTGTTGAGATCGCGCGCATTCGGCCACAGGCGGCGGATGCGGCCGCGCAAGACGAGGTCGCCGAGATAGACCGCGCCGTTGAGGACCAGCGCCCAGGCGAAAAAGAAGTGCCAGCGCCGGCCGATGGCGAGGTCCTGCGCCTCAGGCAGCGTCGCCCACGACGGGAAGCCGTTCGGCGCCAGCGACAACAGCGGCCGGGCGAAATCGGTCGTCTGGCCGAAATTGAGCGTCGGATGGGCGTTGAAAATTTGCAGCCCGCTCATCAGCAGCGCGAAGAAGCAGACGGCGTTGACGGCGTGACAAATCCGCGTCAACGCGGAATGGCGCAGGACGACCCGCTGAGTGGCGGGGCGGAGGGCGCGCTCGGTTGCAGACATGATCGAGTCTCCAGCGCGCAAGCGCGCGCCCGGTCTCTACGGGGCGAGCCGGCGAAAGTTTCACCCGTGAAGAATTTTCGCCGGCGCTGAAACCTCGGCCAGGGCGGCCCGTATCTTCTCACGTCCCGTTCGAAGGGACGACCAATGGAGGCCTTCGGGCCCAAGGACACGGAGACCAGCATGCTTTCCAAGATCTCGCTCGGCGCGATCGCGCTCGCCGCCGGCTTCGCCATCGCCGCTCCGCTGGCGATCAGCCCGGTCTACGCCGACATGACCGTGATGGTCGGCGGCGCGCCGATGTATCCGACCAAGAACATCGTCGAGAACGCCGTCAACTCGAAGGACCACACGACCCTGGTCGCCGCGGTGAAGGCCGCGGGCCTGGTCGACACGCTCGAGAGCGCCGGCCCGTTCACCGTCTTCGCGCCGACCAACGAGGCGTTCGCCGCGCTGCCCAAGGGCACGGTCGAAACGCTGCTCAAGCCGGAGAACAAGGACAAGCTGACCGCGATCCTCACCTATCATGTCGTGCCCGGCCACATGACCGCGGCCGTCATCGCCGGCAAGATCGACGAAATGGGCGGCAAGCTGACGCTCAAGACGGTGCAGGGCGAAGACCTCACCTTCGCCCGCATGGGCAAGTCGGCGCTGACGGTCACCGACGCCAAGGGCGACGTCGCGCGCATCACCATCGCCGACGTGCTGCAATCGAACGGCGTCATCCACGTCATCAATAAGGTGCTGATCCCGGGCTGAGGACGGGTCGCAGGCTCATGATCGAGCGGCGAGCGGGCGTCCCTTGGGACGCCCGTTTTGCTTCCAAGGCGAGCGCGTCCTAGATTTGCGTTATGTCCACCGCAGAAGAGACGCCCAAGGCGACGGAAACCGCGGCGGCGGGCGACGATCTCGTCGCCCTGCTGGCGCGCGTCGCGGCGCGCGACGCGGCGGCCTTCGCGACCCTCTATCACGCGACCCATGCGGTTCTCTACGGCGTGGTCGCGCGCATCCTGACGCGCGGCGACGCCAGCGGCGAGGCGCTGCAGGAGGCTTATGTGCGGATCTGGGAAAAGGCCGGCGAATTCGACCCCGCCAAGGGATCGCCGCTCGCCTGGATGGCGACCATCGCCCGCAACCGCGCGCTCGACGAAGTGCGGCGCGTCCGCCCGGCGTCGCTCGAAGAGATGCCGCAAGGATTCGAGCCCGCCGCCGAGACGGTCGATCCGCTGGCGGCGCGGTCGCGCTCGGAGCGGCTCGCGGCGCTCCTCGCCTGTCTCGGCAATCTCGACGCCGACAAGCGCGAAGCGGTGCTGCTCGCCTATTATCGCGGCTTCAGCCGCGACGCGTTGGCGCGGCGGTTCGGCGCGCCGACAGCGACGATCAAGACCTGGCTGCGCCGCAGCCTGATGCAATTGCGGGAATGTCTGGAGTCATGACCCTCGCGCCGGACGACGATTTCGCCGCCGCCGAGTTCGCCCTCGGCACGCTCGAAGCGGGCGAACGCGCGACACTGGCCGCGCGGCGGCGGCGCGAGCCGGAGCTCGACGCGGCGATCCGGGCCTGGGAGGCGCGCCTTTCGCCGCTCGCCGAAGCGACGCCGCCAATTGCGCCGCCCGGCGACTTGCTGCCGGCGATCGAGGCGCGCATCCGCGCCGCCGCAGCGGCGTCCGCTTCGGACGGCGTCGCGACGCTGCAGAAGCGGCTGTCGCGCTGGCGCGCGGCGGCGATCGGCGCGACGGGGATCGCGGCGGCGCTGGCGATCGGCTTCGTCGCCCGCGAGGCGACACGCGCCGTCCCGCCGACGGAATTCGTCGCCATCCTGCAAAAGAGCGCCGATGCGCCGGCCTTCGTCGCTTCGATCAATCTCGCCAAGGGCGAGCTGTCGGTGCGCCCCGTCGCGGCGCCGCCGCAGGTCGGGAAGTCCTATGAACTGTGGATCATCGAGCCGAAGCTCGGCCCGCCGCGCTCGCTCGGCGTCATCGACGCCGCCGCCGTGACGCGCGGCGCGCGTCTCGCGCCTTTCGATCGCACGATTGTTCAAGACGCCACCTATGCGGTGACGGTCGAGCCCGAAGGCGGCTCGCCCGACGGCAAGCCGTCGGGGCCGCCGGTCTTTGTCGGCAAACTGGTGGCGGTCGAGCCATGAGCGCGCGTGAGCCAATCCCGCTGCATGTCGTCACCGGCTTCCTTGGCGCCGGCAAGACGAGCCTGATCAACCGCATGCTCAAGAGCGCGGCGCTCGCCGACTCGCTGGTGATCGTCAACGAATGGGGCGAGATCGGCCTCGACCATCTGCTATTCGAGGCGATCGACGGCGAAGTCATTTCGCTCAATTCCGGCTGCCTGTGCTGTACGCTGCGCGGCGACCTGGTCGACCGGCTCAACGACCTGCTCGATCGTCGCGACGCCGGGACGATCGCGCCGTTCGCCCGCGTCATCCTGGAGACGACTGGCCTCGCCGATCCGGCGCCGATCCTGCTCGCGCTCGCCGCCGACCCGCGGCTGGCGGCGCGCTTCCGCGTCGCCGGCGTGACGACGCTGGTCGACGCGGTCAATGGCGAGGCGACGCTGGCGGGGCGCGGCGAAGCGCAACGGCAGGCGGCGCTCGCCGATCGCATCGGCCTCGCCAAGAGCGATCTGGTCGCCGCCGACGCGCGCTCCGCTGAGCTCGCCGCCGTGCGCGCCACGCTGCGGGCGCTCAATCCGGTCGCGCCGATCCTCGACGTCGCGGCGGGCGAACTCGACGCGGACGGGTTCTTGGCCGAGCCGCTCGCCTTGCGCCGGCTCGACGACGCGCCGCCGATCGCCCACGCCGCTTCGGTGCGCAGCCACGTCTTCGTCAGCGCGACGCTCATCCAGCCGCCGGCGCTCGGACGCTTCCTCGACCTGCTCAGCGAACTGCTCGGGCCGCGCCTGTTGCGGGTGAAAGGCCTCATCGGCCTCGCCGACAATCCCGATCGGCCGTTGCTGATCCATGGCGCGCAGCACGTCTTCCACGCCCCGCGCGTCCTGCCCGCCTGGCCGGACGGCGAACGGCTGAGCCGCCTCGTCGTCATCGCCGACGGCGTCGCGCCGGCCCGGATCGAGGCGTTGTGGGCGGCCCTGACCGGCGCGCCGCAGATCGATACGCCCGATCTCGAAGCGCTGACCGACAATCCGCTGGCGCCGAGGCGCGGCGGATTGCTGGCGTAGAGCGCGCGGAAACGCGTCATGGCCGGGCTTGACCCGGCCATCCAGGCGCCCGAGCGTCGGCGCATGCGCGCCGCGCTGGGCGGGTGCAGAAGTCGAAGGACTCGTTCTCAAAGGCCGCATCTGGCATGGGCGCTTGGATGGCCGGGTCAAGCCCGGCCATGACGGCGAGGTGAATGGGCCGCGCCGGCGCTTGCCAATTCGATCTGGTTCATACATGAACTAAAACAAACGCAAGAACGACGTAAGGGAGAGACCGTCCGCATGCTGGCGCGACTGAAGAGCGAGATCGCCTACGCCGGAGGCATCCTGCGCGCGTTGAAGCGCACCCGGCCGATCGCCGAGAACCGCAGTCTGACGCTCGGCGACTATCTCGAACGCTGGGCCAAGACCTTTGGCGATAAGGCCGCTCTGCTCAGCGAGACGGAGACGTTCACCTACCGCGCGCTCGACGCGCGCGCCAACCGCTACGCGCGCTGGGCCCGGGCGCAGGGGCTCGGCAAGGGCGACGCGATTTGCCTGATGATGGCCAACCGCCCGGAATATGTCGCGATCTGGCTTGGCATGGCGCGCGCCGGGGTGGCGACGGCGCTGATCAACACCAATCTCGCCGGTCCCTCGCTCGCCCACTCGATCGCCATCGTCGGCGCCAAGGCGGCGATCGTCGAGGCGCATTTCCTGGCGCAATTCGCCACCGGCCGCGCCAAGCTCGAGGCGGAGCCGCCCGCGGTCTTCGCCCATGGCGCAGCGGTGAGCGGCGAGAAGCGCATCGATCTTGCGATGGAAAACTTTTCCGGCGACGCGCTCGGCCCCGACGAGCGGCCGGCGCTGACGATCGAGGACCCGGCGCTGTTCATCTACACCTCCGGCACGACCGGGCTGCCGAAAGCGGCGCGCATCACCCACTCGCGCGCCTTGCGCATCATGTATGGGTTCGCCGCCGCCGCCAACGCGCGCGCCGACGATCGCATGTACGATTGCCTGCCGATGTATCACACCAACGGCGGCGTCATCGCCGTCGGCGTCGCGCTGACGGTCGGCGGCTCGTGCTTCATTCGCGAGCGATTCTCAGCCCACGAGTTCTGGGCCGAGGCGACGCGGCGCGGCTGCACAATGTTCATTTACGTCGGCGAACTGTGCCGCTACCTCCACAACACCCCGTCGGGCGACAGCGATCGCGCCCACCGTATTCGCATGGCGGTCGGCAACGGGTTGCGGCCAGACATTTTCGCCGCGTTCCAGGCGCGTTTCGCCATTCCCCACGTGTTGGAGTTCTATGCGGCCACCGAAGGCAACGTCGCGCTGTTCAACTTCGATTCGCACCCCGGCGCGGTCGGCCGGCTGCCGGGCTGGGCGGCGAAGCGCTTCCCGATCCGCACCGTCGCCTACGACGTCGACGCCAACGTCGAGAAGCGCGACGCCGCTGGCCATTGCCGCGAATGCGGCGTCGACGAGCCTGGCGAGCTGCTCGGCGAGATCCTCGACGATCCCGGCAAGCCGGCGGCGAAATTCGACGGCTATTGCGACCCCGCCGCGACCAAGGCGAAGATCCTGCGCGACGTGTTCAAGCCGGGCGACGCGTGGTTTCGCACCGGCGATCTGCTGAAGCGCGACGCGCGCGGCTATTACTATTTCGTCGACCGCATCGGCGACACCTTTCGCTGGAAGGGCGAGAACGTGTCGACGACCGAGGTCGCCGAAACGATCTCCGCTTTCCCTGGCGTGCTCGAGGCGACCGTCTACGGCGTCGCCGTGCCCGGACACGAGGGTCGCGCCGGCATGGCGGCGGTGGTGGTCGACAACATCGCTGAATTCGATCTCGCCGGCCTGCACGCCGAGATCGCCGAGCGCCTGCCGGCCTACGCGCGGCCGCTCTTCCTGCGCTTCCGGCCGAAGCTCGACCTCACCGGCACCTTCAAGCCGCGCAAGGTCGAACTGGTGACGCAGGGGTTCGACCCCGAGCGCTGCGGCGATCCGGTCTATTTCGACGATCGCCACGCCGGACTTTATGCCCGGGTCGACGCCGATTTCGTCGCCGCGGCCAAGGCGGGCGCGATTCCCTTGTGACCGACGCGGCCGACGGCCCCATGGCCCTTGTTTAGGGCGATCGACCGCCGCAACCCGCCACATTTTGACGCCGCCCGGCGCAATCTTGCCGCCTCGGCCGGCGACCGCCGCCCCTTTCGCGCGCCTGTGGCCCGCCGCCCGCCCTCACAGGAGTTTGTATTATCTGCGTCATCGCCGTCCCGTAAGACGCAGCGGTAAGAAAATGCGGCCCCCAGTTGACGAAAGGGTGGCGCGAACGAGACGGTTCGCGTAAACAGGCGGTATCTGGGGGGAAAGAATCGTTAAACGACTTCGCGTTATGGTTTCCGGATTGTGAATTCTGAGGGGGTAGGCGGACTCATGATCGGCAAGGGATTTTTGATCGCGGTGGCGCTGACGGCGGGCGCGATGCTCAGCGGCTGCTCCCCCATTGACACGCAGACTGCGACGCTCGAAACGCACCTCAACCCGCGCGACAAGGCGATGATGGCTCTTGCGCCGCCGGAAGAGTGGTCGATCCCGATCGTCCGCAACCGGATTGCCGATCCGACCGGCGAAGCGCCCGGCACGATCGTCGTCGACACCAATCAGCACAACCTTTACTTCGTGCTGCCGGGCAAGCAGGCGATTCAGTACAAGGTCGCCACCGGCGCCGAGGCCTATGGTTGGACCGGCCGCGCCACCGTCGGTCATATGACCGAATGGCCGCAGTGGATGCCGACCGCCTCGATCATGGAGCGCTGGCCGGAGTTCAAGGTCTATCTCAAGCACGGCCCGCTGGCCGGCGCCTACGACAACCCGCTCGGCGCGCGCGCGCTTTATCTCTATCAGGGCCCGCGCGACACGCTCTACCGCATCCACGGCACCAACGAGCCGGAAGAGATCGGTCAGGGGGTTTCGTCGGGTTGCATCCGCATGCGCGACCTCGACGTCATCGACCTCTACGGCCGCGTCCACGTCGGCTCGCCGGTCGTCGTCAAGTAATCACGCCACAATTCAGCGCCTATGTGAAGACCCCCGAGACGCTCTCGGGGGTCTTTCCATTTTGAGGAGCCCGACATGATCGTTCCCGTCAAGACACTGGCCACCGTGACCGCCGCCTCCACCGGCGGCCGCAATGGCCATTCCGAGACGACCGACAAGATCGTCAGCGTCGATCTCTCGGTGCCGAAGTCGATGGGCGGTCCGGGCAAGCCGAACACGGCGACCCCCGAGCACCTGTTCGCCGCCGGCTACGCCGCCTGCTTCGGCGGAGCGCTCGACTTCGTCGCCAAGAGCCACAAGAAGGACGCGACCAAGGCGAAGACGAGCTGCACGGTCGGCATCGGCCCGCGCGAGGGCGGCGGCTTCGGCCTCGTCGTCGATCTCAAGATCGAGGACGCGAGCCTGCCGCAGGCCGAACTCGAGGCGTTCGTGCGCGAGGCGCACGAGCAGATCTGCCCCTATTCGCACGCCACCCGCGGCAACGTCGCGGTGAGTTTCGCCGTCGTCGGCGCCTGAAGCCAGGGCGCCGCCGTCGGGCGGCGCCTTGCCTTTTCGCCGGCGGATCATCAGATTCAGGGTCGGCGTCGCGACTGACGCCAAAAGGCGCAGTCGTTGTCGACGCGAATCGGGAGGCCGGCCATGGACGACAGAGCGCGCGCCAGCGCCGAACCGCTGACGGAAACGACGCTCGCCGACCGTTTCGACCTCAACAAGTCGCGCGTGCTGCTCAACGGCGCGCAAGCGATTGCCCGCCTGCTGTTGTCGCAGAAGGCGCGCGACCGGAGCGCCGGCCTGAACACTGGCGGATTCGTTTCCGGCTATCGCGGCTCGCCGTCGCGCTCGCCGCCCTGCCGGAGACGATCCGCGGCTACGGTCCCGTCAAGATGAAGGCGATCGCGGCGGCCGACGAAGAGCGTCGCCGTCTGCTAGACTTGTGGCGCGCGCCGCCGGAGCGACGACAGGCGGCGGAATGATCGGAGACCGATGAGATGCGCTATCTGCTTGCCTTGTTTCTGCCCTGGCTCGCCTTCTTCAGCATGGGGATGATCGGCTCGGGGATCATCTGCCTGATCCTGCAGCTCACCATCATCGGCTGGCTGCCGGCGGCGATCTGGGCGTTTTTCGCCATCAACAATTTCTACGCCGATCGCCGCAACGACGAGCTGCTCAAGGCGATCGAAAAGGGCGGCGCCGCCAAGCCCTGAGGCGGCGGCGTCAGTCGCAGTCGATTCCGTATTGGTCCTTCATCTGCCGACGCTCTTGCGCTGAAGCGTAAGCAAGGGCGGGGCACGCGTCGCGTTGCCGACGATCCTGCCGTCGCGCCAGTACATCCAGTCGCCGATGTCGGCGCGGACAAAACTGACGACCTGCCCGTATCGGACGTTGCGCAGCGACTCCGGCTCTTCGTGAATGCGCGCCGTGAACCGCTCGCCGTCGCCCTGGAGCTCGCCGCACCAGAACCACTCGACGAAGGCCGTCGCTTCGGAATCAGGCCGAACGACAGTGAAGCCCTTCGCGTCTCTCACATCGGCAAGCCCGAGCTTGACCGCAAAGCCGGCCGCGCCAGACGGCGGATGGCGCCAAGCGGCGAGGAACGCGTCGAGCGTGGCGCCGGCGTGCGCGAACGCCGCGCTCATCGCCGGATCGCCTTTGCGAACGCGCGGAACAGGGTCGACCCCGCCGGGGAAAGCCGGAGCTTGGCCAAAGGTCAGCACGGCAAGCGCCGCGATGGCGGCGGACGCAAGAACGCAACATCGACGCGACACGCGCGCCTCCCCGGCGGAGCGGCGCAGACCCTAACGCGGCGACGACACAACGCAACGCGCAGCCAGCGTGACAATGACGCCGGCTGTGACGCCTGATTGAAACGCCGTTACTTCGCCGCCGCCTCCGCCCCCGGGTTGTTGGGATGGGCGGTCCAGGCGAGCGGCGGCTGCATGTAAGGGCGGCCGGTGCGCGGATCGACGCCCTCGGTCTTGTGGACGAGGGTGATGCAGTTCTCGACCGGGCAGACCAGCGTGCACAGGTTGCAGCCGACGCATTCGGCGTCGTTGACGACGAATTTCCGCTCGCCATCGATCTTGGCGAAGATCGCCTGGTGCGACGTGTCCTCGCAGGCGATGTGGCAACGGCCGCACTTGATGCAGAGGTCCTGGTTGATCTCGGCCTTGGCGACGTAGTTGAGATTGAGGTGCTGCCAGTCGGTGACGGCGCCGATCGCCCGGCCGCGGAAATCCTCGATCGTCTGGTAGCCTTTGGCCGCCATGTAGGTCTTGAGGCCGGAGATCATCTCTTCGACGATCTTGAAGCCATAGGTCATCGCCGCCGTGCAGACCTGCACGTTATAGGCGCCGAGCGCGATGAATTCGGCCGCGTCGCGCCAGGTGGTGACGCCGCCGATCGCCGAGATCGGCAGCCTGGCGGTCAACGGATCGCGGGCGATCTCGGCCACCATCGCCAGCGCGATCGGCTTGACCGCCGGGCCGCACATGCCGCCGTGCGTCGCCTTGCCGTCGATGGCGTGGACCGGCGCCATCGCGTCGAGGTCGACGCCCATGATCGAATTGACGGTGTTGATCAGCGACACCGCGTCCGCCCCGCCCTCCCACGCCGCGCGCGCCGGATGGCGGATGTCGGCGATGTTGGGGGTCAGCTTGGCGATGACCGGCATGCGGGTGTGCGCCTTGCACCAGCGCACGACCATCTCGATGTATTCGGGCACTTGGCCGACCGCCGAGCCCATGCCGCGCTCGGACATGCCGTGCGGGCAGCCGAAGTTCAACTCGACGCCGTCGCACTCGGTCTCCTCGACGCGGGCGAGGATGGCGCGCCAGGCGTGTTCCTCGCACGGCACCATCAGCGACACGACCAGCGCGCGATCGGGCCAGGCGCGCTTGACCTCCTTGATCTCGCGCAGGTTGATCTCGAGGTCGCGGTCGGTGATCAGCTCGATGTTGTTCATCGCGATCAGACGGCGATCGGGGCCGTGGATCGCCGTGTAGCGCGCGCCGGAGACGTTGACGACCGGCGGGCCCGCCTCGCCGAGCGTCTTCCACACCACGCCGCCCCAGCCGGCGCGAAAGGCGCGCTCGACATTGACCTTGCGGTCGGTCGGCGGCGCCGAGGCGAGCCAGAACGGGTTGGGCGACTTGATGCCGAGGAAATTGCTGCTGAGATCGACCACGTCGTGTTCCTTCAGCTCTTGGCCTTGAGCGCGGCGTCGATCGAGCGCGCCGCCAGTTTGCCGTCCTCGACCGCGCTGACCGTCAGGTCGAGCCCGCCGGAGACGCAATCGCCGCCCGCCCACAGGCCGGGCGCGCTGGTGCGCCGCTCGGCGTCGACGACGATTCGGCCGGCGCCGTCGCATTTGACGCCCAGGCTTTCGATTGTCGCCCCGTCGGCCTTCTGGCCGATGGCGGTGAACACCACGTCGGCTTCGATGCGGAAGGCGCCGCCGGCGCCGACCAGCTTGCCATCCTCCTCGCGGGTGCGCTCGAACAGCACGCCGCTCGCGGTGTCGCCATGGCCTTCGATGGCGATCGGCTGCGCCCACGGGCGAATCACCACGCCGTTGGTCTGCGCCAGCTCGCGCTCGAAGGCGCTCGCCTTCATCTGCTCGACGCCGCGGCGATAGACGATCGTCACGCTTTCGGCGCCGAGCCGCTTCGACTGCACCGCGACGTCGACCGCCGTCATGCCGCCGCCGATGACGACGACGCGACGGCCGACCGGCAAGCGGGCGAGATCCTTCGTCTGGCGAAGCTCGGCGATGTACTCGACCGCGTCGATGACGTTGGCGAGCTCCTTCTCGCCCGGCAGTCCGAGCTTGTTGGTCGAACCGAGGCCGACGCCGAGAAACACCGCGTCGTAATCGCGGCGCAATTGCTCGAGCGTCACGTCGCGGCCGAGCGCGACGCTGTGCTTCACAGCGATCCCGCCGGTCGACAGAATGAAGGCGACCTCGCGCGCCGCGAAGTCATCCGGCGCCTTGTAAGCGGCGATGCCGTACTCGTTGAGGCCGCCCGATTTCTCGAGCTTTTCGAAGATCGTCGCCTCGTGGCCGGCGACGGCGAGCGCGTGGGCGCAGGCCAGTCCCGCCGGGCCGGCGCCGACGAT
>JBEKVR010000023.1:0-44335 GCA_049513815.1 Roseiarcus sp. | reverse complement strand
TATTCGGCGCCGCGATAGAGCTCGGTGTGGCCCTTCTGGCGGCCGAAGCCCTTGGCTTCCAGCACCGTGATCCCCTGGACGCCGGCCTCCTGCAGCGCTTCTTTGACCTCGTCGAGCTTGAAGGGCTTGATGATCGCTTCGACTTTCTTCATGGGCCGGAAGTCCCCTTCGATCGCGCGCGTCGGAGTCGCCCGAATCCTGCGCCCGCGAAAATTCGCCAAGATTTGAGCGTGGTGAAGGGCCGTCCATAGCATCGTCGCCCGGCGGGCGCCACCGCGAGGGCATTTGGTCGCGCCCGAAGAGTCACCAGCGCGGACGATTGCCTTAAGCTTTGGCGCGGCGCCTAGAAAATAGGCGCCCTGCTCAGATGGTCGGCCCCCATTCGCCGGAGGCGAAGATTCGCCATGCGTTGAGGCCGGCTTTGGCGACCACGGTGCGACCCGTTTTGGCGATGCGCACGAGATGGGCGAAGACCTGCGGGTGGCGCCAGGCGTTAGGGCGGCTCGGCGAGCAGACGGCGCGGTACTCGTCGGTGTCGTCGGCCTCCATCAGGATCGTTCCGACCCGGTCAGGCCGCAGCGTCGACGGCAGCGTGCGCTCGGTCAGCCATTCGCACTCGAAGTCGCGGCAAAGCTGCGGCCTGGCCGTGTAGATCTTGCAGCCGCCGGAGGCGATGCAGTGCTCGCACGGTGGGCCAGGGGGCTTGTTGAATTCGGGAATCTCCAGCGCCGTGCAGCACATCGTGCACGAACCGCAGCTCTTGCCGGGAGCAGGGGCCAATTCGTTGAGCCTCATCGAGCGCCGGCGACCATTCGCCGCGACGCCATGTCCTTCAGTCTATGATTCTGCCGTTGCGATCAACGGCGCGCTCGGCGCCGGTCCGGGCGGCCGGCGGCGGGCGACGAAATAGAGCGTCGCGGCGATGGTCGGCGCGGCGATCGGCAAGTCGAGCCCGCCGGCGAGAACCCGCGACGCGAGCGGCAGCAGATAGGCGAGGACGAGGACGCTCTTCTCGAACGGCGCGAAGCCGCGCTCCAGCCCCTCGCGCGCCAGATAGGCGAGCGGGAAGGCGAGCAGAGTCAGGTCGTAGTCGAGCAGAAAGGGGCTCGCCAGCAGCGTCGCGGCGACGAGCGCCGGCGCTTCGCTTGGCCCCCGGAAGTCGCGCCGCTGCAGCCAGATGAGCGCCGCCGCGGCGGCGAGCGCGGTCAGGCCTTGCGCGCAATAGGCGAGCGCGAGCGACCCGCGCAGCAGCCGCACCGCGGCGAAGACGCTCTGCATCTTCTCGTCGCCGACGAGATGGCGCTCGAGCGCGGCGCGCGCCAACGGCGAAGCGTCGAGGAAGCCGCGCCAGACCGGCTCGCCCCAGATCAAATAGGTCGCCGCGCACAGCGCCGCTGCGGCGACGGCAGCGGCGGCGAAGGTCGTCCAGCGTCGCGATGCGATCAGCGCGATCGGGATCATCAGCGCCAGTTGCGGCTTGTAGATGAGCGCGCCGAACAGCAGGCCGGCGACGATCGGCCGTCGCCTGAGCTGCAGCGCGCCGGCGCCGATCAGCGCCGCGCTGAGAAAGCCGTTCTGGCCATGGCCGGCGTTGACCAGGAAGGCGGGGAAGGCGAGCAGCACCACGGCCTCGAAGCGCGGCCCGGCCCAGGCGCGCAACACGCGCCAATAGGCCAAGCCGGTCGCCGCCAGCCAGACGATCAGCGAAACGAAATAGGGGGCGAGCGCGAGCGGCAGGCAGACAAGCAGGTAGGGCGGCGGATAGAAGAAGGCGGAATAGCCGACCGCGGGGCCGAACGCCGCCTTCTGCGCCGCCCAATGCGCCGCGACGTCGTAGGCGTCCGCCGCGCGGCCCTGTTGCGCCAGCTCGGAAGCGGCGAAGAAACTGAGAAAATCAGTGCCGAGCGGCTTGCCGGCGAGATCGACGCCGCCGCGCGCCGCGACGATCCAGATCAGCGCCAGGCCGACGCTGGCGGCCAGCAGCAGCCGCGGATAGACGCGCCCGCGCGTCCCGTCCAGCCATTCGGCGTCGCGCAGCGCCGCCAAGACCGCTTGCATCCCAGCGCTCATCGCCGCGAAGCTAGACGGCGTGCGTTAATGCGCGGATAAGCCGCAGCCCGTCCGCGACGACGCGTGATCGCCAGGCCGTATCGTCTGTGAATCGACGCCGCCCTTGACAGTTCGCCCTGGCGCGTGTCTTTCCGCCCGCGGTTTTTGGAGAATGGCATGACGACGGCCTTGGCGTTTCCGGGGCAGGGCTCGCAGACGGTCGGCATGGGCAAGGCGCTCGCCGAGGCGTTCCCCGCTGCGCGCGCTGTGTTCGCGCAAGTCGACGCGGCGCTCGGCGAATCGCTGTCGAAGGTGATCTTCGAAGGGCCCGAGGCCGAGCTGACGCTGACCGCCAACGCGCAGCCGGCGCTGATGGCGACGAGCTTGGCTGCTTTGCGCGCTCTCGAAAGCGAAGCTGGGCTCGATGTTGCGCGCGACGCCGCCTTCGTCGCTGGCCATTCGCTCGGAGAATATTCGGCCCTATGCGCGGCCGGCGCACTGACGATCGAGGACGCGGCGCGACTGCTGCGCATCCGCGGCGCGGCGATGCAGCAGGCGGTCCCGGTCGGCGAAGGCGCGATGGCGGCGATCCTCGGCCTCGAGTTCGACGCGGTGACGGCGATCGCCGCCGAAGCGGCGAAGGGCGGCGGCGTCTGTCAGGCCGCCAACGACAATGGCGGCGGACAAGTGGTGATCTCGGGCGCGAAGGGCGCGGTCGAGCGGGCGATGGAGATCGCCAAAGCCAAGGGCGCCAAGCGCGCGCTGCCGCTGCCGGTGTCGGCGCCGTTCCATTGCGCGTTGATGCAGCCGGCGGCCTTCGCGATGGCGGCGGCGCTGGCGACGACGACGATTCTCAAGCCGAAGGTTCCGCTGGTCGCCAACGTCACCGCCGGGCCGCTCAGCGATCCCGAGGCCATTCGCGCCAGCCTCGTTTCGCAGGTGACCGGCGTGGTGCGCTGGCGCGAGAGCGTGCAGTTCATGGTGGCTCAAGGCGTCGATCGCTTCATCGAGATCGGCGCCGGTAAGGTTCTGGCCGGACTGGTCAAACGCATCGCGGCGAACACGAGCGCGACAAGCGTCGGGACTCCGGCCGACGTCGAGGCCTATAAGGTGGCGCGCGTCGCCTGAAGGCGCGACAAACGAGGAAAGGCCAAGGCGGTGTTCAACCTTGCGGGAAAGACGGCGCTCGTTACGGGCGCCTCGGGTGGACTCGGCGGCGCGATTGCGCGCGCGTTGTATGGTCAGGGCGCGACGGTGGCGCTTTCCGGCACGCGTCGCGAGGCGCTGGAAGCGCTCGCCGGCGAACTCGGTTCGCGCGCCCATGTGCTGACCTGCGATCTCGCCGACGCGGCGGCGGTCGAAGCGCTGGTTCCCGCCGCCGAGGCGGCGATGGGCTCGCTCGACATTCTCGTCAATAACGCTGGCGTCACGCGCGACAATCTGTTCATGCGGATGAAGGACGCGGAGTGGGACACTGTGATCGCGGTCGATCTGACCGCCGCGTTCCGTCTGTCGCGCGCCTGTCTGAAGGGCATGATGCGCCGTCGCTTCGGCCGCATCATTGGCGTCACTTCGATTGTCGGCGTCACCGGCAACCCCGGTCAGGGCAACTACGCCGCCGCCAAGGCGGGCATGATTGGCATGTCGAAAGCGCTGGCGGCGGAGGTCGCGAGCCGCGGCATCACCGTCAATTGCATCGCGCCGGGCTTCATCGCCAGCCCGATGACGGACACGCTTAACGACAAGCAGCGTGAGTCGATCCTCGCCTCCGTGCCGATGGGCCGGCTCGGCGCCGGCGCCGACATCGGCGCCGCCGCGGTCTATCTGGCGAGCGACGAAGCCGCCTACATCACCGGCCAGACCGTGCACGTGAACGGCGGTATGGCAATGATTTGAGGGCTTTGGCGTGATCGATCGACGCCGCGGACTCAGGCTTTCGGCCTCTCGCCATGCTCGGTGAGATATGCTATCGAGCCGGTTCGTTGACGACGTGGGGTTGACGCCGGAGGGGTCGTCCGGACGAAATCGGTTTCGAGGCGCGGCCGGCCGCAGCGCGGTCGCCGAGCGCTGGGGACGGTTCGCAAGCTCGATCGATTGATGGTCGGAACAGGGGTCAACTGGCGGGCGTCTGTCGCGCCTGACCGAACGAAGGAACAAATGAAATGAGCGACGTGGCGGAGCGGGTAAAAAAGATTGTCGTCGAACACCTCGGCGTTGACGCCGACAAGGTCGTCGACAACGCCAATTTCATCGACGACCTCGGCGCCGATTCGCTCGATACGGTTGAGCTCGTCATGGCCTTCGAAGAAGAGTTCGGAGTCGAGATTCCCGACGACCAGGCCGAGACGATCGTCACCGTCGGCGATGCGGTCAAGTTTCTCGAGAAGGCGTCCGCTGGCAAGTGACGGCGTCATCCGTCGCTTGTCGCGCTCAATTACAAGGGCCGGCGCAAGTCCGGCCCTTGTCGCGTTCAAAATTGGCGAACGCGGCGGAGGAGGGAGCTGAGGAACGGCTATGAATCGAGTCGTCGTCACTGGCCTTGGCATGGTCACGCCGCTGGCCGCCGGGGTTGAACCCACTTGGCGCCGGCTGCTGGCCGGCGAATCTGGCGCGGCGCGGGTCGAGAGCTTCGATGTTTCCGACATCGCGTGCCAGATCGCCGCGCAGGTGCCGCGCGGCGCCGCGCCCGACGCGTTCAATCCCGACGAGTGGATGGAGCCGAAGGAGCAGCGCAAGGTCGACGACTTCATCGTCTTCGCGCTCGCCGCCGCCGGACAGGCGCTCAGGGACGCCGACTGGGCGCCCAAGTCCTACGAGGATCAAGTCGACACCGGCGTGTTGATCGGCTCCGGCATCGGCGGCCTCGGCGGCATCTACGATGCGGCGGTGACGCTGCACGACAAGGGGCCGCGGCGCATTTCGCCGTTCTTCATCCCTGGCCGGCTGATCAATCTCGCTGGCGGCCAGGTGTCGATCGCCCACGGTCTCCGGGGGCCCAATCACGCCGTCGTCACCGCCTGCTCGACCGGCGCGCACGCGATTGGCGACGCTGGGCGGCTGATCGCGCTCGGCGACGCCAAGGTGATGGTCGCCGGCGGCGCCGAATCGGCGGTCAATCGCCTGGCGCTCGCCGGTTTCGCCGCCTGCCGGGCGCTGTCGACCGGCTTCAACGATCGGCCGAAGCAGGCCTCGCGCCCCTATGACCGCGACCGCGACGGTTTCGTCATGGGCGAGGGCGCCGGCTGCGTCGTGCTCGAGGACTACGAGCACGCCAAGGCGCGCGGCGCGCGCATTTACGCCGAGCTGGTCGGCTACGGCCTGTCGGGCGACGCCTATCACATCACTTCGCCCGCGCCGGACGGCGACGGCGCCTATCGCTCGATGAGCATGGCGCTGAAGCGCGCCGGCGTCACGTCCGGCGAGATCGACTACATCAACGCCCACGGCACCTCGACGCAGGTCGGCGACGAAATCGAACTGCGCGCGGTCGAGCGGCTGCTCGGCAACGCGGCGGCGACGGCGACGATGTCGTCGACCAAATCGTCGACCGGCCATCTGCTTGGCGCAGCCGGCGCCGTCGAAGCGATCTTCTCCATTCTGGCGATCCGCGACCAGGTCGCGCCGCCGACCCTCAACCTCGACAATCCGTCGGTCGAGACGGCGATCGACCTCGCGCCGCATGTCGCGCGCAAGCGGAAAATCGACGTTGCGCTGTCGAATTCGTTCGGCTTTGGCGGCACCAACGCGTCCGTGATCTTCAGGCGGGCGCCGGCGGCGGCCTGAGCGCCGCGACACTTCTTTTCGCCGCAAAAACGGTTAGACTGGCGCTGGCGAGCGAGGCGGCACGGGCCCGGATGGACGAGGCGGCGAATCAGGGCGACAAGGCCAAACCAGGCGCCGCCGCGCAGCGCGTGAGCCTGTTTGGCGGCCGCCGCAAATCCGGCGCCGGCAATGGCAATGGCGCCGGCAATGGCAAGGCGCCGTCCAAGCCGCCGCGTCGGCCGCGCGGCTTCGGCCTTTCCGGCCTTTCCGGCTTGCTGACGTTCGTGCTCGTGATCGGTCTGCTCGGCGTCGCGGTGCTGGTCTGGTCGGTGGTCGAATCGCGCAAGCCCGGCCCGCTCGCCGAGGACAAGATCGTCGTCATCGAGCGCGAGGACGACGCCGGCACGATCGGCGATCAGCTCGAGCGCGCCGGCGTTGTCGACAGCGCGCTTTGGTTCTCGGCGATGACGATGATCGACGGCAGCCGCAGCTCGCTGAAGCGCGGCGAATACGCTTTCAAAGCCGGCGTCAGTCTGCGTCAGGTCGAGGCCGAGCTGATTGCGCATAAAGTCGTGCAGCACAAGCTCACCATTCCCGAGGGTCTGACCAGCGACCAGGTGGTCGAGCGTCTTCGCGACGACGACGTGCTGGCCGGCGAGGTCAAGGAGCCGCCGCGCGAGGGCTCGCTGCTTCCCGACACCTATTTGTTCGAGCGCGGCGACACGCGTCAGGCCGAGCTGACGCGCATGGCCAAAGCTCAGGCCAAACTGGTCGACGAAATCTGGGCGAAGCGGGCGCCCGATCTGCCGATCAAGTCGCCCGGCGAGTTGGTCACGCTCGCCTCGATCGTCGAGAAGGAGACCGGCAAGGCCGACGAGCGGCCGCGCGTCGCCGGCGTCTTCGTCAATCGCCTGCAAAAACATATGCGGCTGCAGTCCGATCCGACGATCGTCTACGGGCTCGTGTTCGGCAAGGGAACGCTCGGCCATCCGATCACCAAGGCCGAACTCGATCAGGCGACGCCTTACAACACCTACAATATAGACGGCTTGCCGCCGGGACCGATCTGCAATCCGGGCAAGGCGGCGCTCGAGGCCGCGGCGAACCCGATGCGAACGAAGGAACTCTATTTCGTCGCCGACGGCACCGGCGGCCACGCGTTCGCAGAGACCCTCGACCAACATCTCAAGAACGTCGCGCATTGGCGGCAAATCGAGCAGGACGCCAAAGACCGGCTCGCGCCCGACGCGGCGCCGACGCCCGGCCCGACGCCGACCCCGGCCAAGCACGGCGCGCTCGACGATGTCGATCCGGCGATCTTCGGCGCTGTCGCGCTCGGCGACGCGCCGGTCGACAGCGGGCCTCTGGCGGTTCGGCTCGGCAAGCTCGCCGAGAACCGCAAGGCCGCGGGCGCGCTGCTTGGTCCCGCGGGCGCGCTGTCGGCGACTCGCGCCGCCGGCGCCAGTCTCGATACGCTCGGCGCGGTCGTCACCGGCGTCAACGACGAGCCGCCGACGCAGGCGTTCCCCGACGATCCAGCTCCCGACGGCCCGGCGCAGCCAGTCGCCTCGGTCCCGCTTTCGGCGGCGGCGCTCGCCGACCAGAAGGCGCGCATCGCCCGTTACGTCGGGGCCGGCTCCGCCGATCCGCGCGTCGCCGGACTCGACGCGCCCGCCGGCGGGCCGGCGCGGCCGCGCGCCTTCGACGCCTCCGAGGGCACGCCGTTCGATCCGCTGCGCAACAAGACCTACGATCTCAACTACGCCCACGCGGTGCCGACGTTCGAGACGTATTGAGGCGTCATTCTCCGTCGTCGCGAGCGACAGCGAAACGATCCAGATTAAGCCGCCGCCGCAATCCCTAAGACTGGATTGCTTCGCAGTCGCTCGCAACGACGACGCAAACGATCTGACTTCGACACATCAGACTTTAGGTCGGCTTCGTCGCCGCCGCGGCGATCGACAAGGCGATCGCGCAGGCGTTCGAAACATTGAGGCTCTTGATCGCGCCCGGCAGGTCGAGCCGCGCCAGCGCGTCGCAATGTTCGCGCGTCAGACGCCGCAAGCCGCGGTCTTCGGCGCCAAGCACGAGCGCCAGCGGCCGCTCAAGCCGCGTCGCCTGCAGCGTCGCCGGCGCTTCCGAATCGAGGCCGACTCGCCAATAGCCGAGGTCGCCGAGTTCGCCCATCGCGCGCGCGAGATTGGTCACCGAGCAGATCGGCACATGCTCAAGGCCGCCCGAGGCCGACTTGGCGAGCGCGCCGGTGAATTCGGGCGTGTGCCGCTCGGTCGTCACCAGCGCGGCGACGGCGAAGGCGGCTGAGGTGCGCAGGATCGCGCCGACGTTGTGCGGATCGGTGACCTGGTCGAGCACGACGACGAGGCCGTCGGCGGGCAGCTCGGAGATGTCGATCGGCGCCAGCGGCCGCGCTTCGAGCAGGACGCCCTGGTGGACCGCGTCGCGCGGCAGGCGCTGGGCGATCTCCTCGGCCGATGCGAGTCGTGTTTCGACGCCGCGGGCGGCGATCTCCGCCGCGAGGCGCTCGGCGGCGGCGGGCGTGACGTAGAGCCGCACCAGCTCGCGCCGCGGCGCCTTGAGCGCCGCCGTCACGCTGTGGAAGCCGTAGATGCGCACCACGTCGCTCGGACCGCCGTGGCGGCGCGGCGCCGGCGCCGCCTTCGCTTCCGTGCGTTCCGTCGGCGGCCCGCGCCGCAACGGCTTGGCCGCCGGCGCGCGCTCCGCGGGCCGTCCGGGGGCAGCGGCTGGCGCGTTGCGGCGGTCGGGTCCGCCGCCGTGGCGATGGGTCTTGCGCGTCACCAAATGCTCTCCGCTGAAGCCGGATCCCGCCATAGCGCAACCGGCGCGAGCGCGCGAATCTCAACTCTTAAGGTCCGTCAGAGAGCGCCGCCGCAGGGGTACGGACGCCTCAGGGTCCGGCGCGTTACGCGGACCGGGCGCTAAGGTCGGGGCAATCCGGCTCGCGATTCGGCTTGCCAGCTCACGCCGCTGGAATCCGTCGCCCCGTTGCGCGATGATCGCTCAATCGAATTGCCCGCTGTGGCGACCCGTCGCGTTCGGTCGCGCTCCGCCGAAGATCGTGGCGCGGCCAACGCTTTTGTCGGCGCCGGATGGTTCTCCGACTTTACGGCCTTGGTCGAGGAGGTTCGGGAATGTCCAAGAAGAGATGGTTATCGCGCAAGGTCGGCCGACATTCGCTCCATCCGGAAACCCTGATGATGGGGTATGGCTACGATCCTTTCCTGTCGGAGAGATCGCTGAAGCCGCCCGTGTTTCATACCTCGACGTTTGTCTTCAAAACGGCGCAGGACGGCAAGGAATTCTTCGAGCTGGCCTACGGCTTGCGGGAGAAACGACCGCACGAAGAACCCGGCCTCATTTACAGCAGGATCAACAATCCAGATCTGGAAATGTTGGAGGATCGTCTGACGATCTGGGACGAAGCGGAGGCCAGCCTCGTCTTCGCCTCGGGCATGGCGGCCATCTCGACGACCTTATGGTCCTATGTTCGGCCGGGAACGGTTCTCCTTCACTCCGATCCGGTCTATGGCGGGACGGATTTCCTGCTCAAGAAGATACTGCCGCAATTCGGCGTTACGTCGGTCGGATTTGCGGCGGAGGGCGGGGGCGCGGCGCTGGCCGCCGCGGCCGAACAGGCCCAGGCGATCGGCCCCGTCGCCGCCCTCTATATCGAAACGCCGGCCAATCCGACCAACGGTCTTGTCGATCTGGCGGCGGCGCGCGCGATCGCCGACAAGATGCGCGATCGCCGACCGGCGATCATCGTCGACAACACGATGCTCGGTCCGCTTTATCAGACCCCGCTCGCCCACGGTTCGGATCTGGTGGTCACTTCCCTGACCAAATACGTGGGCGGCCATTCGGACCTGATCGCCGGAAGCTGTTCGGGTTCGCGCGCCAAGATCGATCCGGTCCGCGGCATGCGCACGATCCTGGGAACGATGTGCGACCCGCAAACGACGTGGATGCTGATGCGTTCGCTGGAGACGATGAAATTGCGCATGGACGCGGCGGTCGGCAATGCGCGCAGAGTGGCGGAATTCTTGCGCCGGAACAGCCACGTCAAGTCCGTCTGGTACCTGCCGTTTTTGCCGGAGAAACATCCGGACCGCGCCGTATTCGAACGCCAGTGCAAGAGCGCGGGGTCGACGTTCAGTTTCGAAGTCGTAGGCGGGGAAACCGAGGCTTTCCTCGTTCTGGATCATCTGGAAGTCATCAAGCTGGCGGTTTCGCTAGGGGGTACGGAATCGCTGGCGAGCCATCCCGCCAGCATGACGCATTCGGACATTTCCGCCGACGAGCGGGCCCGTCTGGGCATCACGCCGAGCTTGATCCGCCTTTCCGTGGGGATCGAGAACGCCGACGATCTCATCGCCGATCTCGATCAAGCCCTTGCCGCGCTCCCGTGACGCGGCGCCACGCTACCTCACCCTCGCGGCCCCGAGCCGCTAGGATCTTATCTCCTAACGACTGCGACCCTGCAGACCACGCCTTCCGATGAAATACAGTATAGTTACGTTATTAATGCCCTCGTCGTCCGGACTGCGCGGCGGAAAATCGTATCGCAAGTCCTTGAAATCGGCCCATCGCGCCGGAAAATGGCGCCGCGTAACGCCCGTCGCCGGCCGCGGCGGCCCGCCCAGTTGACGGGGGTTGGTCCGGTCTCTATATACGCCCGATCCCGAATGCGTTCAGGGTCCCGGCGCTGTAGAGAGCGCGTGGGACCTTTTGTGCGTTGGGAATCTCGACAGGGGCCGGCCTCCACCGGACGTCGGGGCGATGCAACCGCGACGCGTCGGCTCTTTCGAGCCTCGCGCCGCCGACATGGAGTTAAGAGCCGTGGCTCGTATAGCTGGCGTCAACATTCCTACCAACAAGCGCGTCATCATTGCGCTTCAGTACATCCACGGCATCGGTCCGAAGAAGGCCGAGGAGATTTGCGAAAAGGTCCGCATCCCAGCCGAGCGCCGCGTCGCGCAGCTCACCGACGCGGAAGTGCTGCAGATCCGCGAGACGATCGACCGCGACTACATGGTCGAGGGCGATCTGCGCCGCGAGGTCGCGATCAACATCAAGCGCCTGATGGACTTGGGCACCTACCGCGGTCTGCGCCACCGCAAGCAGCTTCCGGTGCGCGGCCAGCGCACCCACACCAACGCCCGCACCCGAAAGGGCAAGGCCAAGGCGATCGCCGGCAAGAAGAAGTGATCTTCCGCCGCGCATTGAAAGTCACTGATGGTTTTTCGCGCTTCGGGCGCGTTTGAAGGACAGACTGATGGCCAAGGAAGCAACCCGCGTTCGCCGTCGCGAGCGCAAGAACATCGTGTCGGGCGTCGCGCACGTGAATTCGACGTTCAACAACACGATGATCACCATCACCGACGCACAGGGCAACACGATCTCGTGGTCGTCGGCCGGAACGATGGGTTTCAAGGGCTCGCGCAAGTCGACCCCGTTCGCCGCCCAGATGGCCGCCGAAGACGCGGTCAAGAAGGCCTCCGAGCATGGCATGCGCACGCTCGAGGTCGAAGTTTCCGGCCCCGGCTCGGGCCGCGAGTCGGCGCTGCGCGCGATCCAGGCGGCCGGCTTCAACGTCACCTCGATCCGCGACGTCACGCCGATCCCGCATAACGGCTGCCGTCCGCGCAAGCGCCGCCGCGTCTAAAGCCCGGGCGTATTCGCGTCCGCGTTCCGCGCCGGAGCCGCAGGGCCCCGGCGCGCCCCACCGCCGAACGGAAGGCTCAAAGCCGTGATTCAGAAGAACTGGCAGGAACTCATCAAGCCGAAGAAGCTCGAGATCGCCCATGGCGACGATCCGCGCCGTGTCGCCACCGTCGTCGCCGAGCCGCTCGAGACCGGCTTCGGCCAGACGCTGGGCAACTCGCTGCGGCGCGTGCTTCTGTCGTCACTGCAGGGCGCGGCGATCACTTCGATCCACGTCGACGGCGTGCTGCACGAATTTTCGTCGATCCCCGGCGTGCGTGAAGACCTCGTCGACATCGTGCTCAACGTCAAGGACATCGCGGTCAAGATGCAGGGCGAAGGCGTCAAGCGCCTCATCCTCAAGCGTCGCGGCCCCGGCGTCGTCACCGCCGGCGACATCCAGACGACCGGCGATATCCAGATCCTCAACCCGCAGCTCGTCATCTGCACGCTCGACGAAGGCGCGGACATCCGCATCGAGTTCACGGTCACGACCGGCAAGGGCTACGTCCCGGCCGAGCGCAACCGCGCCGAGGATTCGCCGATCGGCCTGATGCCGATCGACAGTCTCTTTTCCCCGGTGCGCAAGGTTTCCTACCGCGTCGAGAACACCCGCGAGGGCCAGGATCTCGACAAGGACAAGCTGACGATGACGATCGAGACCAACGGCGCGATCTCGCCGGAGGACGCGCTCGCCTACGCCGCGCGCATCCTCCAGGATCAGCTCGCGGTCTTCGTCACCTTCGAAGAGCCGCGGCGCGAAGAAGCGCAGCACGCGATCCCCGAGCTCGCCTTCAATCCGGCGCTGCTCAAGAAGGTCGACGAGCTCGAGCTGTCGGTCCGCTCGGCCAACTGTCTCAAGAACGACAACATCACCTACATCGGCGACCTCATCCAGAAGTCCGAAAGCGAAATGCTGCGCACGCCGAACTTCGGTCGCAAGTCGCTCAACGAGATCAAGGAAGTGCTCGCCCAGATGGGCCTGCACCTCGGCATGGAAGTCACCGGCTGGCCGCCGGAGAACATCGAAGAGCTGGCGAAGCGCTTCGAGGAGCATTATTGACGGAACCCTTCTCCCGCTCGCGGGAGAAGGTGTCGGCGAAGCCGACGGTTGAGGGCCCGTCAGCCCCTCACCCCTACTCTCTCCCGCGATGCGGGAGAGGGGGAAAATAAGACGAACGGCCGTTCCGTGGCACGGCGGCCGTCATAATGAGGAGAGCCAAACATGTATCACGGACACGCGAAGCGCCGATTCAACCGCACCGCCGAGCACCGCAAGGCGATGTTCGCCAATATGGCGCAGGCGCTGATCAAGCACGAACAGATCGTCACCACCCTGCCCAAGGCCAAGGACCTGCGTCCGGTGGTCGAGAAGCTGGTGACGCTCGGCAAGCAGGGCGACCTGCACGCGCGCCGCATCGCCATCTCCCGCCTGCGCGACGCCGACCTGGTCAAGAAGCTGATCGACGTGCTGGGCCCCCGTTACAAGGACCGCAACGGCGGCTATCTGCGCATCATGAAGGCCGGCTTCCGCCAGGGCGACAACGCCGCGATGGCGGTGATCGAATTCGTCGATCGCGACGTCGAGGCCAAGGGCAAGGACTCCGGACCGAAGTCGGAAGCCGCGGCCCAAGCCTGACGCTCGGACGTCTCGCTTAAGGTTTGAAAGGGCGGCGCGGCTGACGCGCCGCCCTTTTCGTTTGCGGATGGGGATGATGGCGCAGACGAAGCGCGAGCCCGAGGGTCATGAGCGGCTGATCGCGGCGCTCCGCGCATTCAGCGACGCCGAACGCGCCGCGCAGGAGAAGCGCTACCAGAAATCGTCATGGGAGCACTGGGGCGTCGCGCTGCCGAAAATGGACGCGGCGATCCGCGCGGCCGGCGCCGACCTCGACCAGGGCGACTCGCTTGCGCTCGCGGCGAGGCTATGGCGCGAGCCGGTGTGGGATCTCAGGATCGTCGCCGGACGGATTCTCGCGCGCAAGGCGGTCGCGCCGGACGCCGACGTCTGGGCGTTCGTCGTGCGGCGCATGGGCGATCTCGACGGTTGGGCGGTCGCCGACAATCTCGCGGTCGTCGGCGGGCGCTGCCTCCTTGCCGATCCGGCGCGGCTCGAGATCGTCGAAAGCTGGGTCGAGAGCCCGCATTTGTGGACGCGCCGCGCGGCGCTGGTCTTCACCCTGCCGTGGACCAAGGACGGGCGCGATCCCGCGCGCATGCTCGGCTGGGCTGCGCGCCTCGCCCCCGACCGTGAGTGGTTCATCCAAAAGGCGATTGGCTGGTGGCTGCGCGAGCTATCCAAGCGCGACCCTCAGCGCGTGCGCCGCTTTCTCGACGAAAACGGCGCGCCGCTGATGGCGGTCGCGCGGCGCGAGGCGACGAAATATCTCGCCGCGCCGCCGAGCCGCGCTGCAAAAAGAGGACCGCGAGTATGACCAGCCTTATGGGTGTGCGCGCCTGCGTGTTCGACGCCTATGGCACGCTGTTCGACTTCGCTTCGGCCGCGGCGGCGTGCGAGGCGGCGCCCACCGATCGGCGCGCGGCGCTAACCGCGCTGTGGCGCGACAAGCAGTTGCAATACGCGTGGTTGCGGTCGCTGCCGGGTCGCTACGTCGATTTCTGGAATGTCACCGGCGACGCGCTTGACTACGCGCTCGACAGTCTCGGCCTCGCTGACGCTGGCCTGCGCGACGACTTGATGGCGCTCTATCGCCGGCTGTCGGCGTTCCCCGAAGTCCCCGCGACGCTGCGCGCGCTGCGCGGCGCGGGCTATGCGACCGCGATCCTCTCCAACGGAACGCCCGACATGCTCGCCGAAGCGGTCGCCGGGGCGGAGCTGGACGGATTGCTCGACGCCGTCCTGTCGGTCGACGCTCTGCGCGTCTTCAAGACCGATCCGCGCGTCTACCAGAGCGCGCTCGATCGCCTCGGCCTGGCGAAGAGCGAGGTCGCGTTCCTGTCGTCCAACGGCTGGGACGCCTATGCGGCTTCGGACTTCGGCCTGCGCGTCGTCTGGTGCAATCGCTACCGCCAGCCCCGCGAGCGCCTCCCCGGCGCGCCGGACTTCGAGATCCGCAGCCTCGCTGAACTGCCGCCGCTGCTCGGGATCGGCTGAAGCGCCGTCCCCGCCTCAGTCTCGGGACCTGGGGGTATCGACTTGCAAAGCGGCATGATCGCCTTGCGCGTTTGCACATGAACCAGCACCATCGGGGAGGCGCCCGGCGGCCAAACGCCGCGGACGCTGATTCGGCGGCGGTCAACGCCGTCGAAATCGAGAGGGGGAGAACCATGAAGACCGTCGACATCAACTTTATCGCCATCGGCTCGTTGTGGCTGGTGGTCGGCATGCTGCTCGGCGTCGGCATGGGCGCGGCGCACAATTTCGCGCTCGCGCCGCTGCACGCCCACATCAACCTGATCGGCTTCGTCAGCCACGCGATCTTTGGTATGGCGTATCGGCACTGGCCGGCGCTGAAAGATTCGCCGCTCGCGCCCTATCAGTTTTGGATCTTCGTCATCGCCACGCCGATCACGCTGATCGGCCTCTACTTCACCCTGATGAACGGCCCCGAGGCGCCGACGATCATCGGCTCGATCGCCGTCCTGATCGGCGCGGCGCTGTTCGCCGCGATGATCTGGACCCAACACATGCGCGCGTGACCGGCGCGGCGGCGCGCGCCGATCAGTCGGCGTTGGTCAGCATGCCGGAAAAAGCGCGCGCCGCCCGCGATTCGTAACGTTGCCGATGGCGCAGCACGAAGAAGCGCCGCCGCGGCAAGGCGAGCGGCGCGGCGGCGAGTTCGCCGGCTTTGATCGAGGCGTCCACCACCAGCCGCGACATCACGGCTAGGCCCGCGCCCGCCGCCACCGCGGCGCAGATCGCCTCGTTCGACGGCAGTTCGAACGCGATGTGTCGGCGCGCAATGTCGACGCCGAACGCCGCCAGCGCGCTCTCAAAGGCGGCGCGCGTGCCGGAGCCCTTTTCGCGCGCGACCCATGTCGCGGCGGCGAGGCCCTCGGCGTCGAGGCTTTTGAGCGCGGCGTGGGCGCCGCCGGCGGCGACGATCAGCAGTTCGTCTTCGTCGATCGGCGTCGCATCAAGTGCGGGATCGTCGATCTCGCCTTCGACAAAGCCGAGGTCGACCTCTCCGGCTCGGGTCATTTCGGCGACCGCATCGGTGTTGCCGATGCGTAGCGCGACTGCGACGCCGGGATAGCGGGCATGGAAGGCTGCGATGCGGGGCGGCAGCCAGTAGCTGCCGACCGTTTGGCTGGCCGCGATCGCCAACGCGCCGGTCGTGAGGCCGGCGAGATCGGCGAGCGTCTGCTCGGCCGTCGCCGCGCGCGCCAGCACCGCTCTCGCTTCGCCGAG
The DNA here is from genome assembly GCA_049513815.1 of Roseiarcus sp. Classification (GTDB taxonomy): domain Bacteria; phylum Pseudomonadota; class Alphaproteobacteria; order Rhizobiales; family Beijerinckiaceae; genus Roseiarcus. Next base: position 28,410 of record JBEKVR010000023.1, on the reverse strand, counting down.
GAAGGCGCGGCCCGCGCCGGTCAGCGCAATGCGCCGACCGATGCGGTCGAACAGCTTGACCCCGTGCCGTTCCTCGAGCGCCGCGATTGCGGCGCTCGTCGCCGACTGGGTGAGGTTCAGCGTCTGGGCCGCGCGCGTCATGTGCTCGCATTCGGCGACGCAGACGAAGACGCGCAACTGCTCCAGCGTCACCGGCGCTTGCCCTCAGGGGATCAGGCGCACCAATACCAGACTGGCGCCGCAAATGAACCGCGACGCGAGAAGTCCGAGCGCCAGCGGCCGCAGGCCGCGCGAACGAATGTGCCGGAGATCGGTGTGGAGACCCATCGCCGCCATCGCCATCGACAGCAGGAAGGTCGCGCCGACGCCGATCGGCGTCGTGACCTCATGGGGAATCGCGACCAGACTATTGACAGCTGCCAGCGCCAGGAAGCCGATCAGGAACCAGGGGAACGGCGGCCGGCGGCGCTCGCCCTCGCCCGCGAGGCCGAGCAGCGCGCTCATTTCGCCCAGCCCAATGACCACCGGCGCCATCATCGCCACACGAGTCAGCTTGGCGATGGTTCCGAATTGCCCCGCGTCGCCGCCGCCCTGGAACGCCGCCGCGACGGCCTGGGCGATTTCGTGAATCGAAGCGCCAGCCCACAGGCCGTAGGCGCGCGGCGACAGGTGCAGAAAGCTCTCCGCCAACGGATAGGCGAACATCGCCAGCGTGCCGAACACGGTGACGCAGGCGACCGCATAGGCGGCGTCCTCATCGTCGCCGGTGGTCGCGACCTTTGCCGCGAGCACCGCCGAGGCGCCGCAGATCGAGGTGCCGACTCCGATCAGCAGCGCCAGTCCGCGTGTGACGCCGAGCGCGCGGCCGATGAGGATGGTGAAGGCCAGCGTCGCAAGCAGCACAGCCGCGATCGCCGCCAGCCCGCCGACGCCCAACTCCGCCGCTTGGCCTGCCGTGATCTGCAGCCCAAGCAGGATGATGGAGAAGCGGAGGATGGCGCGCAGCGAGAAGGCGACGCCCTCGCGCGCGGCGACCGGCGCGCCGGCGGAATTGTGCAGGACGACGCCGAGGAGAACCGCCAGGATCATCGGGCTGAGCGTGGCGACGTCGGGGATGAGCCGCAGCGCGAAAGCGACGCCGGCGAGGACCGCCGTCAGGGCGAGACCCGGCGCCAGAGATGGGAAACGAGGAAGATGGGAGCGGCGAGCGACGCCGGCTTCGATGCTGACCAAAGGACGAACTCCAAAGAATTTCGTCCCTCATCGCGCGGCGCGATCAATCACTCCAACGCATTATTGTTGTTCGATCAATCGGCAATATTGATTAGCGGATCAAGCGTCACGCCACCTTGACGATTCGGAACCCCTCGAGCTCTTTGACGATCGGCAGCCCCTTCCATCGCTCGATATCGTGCAGGACGACGAGGCGGGCCATGTCGCCGCCAAGCTCGTCATTCATCTTGTCGATGGTCTTCAATTGCTCCCAAGCGCTGCCGATGGCGTTGTTGAGCGGAATGTAGACGCCGTCGTTGTCGCGGCCGGTGATCTGGCTGCGCGAATAGATGCAGTCGCCCGAGATGACGCGTCTTCCCGCCGCCGTGTCGACGATCACGATCTGGTGGCCGACCGTATGGCCGCCGCCAAGCCGGACGTGAATCCCCGGCAGCACGTTGTCCTTGTCGCCGTCGATCAAGGTGACGCGGTGCTCGATCGACGCGCCCAACGCCGTCTGCATCGTCCGCGGATCGACGATCGCGGTGAGATCGCTGAATCGCTTCGGCAGTGCGAAGAGTTCGTACCAGGACAGCAGCTCGCTCTTCTGGATGTAGATCTGGGCCTTGGGAAACTCGGCGATCGAGCCCATGTGGTCGAAATGGGCGTGGGTGATGAAGATGTCGGAGATGTCGTCGGGTTCGAGACTCATCTCGGCGAGCAGCCGGAGCGGCGACATCCAGGTCGGGATTCCGAACTTGCCCGAGAACCCGGGCCCGTGTTCGTCCCGCATGAACCCCGTATCGACCAGTACGTTGCGACCGTCGCGCTGCAACAGAACGAACGAGAACGGCAGATCCATGACGCCGTCGGCGTACATTCCGGCGACGAGATCGACCCACGGTTGATCCTTAGAGCGCGCGTACTCCATGACGTACAGGTCCCAGACCGCTGACTGGGCCATCGCCTATTCCTTTCAGCTTTCCGCCAACATGCGGCCGAGGCTGGAGAGCCCGACCGCGATGATCAAGGCCGCTCCCTGAAACACATACTGCGAGAAGGTGGGCGCTCCGAATATATTGAGGCCGTTGAACCCGAAGACGATGATCAGCGTACCAACCAAAGTCCCCAGAACGTGGAACTCGCCGTCACGCAGCGTCGCCGATCCCAGAAAGACAGCGGCGAAAGCGTTCAGCAGATAGGAGTCGGCTGCGCTCGTCGTGCCGCTGCCGAGGCGCGAGGCGAGAAGCGCGCCGGTGAGCGCGGCGCACATGCCGGAAATGACGAAGCCGAGAATCTTGATGCGGTCGACGCTTATGCCGGCAAGGCGCGCGGCCGCCTGATTGCCGCCGACGGCCTGGATTGCCTGGCCGATCGCCGTTCGTTCAACGAGCACCCACAAGACCAGCACGACCAGCGCCATGACGATGATCGGATTGGGAATGCCGAAGAGCCAACGGCCGAGGGCCAGCTGCAGGAAGGCTTCCGGCACGCCGGCGACGATCGGCACGCCCGATGAATAGGCGAACGCCAGGCCGACGAGAATTGTTCCGACGCCGAGCGTCGCGATAACGGAATTCACTCTGAGTTTCGTCACGATCAGGCCGTTTGCTGCGCCGACCAAACCGCCCAGCGCGATGACGACCGCCAGCGCTACGGGAATTGGCAGACCGCTGTGCACAATCAGTCCGGTGACCAGGACGCCATGCAGGCTGGCCGCATAGCCGACCGAAAGGTCCATTTCGCCGACGACGAGCGCGAGCGTCAGTCCGCCGGAGATGATCATCGCCAGCGACGCCTGGTTGAGGACGTTTATGAAATTGTTGAATGTCGGGAACGCGTCAGGCGACAGCACCGAGAAGGCGACGATCATCAGCGCCAGTCCGATGATCGTCGCATAACGGGCAAATATGCCGAGGGCCGCCTTCGCGGCGGGCGATAGGCGGCGCGTGGAAATCAAGTCTTCGGTCATGTGACGCTGTGCTCTTGGACCCCTGCGTAGCTCGCCGCGATGATGGCATGGCGCGTGAGCGCGTCGCCCGCAAGCTCGCCGACGATGCGCCCCTCCGCCATGATAAGGACGCGGTCACAGAGATCTGGCAGTTCCTCGGGGTCGGAGGATATGACGAGAACCGCCACGCCCTCGCGGGCCAGTCCCCGGATGAGTTTGTGAAGCTCAGCGCGTGCGCCGACATCGACGCCGCGTGTGGGTTCGTCGAGAATGAGCACCTTGGGCTTCGATTGCAGCCAGCGTCCGATGACGACTTTCTGTTGATTGCCGCCGCTCAGGCGCCCGACCGGCGTGTCGACGCTGGCGCCTCTGATCGCGAACGCCTTGATGGTGCGCTCGACGAACGCGTCGCGCCGGCGCCGGCTGATCAGCGGCAGCATCGGGCTGACGACAATCGAGCTCAAATTCGCCAGCCCGAGATTGAGGCCAACGCTCTTCGACAGGATGAGGCCCTCGGCCCGTCGTTCTTCGGGCACGAATCCGACTCCGGACTTCACCGCCTGGGCGGGGCTTCTCGGCGCGAAAGGTTTGCCGTCGAGCGTCATCGCGCCCGAGTCGGGCCGGTCGGCGCCAAAGAGAATGCGCGCCAATTCGCTGCGGCCGGCGCCGACGAGGCCGCCGAGCCCGAGAACCTCGCCTTTCTTCAGGTCGAAGCTGACGCTCTTGACCTTCGGCGCGCGCGAAATCCGGCGCACCGAGATCGCGACGCCGTCGACGGCGCTGGCGCCAATGTGATTGTGCGACGACTCGACCGCGCCGCCGACAATCGACTCGACCAGCGCCTGGCGGGTCAGACCAGCGCCCGTCAATTCGGCGACCAACTGGCCGTCGCGGAAGACCGTGACGCGCTGGCAAAGCTCAAGGATCTCGTCGAGTCGATGGGAAACATAGAGCACCGCGATGCCGGACCTGCTCAGCTCGCGGATGATGTCGAAGAGGCGCTCGCTTTCGGCCGCCGACAGAGCGGCGGTCGGTTCGTCCATGACGATCAGCCGCGCTTTGCGCACCAGCGCCCGCGTTATGTTGATCAGCCAGTTCTCGGCAGTCGAAAGCCCGTTGACGTTGGCGGTCAGCGGCGCGCGCACGCCGACGCGATTGGCGATCGGAGTGATCTCGCGAGCGATCGTCGGCCAGTCAACGAGGCCGAATCGGGTCTTCTTGGGCAGACCCAGCATGATGTTTTCCAGCACCGTCATGCCGGGCACGAACGCCAACTCCTGGTGGATGAAGCTCATCCCGAGTTCGTTCGCGATGTGGGGAGAATTTGCGATCACGCGCCGCCCATCGACGACGATCTCGCCGCTGTCGGGTTGGGTCAGGCCCGCAAGAATCCGGATGAGCGTGGACTTGCCTGCGCCGTTCGCCCCGACGAGGCCGTGGACCTCGCCGGGAACGATCGACAACGACACCGCTCTCAGCGCCTGCGCGCCGCCGTATGCCTTGCTGATGGCGTTGGCGGCAATGAACCGCGGCGCCTGAGGCGTCGTCGATTCGAGAGCGGCGTCATTCATCGCGCATGCACGCTAGGTTCGCTATTTCACCGCGGCGGGATGATCGGCGAGAAACTTTTCGATAGTGTCCTTGGTGACCAGGACCGCCGGCACCTCGACCGCCTTCGGCTGCCAATTCGACCCCGCCTTGATGATTTCGGGTAAGAGCTTCATCATGTTGGAGCCTTCGGTGTAGCTGTCCTGCCAGGCCGTCGCCGTCATGAAGCCCTTCGTGATGTTCTCGAGCGCCTGCGCGTTGCCATTGACGCCGTAGACCTTCACGTCGGTGCGGCCTTGTGAGCGCAGCGAGCCGATCGCGCCAATCGAAGGATCGTCCCAGCACCCCCAGATGGCAAGATTCTCCTTTCCGGCCGGATGCGACGCCAGCCACGCGTTCGCGTACTGGGCGCCGTCCTCGAAGTAGCCGGGAATGCGCACTTCGTTCTTGATGACCTTGATGTCCGGATAGTCCTTGAGCGCTCGGTCGACCTCGACCTCGCGGTTTCGGCAGACTTCGCCGGTATGATACGTGAGTTCGAGCACCGATCCCTTGCCGCTCATCGTCTTGATCATGAGGTCGTTCACCGGGACGACCATCGGGCCGCCCGAACCATTGGTCGCGGCGACAGTGCTTCCGAGCCCGCCGCCCCAGGTCACGACCGGGATATTGGCGCCCTTGGCGGCGGCGAGGCCGGCCCCGATCGAGGAAAACGGAAACACCATGTCGACAATGGCCGCCGCGCCGCGCTGGGCGAAATTCTGGATCGCGGCGTTGGCCTGATCCGCGCTCCCTGCGGCGTCGATCACCGACACGTTCCAGCCCAATTCTTTGGCGGCCGTCTGGGCGCCGGAGATGTACCGGGCGTTGTTCGCCTCGTTCGCGCTAATGGAAACGATGCCGACGAGGGGCGGCTCCGCTAGGGCGGGGCCGACCGTAAGCGCGGCCATCGCGGCCGCGACGCTGACTACGAGATTCCTCATCTCAAACCTCCCAACGGGCCGCCGCTCTCATTACTAGCGAAACGTAGCGAACCGATTTGCTGCAATTAATCCAACGTCGCTGTTCAGGCAAGCGAAAAAGCAGTGCGCATTGTCGCACAAACCTTATATTCAAGGGACTCAGACTGCTGGACAATTGACAGAAGATCGCCGATAACTAGCGAAACGATTTGCTGAGAAACTATGTCGACGATCAAGGATGTGGCGAAGGCGGCGGGGGTTTCGGCGGCCACGGTGTCGGCGGTGGTCAATGGCTCCGCTTATGTCAGCCCCGCCCTCAGGGCTCGAGTGCTCGATGCCATCGACAAGCAGGGGTACGCACCGTCGCAATTGGCGAGAAACCTAAGGCGCGGCCGCAGCGGGCTGATTGCGATCGCCGTCGCAGATTTGTCGAACATGTTCTTTTCGCGCGTCATCTGCGCGGCCGAGGCGGCGGTTTCGGCTTGGGGCTACTCATTGGTGGTGTTCAACAGCGATGAGAATCCCGAAGCGGAAAAGCAGATTCTCTACCGGGTTCGAACGTTGCGCTGCGAGGGCCTTGTTCTCGTGCCCGTCAGCGGCGCGTTGAGCCCGGCTCTGCGAGAATTCGACGGTCGGCGGCTTCCGACCGTGCTGTTCGGGCGCACGGTCGACGACGACCGATTGGATACGGTCACAATCGACAATTTCTTGGCAAGCTATCAGGTGACCAACTACCTGATCGATCTCGGCCATACCCGAATTGGCGCCATCACGGGGTCTATGCACTCGAGCACCGGAAAAGCCCGCTTCGAAGGCATGCAGGCGGCAATGAGCGCCAAGGGCCTTACGCTCGATCCTCGCTTTGTACGAACGGGAGAGTTCCGCGAAGAGGTCGCCTATTCGGCCGCGCGCAGCATGTTCGAGCAGCCAGAGCGGCCGACGGCGCTGTATGTGGCGAGCGGCGCGATGGCGCTTGGCGCTTTGCGCGCGCTTAGCGACGTCGGGTTGAATTGTCCGGAGGATATTTCCGTCGCTTCGACCGACAACATCCCGGGAATCCGCGGTCTAAAGCCGGCGCTGACGAGGGCTGAGCACCCGATCGTCGCGATGGTGAACGAGTCGATCCGCCTGCTGATGGACCGGATCAACCGCGGCGCCAGGGCCGAACCGCACAACGTCGTCTTTCCGCCGACGCTGGTCGTCGGCGACAGCTGCGCCCCACTGCGGAAGTAGGCGAGACGAATTTCCCGCCCACGATCTCCAGTGAGCGCAGGACCGCGTGCGAGCCAAGCAATACAGGCGCGATCGCCGATCACGCCTGACTGCCAAGCCCGCAATCGCTCGTCAGGCCACCGCCTTGATCGTCCGCCCGACCTTGTCGACGATCTCGCCGATCTGGTCTTCGCTGACCACCAGCGGCGGCGTCAGCTCGATCGTGTCGCCGGACAGGCGCAGCATGATCCCGGCTTCGTGGAAGGAATAGTCGAGCGCCGCATAGCCGCGCTCGCCGGGGCCCGCCGACGACGGCGCGAGGTCGATCGCGCCGGTCAGGCCGACGCAGCGGATGTCGGCGACGTTGGGCAGGCCCTTGAGCGTCATCAGCGCGTCGCACCACTTCGGTTCGAGCGCATGCGCGCGCTCGAACAGCTTCTCGTCGCGATAGACGTCGAGCGCGGCGAGGCTGGCGGCGCAGGCGAGCGGGTGGCCGGAATAGGTGTAGCCGTGGAACAGCTCGATGGCGTGCTCCGGCCCCTTCATGAACGCGTCGTAGACGTGCTTGCGCACGACGACGCCGCCCATCGGCACCGTGCCGGAAGTGACGCCCTTGGCGAAGGTGATGATGTCGGGGACGACGCCATAGCGCTCGGCGGCGAAGGCGAAGCCGAGGCGGCCGAAACCGGTGATGACCTCGTCGAAGATCAGCAGAATGCCATGCTTGTCGCAGATCGCGCGCAGTTTCTGCAGGTAGCCCTTCGGCGCCGGCAGCACGCCGGTCGAACCCGCCATCGGCTCGACGATCACCGCGGCGATGGTCGAAGCGTCGTGCAGGGCGACGATGCCCTCGAGCGCGTCGGCGAGATGGCCGCCCCATTCGGGCTCGCCCTTGGTGAAGGCCTGATGTTCGCGGTTGTAGGTCGCCGGCAGATGGTCGACGCCCGCCAGCAGCGAACCGAAGAACTTGCGGTTGTTGGACATGCCGCCGACCGAAATGCCGCCGAAGCCGACGCCATGGTAGCCGCGCTCGCGGCCGATCAGGCGCTGGCGCGAACCCTGGCCGCGGACGTTGTGATAGGCGAGCGCGATCTTCAGCGCGGTGTCGCACGCCTCCGAGCCGGAGTTGGTGAAGAACACGTGGTCGAGATCGGCCGGCGCCAGCGCGGCGATACGCGAGGCGAGCTGGAACACTTGCGGATGTCCGAAGTGAAAGGTCGGGCTGAAATCGAGCTCGCCCGCCTGGCGCTGGATCGCCTCGACGATCCGACCGCGGTTGTGGCCAGCGTTGCAGCACCACAGGGCCGCGGTCGCGTCGAGGATCTGGCGGCCTTCCGGCGTGGTGTAGTGCATGTCTTTCGAGCGCGCGATGAGCCGCGGCCGCTGCTTGAACGCGCGGTTCGACGTGAACGGCATCCAGAAGGCGGCGAGGTCGTTGGGAATTTCGGCGCGCAGAGCGGCGGCGGACATGCAAGTCTCCTCGGTGATTAGAATTCTGAACAATGCAACCGGCGCGAATCGATGTCCAGTTGCCGCGCTGTTCGTGGCGTTCTAAATACTGAACGCATGAACGGCGCTGATCGCGAGCTGGCGGTGGGACAGCGACTGCGCGCGCTGCGGCTCAGGGCCGGCCTGTCGCAGCGCGAATTGGCCCGCCGCGCCGCTGTTTCCAACGCGACCATCTCGATGATCGAGGCCGACCGGGTCAGCCCGTCGGTGTCGGCGCTGCGCCAGGTGCTGTCGGCGCTCGGCGTCGGCATCGCCGACTTCTTCGCCGCGCCCGAGCCGCAAGGCGAGCAGGTCGTCTATCGCGCCGCGGAACTGACCGAGATCGCCGGCGGGCCGGTCTCCTACCGCCAGGTCGGCGCCAATCTCAAAGGCCGCTCGCTGCAGATGATCCACGAGCGCTACAAGCCGGGCGCGCAGTCGGGAACCAAGATGCTGTCGCACCAGGGCGAAGAGGCGGGCGTGGTGATCAAGGGCCGGCTGACGCTCGAAGTCGATGGCCGCCGCTACGAGCTCGCCGCCGGCGACGCCTATTTCTTCGACAGCCGCAAGCCGCATAGCTTCCGCAACGCCGGCGACGGCGAACTCGTCGTCGTCTCCGCCTGCACGCCGCCGACCTTCTAATGTTGAACGCAATTGCAGACGCGGCCGGCGGCCGCGTTCTTTCGCGTGGCGGCGAATCGAAGCGGGCGCGATCGCCGATCGCGCCGACATGAGTCCGATCGCAACGCTCCGTTAACGACGAAACGCCGGCGCCCCATCGCGGGACGCCGCGGCGTACCTCACGGTAACCGGTGAGCAACCTTAAGCCCTTATCAACAGAGACGGTCGGATTTTCCGCTTCGCGTGCAGTCTCGGCGTAGGTCGCGTATGGGTCGTTCGCGTTTAGCCTGGGTCGGGTCGACGGTCGCGCCCTGGGGCATCGCCCTCGGCTTCCTCGTCTCGATCACCGCTCAGGCGGGCGAGGAAGTGGGCCTCGACCCTCAGAGCCTGCGCATCTCCGCTTTCGTTCCCGCCTCCGCTTCGGCCAGACCGATTATCGAAGCGAGCCTGACGCTCGGATCGCGCGTGGACCTGGCGGCGACCTCCGACGAGATCGATCCCAATCCCGCCGTCAAACAAGGCCGGTCGGCGTTCCCGGCGATCGATCGCAGCGGCAAGGGCGATCCGTTCATCATCTTCCGGCCCAGTTTTCAGGCCAAGCGCGCGCCGCAGCCCGCGCCGCACGAAGCCGAATCGGCCGAGGACTGGCCTGACGATTCGCGCAGCCCCGCCCGCGTCGCCGACATCGATCCTTCGGCGCCGTCCGCGCTGCTGCCGTTCGGCGACGGCGCGACGCCGGAGGCGCCGCTCGACTTCGCCCTCAATTCGTCGACGCCGACCTCCAGCGACGGCAAGGTCCTGATCGCAGAGCAGAAGCCGGCGCCGCAGAAGGCGGCCGCGACGGCGCAGACGACGGCGGCGACGCCGCAGACGCCCGCAGCGGCGGCGCAGGCGACGGTGGCGAGCCAATTGGCGTCAGGCGCCAAACCGGATTACGCGTCGCTGATCGATCCCAAGGATTCGGCGCGGCAGATGCGCTGCCTCGGCGAAGCGATCTACTTCGAAGCGCGCAGCGAGCCGGAGGCCGGACAGGCCGCGGTCGCCCAAGTCGTGCTCAACCGCGTGCGCAGCGGCATCTTCCCGACCGACGTCTGCGCCGTCGTCTATCAGGACCGCAACCACCCGTTCGCCTGCCAGTTCTCGTTCGCTTGCGAGGGCAAGTCGTTGCGCATCGAGGAGCCGGCGGCGTGGGCGACGGCGACGCGCATCGCGCAGGCGGTGGTGAGCGGCGCCAATTACAATCCGAAGCTTGTCGAGGCGCTCAACTACCACGCCAATTATGTCTACCCGTTTTGGGCGCCGTCGCTGCGCCGCGTCGACCGCATCGGCGCGCACATCTTCTACGCGATGCGCGCCGGCATGAACTGGGCGCCCGGCGCCCTCAACGGTCGCGGCGACCTGCCGCCGCTGCAGCCGCAGGCGAGCGCTTCGCCGCTGATCCAGACCGTCGCGGCGGCAAAGGGCTCCGTCCCGACGCGCTAGCCCGGGCGTCCTAGGTCGTGGGAACGTCGCCGGCGACGAAATACCTGGACGGCTCACCCAAGAATTTGATCATCAGTCCGAGGGTCGCCGCCCCCTGTCTGCGGCCCATTCGCTCCGAATCCTTCCTCGCTTCCGAGAGCCTGTTCAGCAGCGCGCTTTCGCTGATGCTGGACGCTTCGAGGAGGGTTTGGCCGAGGGCGAGAAACGCTTCGAACAGCGCGCCCTCATATTCGTTCATCGGGCGATCGGCGCTCATCATGGAGTCCTTTCAGCCAATTCCTCGGGCGACTTAGCCCAGAACCGACATTGACGGCCAAAGCTCGCGTCACGCGCGGCGCCAACACGGCGCCGACCCCGGCGCATGTTGCGCGCCTCCGTGCGCCGCCATTGTGGACCTTCCCACCCGGCGCGTGAAGCAGCGTCGGCGCCGCCGCTCGTCTCCCTGCGCAGGCGATGATGAGGATCGAAGACGCAGACGCGCCGCGAGCCTTTCTCCCGCTCGCGAGAGAAGGCGCCCAGCGAAGCGCGGTCGGATGAGGGCAAGTCGCGCCGTAGCTCGCGCTCGACCGGCGCTGCACCCCCGCTTGCGCGGGGGCGACGTGACGGGTGGTTCGACCTTCTTTTAGCCCAGCACGCTCTCGGCTGGCGTGTAGGGCAGGCCGTGCGCTTCGGCAACCGGCTGGCAGGTGATCTTGCTGGCGTGGACGTTGAGGCCGTTGCGCAGGTGCGGATCGTCCTTGAGCGCCTGCTTCCAGCCCTTGTTGGCGAGCGCGAGCGCGAACGGCAGCGTTGCGTTGTTGAGCGCGAAGGTCGAAGTGCGCGCCACTGCGCCCGGCATGTTGGCGACGCAATAGTGAACGACGCCGTCGACGACATAGGTCGGGTCGGAGTGGGTGGTCGCCTTCGAGGTCTCGCAGCAGCCGCCCTGGTCGATGGCGATGTCGACGATCACCGAGCCCGGCTTCATCGTCTTCAACATCGCGCGGGTGATCAGCTTCGGCGCGGCGGCGCCGGGGACAAGCACGGCGCCGATGACAAGATCGGCGCGGGTGACGAGATCGGCGATTGCGGCGCGGGTCGAGTAGATCGTCCGCAGGCTGGTGCCGAATTGCGCGGCGAGGCGGCGCAGCGTGTCGCTCGACTTGTCGACCACCGTCACATTGGCGCCCATGCCGAGCGCGATCGTCACCGCGTTGGCGCCGGAGACGCCGCCGCCGATGACGACGACTTCCGCGGCCGGAACGCCGGTCACGCCGCCGAGCAGAATGCCGCGTCCGCCTTGCGCCTTCTCCAGCGCGTGGGCCCCGACTTGCGGGGCGAGACGGCCGGCGACTTCCGACATCGGCGTCAGCAGCGGCAGGCCGCCGCTTGGCGAGGTCACCGTCTCGTAGGCGATGCAGGTCGCGCCACTGGCGATGAGGTCCTTGGTCTGGGCGAGGTCGGGGGCGAGATGGAGGTAGGTGTAGAGAACCTGGCCGGCGTGCAGCTGGCGGCGCTCGGCGGCAAGCGGCTCCTTCACCTTCACGATCATGTCGGCGCGGGTGAAGATGTCCTCCGGCTTGTCGACCAGCGTCGCGCCGGCGGCGACATATTCTTCGTCGGCGAGGCCGGCGACGAGGCCGGCCGACCGCTCGACCAGCACCTTGTGGCCGTGATGGACGAGCTCGGCGACCGAGCCTGGCGTCAGGCCGACGCGGAATTCGTTGTCTTTGATTTCCTTGGGAACGCCGACGAGCATGGGAGCCTCCGCCTATCGAGAACCGCATCATCCCGCAGGTTGCATGAAATTTATAGCCCAAGTTGCAACGTTATTGTACCATGTCGGCAATTCGTGCGGATAATGGCGCGATTTGGAGCGTATTATGCGAATCGAGGATATCGACGACCGCGACCGCGCGATCCTGCGCGAGCTGATGCGCGACGGCCGTCTCACCAACGCCGACCTCGCCGATCGCGTCCACCTGTCGCAATCGGCCTGCCTGCGCCGGGTGCGGATGCTCGAGGAAAGCGGGCTCATCGCCGGCTATGTGATGCTGCTCGACCCAGCGGCGGCCGGTCTGCCCGGCGCCGCCTTCGTCTCGGTGACGCTCGACCAGCAGGGCCGCGCCGCGCTCGACCGCTTCGAGACCGAGGCGCGGGCCCATCCCGAGATCATCGAATGCTATTTGCTCGCCGGCCCCGCCGATTACCTGCTGCGGGTCGCGTTTCGCGACGCGCGCGACTTCGAGCGCATCCACACCGACATCCTCACGCAATTGCCCGGCGTGTCGCGCGTGCAGTCGACGATGACCTTGCGGACGGTGAAGAAGACGACCGCCTTGCCGCTCTAAAGGAGGCGCGCTAAGCAGGCCCCGACCTGCCCGCCCGCCGGTCGCGAGGATCCGCCATGACCCAGACCGCCGCCGACATCGCCAAAATGCCGTTCGAGGCGGCGCTGGCCGAGCTCGAGTCGATCGTCGACAAGCTGGAGAAAGGCGCGGTCGCGCTCGAAGACTCGATCAAGCTCTACGAGCGCGGCGAAGCGCTCAAGGCTCATTGCGATCAACTGCTCAAGAACGCCGAAATGCGAATCGAAAAGATCGCGCTCGGCGCCGACGGCAAGCCTAAAGGCGTTACGCCGCTTGACGGAGAGTAAGAAAAACCGTCGCGAAGCTGACAAGATTGTCAGACTGACCCTGCTAGCGCACTGGAAACGCGGCAATTTTCGCCGCGCGCCGGCTTTTGGTCATACTTTGTTAACCATAACCGCCGCAAACATCTTGAGCATTGTTAACCTTTGTCCGGGCCGCGATTCGCGCCTCGGGCGCGAAGAAATGGAAAAGGGCGGACTTCCATGCGAATAATCGCTTTCGTTACCCAGAAGGGCGGATCGGGCAAGAGCACATTGGCTTCGTCGTTGGCCGTGGCGGCGAAGGACGTGGGGGAGCGCGTCTGCGTCATCGACCTCGATCCGCAGGCTTCACTGGTGAGCTGGTCGAAGACGCGCAACCAGCCCGACATCGGCGTGATCCCGGCGACGGCGGGCAAGCTTCCGGCGCTGCTCAAGGAACTCGCCAAGAAGGGCGTAACGCTCGCCATCGTCGATACGCCCGGCGCCGACGGCGCCGCGTCGATCGCCGCGATGCGCGAGGCCGATCTCAACATCATCCCGTCGCGGCCGAGCATCTTCGATCTGTGGGCGAGCGCCCAGACCCGCGCTGCGCTCAAGGCGACCAAGAGCGACTTCGTCTTCATGCTCAACCAGTGCCCGCCCGCCCAGCAGACAGCGCGCGTCGACAACGCGGTCGAAGCGCTCGAGGAGATGGGCGGCCTGATTTCGCCGCTGGTGCTGGCGCGCGTCGACTATCAGGAGGCGGCGCGGCACGGCCTCGGCGTCACCGAGATCAATCCGCACGGCGCGGCGGCGGAGGAAATGCGCCAGCTATGGTCGTCGATCAAGCGCCGCCTCTCACGCGGCAAGAGCGCGCCGTCGGCCCGCGCGGCCTGACGCAAACAGCCAACTTGCGCCCGCGTCGGACCCGGCGTCAGCCGCCGATGCGGGTGCGGATCATCTGCCCGCCGCGCTCGATCGTCAGATCCCACTGGCGCGGCCGTTGGCTCGCCGCCGTTTCGAGGTCGCGGGTCGAGGCGATCTTGGCGCCGTTGACCTCGCGCACGACGTCGCCCTTCTGCACGCCGAGGTTGGCGGCCAGCGAATCCGGCGCGATCTCGGCGACGACGACGCCGTCGTCGACGTTCTCCAGCGACAGGTCTTCCGACACGGCCGGGGACACGTTCTCCACCAGCGCGCCCTCGAACGGCGAGCGGCTCTTGATGCGAATCGCGTCGCGCGGCGGCGTCTCCGGCGCCGCGACCAGCTTGACCGTCGCCGTCACCTTCTTGCCGCCGCGCAAGGCGGTCACCGCCGCCGCGCCGCCAAGCGGCTTGACGCCCAGGCGGAAGCCGACGCCGCCAGCGTCATCGACGCTCTGGCCGTCGATCGCCGTGATGACGTCGCCGCGTTTCAGGCCGCCTTGGTCGGCGGGCCCGTTGGGCGCGACGTTGGCGATCAGCGCGCCGGACGGCCGCTCCAGTCCGATCGAATCGGCGATGTCCTTGGTGACGTCCTGCAGAGTGGCGCCGAGCCACGGCCGCCGCACGACGCCGCCATGCTCGGCGGCGTAGACGACGCTCTTGACCATATTGACCGGAATGGCGAAGCCGATGCCGACGCTGCCGCCCGAGCGCGACACGATCGCCGAATTGACGCCGATCAGCTTGCCGTCGAGATCGACCAGCGCGCCGCCGGAATTGCCCGGATTGATCGCGGCGTCGGTCTGGATGAAGAAACCGTAGTCGTTGATGCCGATCTGGGTGCGCGCGAGCGCCGAGACGATGCCCTGCGTAACCGTTTGGCCGACGCCGAACGGGTTGCCGACAGCCAGCACGATGTCGCCGACCTCGATCGCGTCGGAATCGCCCAGCTCCAGAACCGGGAAGCTCTCCGTCGACTCGATCTTGAGCACCGCGAGGTCGGTGCGCGGGTCGCGCAGCACGATCTTGGCCGGGAATTCGCGGCGGTCGGAAAGCGCGACCTTCACGTCGGTCATGCCTTCGATGACGTGGTGGTTGGTGACGACCAGGCCGCTCGGATCGACGATGACGCCCGAGCCGAGCGATTGCGCGACGCGCGACTCCTGGCCCGCGTCGCCGAAGAATTGGCGGAAGATCGGGTCGTCGAACAAGGGGTTGCGCGGCGCGCGGTCGACCCGCGAGGCGTAGACGTTGACGACCGCCGGGCGGACCTTCTTGACCACCGGCGCGAACGACAGATGCAGCTCGGCGGCGCTCTGGGGAACGGCCTTGTCGGCGGTTTGGGCCGGTGCGGCGGCGGCGGCGAAGCAGAGGGCGATGGCGAGGGCAAGACGGCGCAAGGCGGTTCTCCGGCGCGGGCGGGGGCCCTGATATAGGCCGAGGCCGCCGCGGGACCAAAGATTAAATTGGTCGCCGGCGCCTTGCGCCACCGGTCGCGCCGCCCAATCTCATGGTCCGCGGCCCGGTTTGCCGGCGCCGCTTTTCACGGAGGGTCTCGATGAGCACGGCGCAAACGTTTGGCGGCTCGGGGGACGCGCGCGAGTTCTCGCCGAACGAATGGCGGAGCATGTGGCGGCGCGGCCGTTCCTGCGCGAGCCGCTGGACGCTGTTCGAATTGGCGACGATGGTCCTCGGCTTCATGGTCTTCTGGCCGATCGGGCTCGCGGTGTTCGCCTACAAGATGTGGCAGCGCAAGTCCGGCGCCGACGACCTGCAGACGGTCATGACGGCGAAGTGGAACGAAGCGCGCGCCGCGTGGTCGCGGCCTTCGGCGTGGAGCTGGGGCCCTGCCGGAACCGGCAACGTCGCCTTCGACCAATGGAAGGCCGCCGAGCTCGCCCGGCTCGAAGCCGAGCGGCGCAAGCTCGAAGACGCCGCGCGCGAGTTCGCCGAGTTCCTCGACAACGTCCGCCACGCCAAGGACCGCGAGGAGTTCGAGCGCTTCATGGCCGAGCGCCGGGCGAAGTCGTAAGCGCAGGCGCGACTTCCCCTCACCCTGGCCCTCTCCCGCAAGCGGGAGAGGGGACGCCTGCTTCTCCCGCCTGCGGGAAAAGAGCCTGCCCCCGGGCGAAGACCCGGGGGTGGCGCGAAGCGCCGGACGAGGGCCGGCGCCTCAGCCTCCGAACACCCGCCCAAAAATCGTATCCACCTGTTTGAGGTGGTAGCCGAGGTCGAACAGCGACTCGAGCTCGGCGGCGCTCAGCGCCTTGGCGACGTCCTTGTCGGCCTTCAGCAGCGTCAGGAATTCGCCTTCGCCGCGCCACACCGGCATGGCGTTGCGCTGCACCAGCGCGTAAGCCGCCTCGCGCGACACGCCCTTCTGCGTCAGCGCCAGCAGCACGCGCTGCGAATGGATGAGGCCGCCGAGGCGGTCGAGGTTCCTGCGCATGTTTTCGGGATAGACGAGCAGCTTGTCGACCACGTCGGCCAGTCGCGCCAGGGCGAAATCGAGCGTGATCGTCGCGTCGGGGCCGATCATCCGCTCGACCGAGGAATGCGAGATGTCGCGCTCGTGCCACAGCGCGACGTCCTCCAGCGCCGGGACGACCGCCGAGCGGACGATGCGGGCGAGGCCGGTCAGGTTCTCGCTCAGCACTGGGTTGCGCTTGTGCGGCATCGCCGACGAGCCTTTCTGCCCCTCGGAGAAATATTCCTCCGCCTCCAGCACCTCGGTGCGCTGCAGATGGCGGATCTCGGTGGCGAGCCGCTCGACCGACGATGCGACGACCGCGAGCGCCGCGAAGAACGCGGCGTGGCGATCGCGCGGGATCACCTGGGTCGAAACCGGTTCTGACTTCAGCCCCAGTTTCTTCGCCACGTGCTCTTCAACCCTCGGGTCGATATTGGCGAACGTGCCGACCGCGCCGGAGATCGCGCAGGTGGCGATTTCCTCGCGCGCCGCGATCAGTCGCGTCCGCGCCCGCGCAAATTCGGCGTAGGCGAGCGCGAGCTTGAGGCCGAAGGTCGTCGGTTCAGCGTGGATGCCGTGCGAGCGGCCGATGGTCGGGGTGAGCTTGTATTCGTAGGCGCGGCGCTTCAGCGCGGCGAGCAGCGCGTCGACGTCGGCGATGAGGATGTCGCTGGCGCGGCTGAGCTGCACGGCGAGGCACGTATCGAGCACGTCGGAACTGGTCATGCCCTGGTGGACGAAGCGCGCGTCGGGGCCGATGAACTCGGCGAGATGAGTGAGGAATGCGATGACGTCGTGTTTCGTCACCTTCTCGATCGCGTCGATGCGCGCGACGTCGAACGTGACGGCGCCCGCCTTCTCCCAGATCGCCTTCGCCGATTCCTTCGGGATGACGCCGATTTCGGCCAGCGCGTCGCAGGCGTGCGCTTCGATCTCGAACCAGATGCGGAAGCGCGTCTCAGTCGCCCAAATCTTGACCATCTCAGGGCGGGAATAGCGGGGGATCATCGGCGTTTCCTTGGACAAGGGCCGCGAGCGGTCTATAGGAACGCGGCGAGAATTTCGAGCCCCCCTGCGCCCGCGGCGCTGAGCTCGGCGGGCCGGCGCAATCAGGAGAACCGCAGCGTGGCTTTGCAGCGAACCGACGTCGTCGTGTTGGGCGCAGGGATCGTCGGCGTCGGCGCCGCCCTTCACATCCAGGCGAAAGGCCGCGCCGTCGCGCTGATCGATCGCACGGGCGGCGCGGCGCGCGAGACGAGCTTCGGCAACGCCGGCATCGTGCAGAGCGAGGCGGCGTACCCCTACGCCTTCCCGCGCGCGCTCGGCGAGATCGTTCCGGCGGCGCTCAACCTCGATCCGCGAGTGCACATCCGTTACCTCGCGCTGCCGTGGATCGCGTTGTGGGTGTGGCGCTACTTCCTCGCCTCCTCGCCGGCCAGGCGCCTGGAGACTGCCCTGGCGATGCGGGGCTTGGTGGACCGCTGCGTAGCCGAGCATCAGGCGCTCGCCGAGGCCGCCGGCGCGCAGCCGCTGTTGCGCGGGGGCGGCTGGATCAGCGTGTTCCGCACCTCGCGCGGCGAGGATCTCGCGCTCGCCGAGGCCGCCGAGACCAAGCCGTTCGGCGTCCCGAGCGTCACGTTGAGCCGCGAGCAGGCGCTCGCCCTGGAGCCGCATCTTGGCGAGGCCGCCAAGGGCGGCGTGCATTACACCGATCCGTTGAGCACGTCCGATCCCGAAGGCCTCGCGTCCGCCTACGCGCGGCTGTTCGTCGAACGCGGCGGCGCGTTCCTCGTCGGCGACGCGCGCACGCTTGCGCAGTCGGGCGGCGGCTGGACGGTGCAGACCGCCGACGGCCTGATGCAAGCGGACGCCGCGGTGGTGGCGCTCGGGCCGTGGTCGGGCGATCTCGCCGCGGGCTTTGGCTATGCGTTCCCGCTCGGCGTCAAGCGCGGCTACCACATGCATTACGCGACGCGGCCGGGCGCGTTCGTCAGCCGGCCGATGCTCGATCTCGAGAGGGGCTACCTCCTCGCGCCGATGGCGCGCGGTCTGCGCCTGACGACCGGGGCCGAATTCGCCCGCCGCGACGACCCGCCTTCGCCCGCCCATCTTCACCGGTTGGAGCCCTCGGCGCGCGAACTCTTTCCGCTCGCCGAGCGGCTCGACCCCAAGCCGTGGCTCGGCAAGCGGCCGTGCCTGCCCGACATGGCGCCGGTGATCGGCCCGGCGCCGCGCCACAAGGGCCTGTGGTTCGATTTCGGCCACCAGCATCTCGGTCTGACGCTCGGTCCGGTCAGCGGCCGCTTGCTCGCTGAGATGATGGCGGGCGAGACGCCGTTCGTCGACCCGAAGCCGTTCCGGGCGGATCGGTTCTGAAGGGCAGTAGGCAATAGGCAGTGGGCGAAGAAAGCCCTGCCTACTGCCCACTGCCTACTGCCCACTGCCCACTGCCCACTGCCCCACTTCCCCACTTCCCCTTCCAACTCTGCATCGCGCCTTCGAACGGCAGCGGCGTCGCTTCGTAGACGCCGCGGGCGATCGCGCGCGCCAGGCATTCGGCGGCGAGCGTGCCGATCTCGGCGAGGTCGCGCAGGTCGGGCGCGCGATTGGCGCGCGCGGTCGCCGCGGCGAAGACGACGTCGCCGTCGGAGGGCGCGTGCGCCGGCCGCAGCGCCAGCGCGAAGCCCGCCGTCGCCATCGTCGCCAGCCGCGTCGCCTGCGCCTTGTCGAGCGGCGCGTCGGTGGCGACGACGGCGAGCGTGGTGTTGGCGGGCTCGTCGCGCTTCAGCGCGAAGACGAGCGCGTCGTCCGACGGCGCGCCTTCGCCGAGCCCGCCAAATTCGGCCCCGCGCTCGTAAGCGGCGGCCCAGAAGCGCGGCGAGCCGCCGCGCGTCGCCTTGCCCGCCGCGTTGACCGCGGCGAGCGCGCCGACGACGAAGCCCTTCGACGAAACCGCGCTCGCCGAGCCCAGCCCGCCTTTGAGATCGCAGGTCGTCGCGCCGTAGCCGGCGCCGACGCTGCCGAGCTTGAAGTCGAGCTCCGCGGCTTCCGCCGCCGCCCAGCCGAGGTCGAAATAGGGCGGCCGGCGGCCCCAGGCTTTGTCGCCGCCGTTGTCGAGGTCGAACAACGCCGCGCCGGGGACGATCGGCGCCCGCGCCGCGCCGACTGCGAAGCCGCGGCCGAGCGCGTGCAGCCAAGCGATCGCGCCGCCCGGGGCGTCGAGGCCGAACACCGAGCCGCCGGAAAGGACGAAGGCGTCGACCCGCGCGACGGTCATCTCCGGCTTGAGCAGCCCGGTGTCGCGCAGCGCTGGCGCGCCGCCGGGAACGGCGAAGCCTGCCGCCGCCGGCGCGTCGAACACGACCGCCGTCGTCCCCGACGCCACGCGCGCGTCCTCGGCGTTGCCGACCTTGAGGCCGGGGACATCGGTGAGGAGATTTTTCATGGCGGCGCCTTTCCCGGCCGGGAGGTAGCATTTTCGCAGGGACCCGGGGAGCCCTCGCCCTTAACGCCGGACCCGGCGGCGGATACAGTGCGCCGATGCTGCGCTCGCTCGCGCCTACGCCATGCTGAACGGCACGGCCGTTTTTCTCGCCTCGCTCGGCTATGTCGGCTTTCTGTTCGCCGTCGCCTGGTGGGGCGACCACGGCGGGCGGCGCTTCGTCATCGGCCGGCACCGCGCGCTGGTCTATTCGCTGAGCCTGGCGATCTACTGCACCTCGTGGACCTATTACGGCTCGGTCGGCCTCGCCTCCACCCAAGGCTTCGATTTCCTGCCGATCTACATCGGGCCGATCCTGGTCGTCGGCCTCGGCTATCGCCTGATCGGCCGCATTGGCGACCTGTCGCGCGCGCAGAATCTCACCACCGTCGCCGACTTCGTCTCCGCCCGCTACGGCAAGTCGCAGGCGGCGGCGGCGCTCGCGGCGCTGATCGCGCTGACCGCGTCCGCGCCCTACATCGCGCTGCAGCTCAAGTCGATCACCCAGACGATCCTGATGGTGGTCGACTCGTTCGAGTACGGACGGCTGACGCCCGGCGCGCCGACCGCCGCTTTCGACCTCGCCGTCGCCTTCCTGCTCGCCGCCTTCGCCATGGCGTTCGGCACGCGGCGGATCGATCCGACCGAGCACCAGGACGGTCTGATCCTGGCGATCTCGGTCGAGTCGGTGGTCAAGCTCGTCGCCTTCCTCGCCGTCGGCGCCTTTGTCGTTTGGGGACTGTTCGGCGGCTTGGGCGAGCTGTTCCGCGCCGGGGCGGCCGAGCCGCGCATCGCCGCGGTGATGCGCGCGCCGCCCGATCCCGCCAACTGGCTGACGACGACGCTGTTGTCGGCGCTGGCGATCCTGCTGCTGCCACGCCAGTTCCACGTCAGCGTGGTCGAGAGCCGCGGTCGCGCCGACATCGCCCGCGCCGCCTGGCTGTTCCCGACCTATCTCATCCTCATCAACCTGTTCGTCGCGCCGCTGGCGATCGCCGGCCTGCTGAGCTTTCCCGATGGCGCGATCGACCGCGACCTCACCGTGCTGGCGCTGCCGCTCAGCGCCGGCGCGCACGTTCTTGCGCTGACCACCATGCTCGGCGGCCTGTCGGCGGCGACCGGCATGGTGGTAGTCGACAGCGTCGCGCTGGCGATCACCGTCTCCAACGATCTCGTCATGCCGATCCTGCTGCGCGGCCGCGCCGCGCAGGGCGACGCGGCGGCGGCGGGCGAGATCGGCAAACGGGTGCTCACCGTGCGTCGCCTCGCCATTCTCGGCGTTCTGACGCTCGGCTATTTCTACGCGCGGCTGACCGGCGCAGCGGCGCTCGCCTCGATCGGCCTGCTGTCCTTCGCCGCGGTGGCGCAGATCGGTCCGGCCTTCCTCGGCGGGCTCATCTGGCGGCGCGGCACCTCGCGCGGCGCCGTCGTCGGCATGTCGGCGGGCCTGGCGGCGTGGTTCTACCTGCTGCTGCTGCCCTCGCTCAACGGCGAGGGCGGATTGTCGGAATTCCTCGCCAACGGGCCGCTCGGCTTCGCCTGGCTGCGTCCGGCCGCGCTGACCGGCTTCTCCGCCTATCCGCTGGTCGGCGGCGTCGCGCTGTCGCTTGGCCTCAACGTGCTCGCTTTCGTCGTCGCCTCGCTGACGCGCAAGGCGACGCCGCTCGAACGCATGCAGGCGACGGCGTTCGTCGGCGCCACGCCGAGCGGCAAGCCACAAGCGTTTCGGCTGTGGCGCGCCTCGACGACGACGGGCGAGCTCGAGGCGACGGTCGCGCGCTATCTCGGCGCCGAGCGCGCGCGGCGCGCCTTCGAGACGTTCCAACGCGAGCGGGGGCTCAACCTGACGCCAGCCGAAGAAGCCGACGCGCATCTGATCCGTCACGCCGAGCACTTGTTGTCGCCGGCGATCGGCGCCTCGACCTCGCGTTTGGTGTTGTCGCTGTTGCTGCGTCGTCGCGCCATGTCGGGCAAGTCGGCGCTGAAGCTGCTCGACGACGCGTCGGCGGCGATCCAGTCGAGCCGCGATCAGTTGCAGCACGCCCTCGACCACGCGCGCCAGGGCATCACCGTCTTCGACAACAATCTCGCGCTCACCGCCTGGAACCGCGAGTTCGCCGACCTGTTCGCCCTGCCGCCGTCGAAGATGCGGGTCGGCGTCGGCCTCGACGAGATCATTCGCTTCAACGCCGCGCGCGGCGCCTACGGTCCGGGGCGCACTGACGATCTTGTCGCCGAGCGGCTCGAGAGCCTGCTCAATCACGAAGAGCCGATTCGCCTCCGACTCCATCCCTCGCTGAGGGTGCTGGAGATCCGCTCGGCGCGCCTGCCCGACGGCGGCATCGTCACCACCTACACCGACGTCACCCAGACGGCGCTGGCCGAAGAAGACCTTGCCGCGACCAATGAGCGCCTGGAGCGCCGCGTGCGCGAGCGCACCGCCGAGCTCGAACGGCTCAACCGCGAACTCGCCAGCGCCAAGACCGCGGCGGAG
The DNA here is from genome assembly GCA_049513815.1 of Roseiarcus sp. GTDB lineage: Bacteria > Pseudomonadota > Alphaproteobacteria > Rhizobiales > Beijerinckiaceae > Roseiarcus. Next base: position 5,976 of record JBEKVR010000023.1, on the reverse strand, counting down.
GAGGCGAACCTTTCCAAGACGCGCTTCCTCGCCGCCGCCGGCCACGACATTTTGCAGCCGCTCAATGCGGCGCGGCTCTACGCCAGTTCGCTGTCGGAAGTCGCCGCCCACGGCGCCATGGAGGAGTGCGGAACTCTGGTGCGCAACGTCGACGCGTCGCTCGAGGCGGTCGAGGAGATCCTCTCGGCGCTGCTCGACATCTCGCGCCTCGACGCCGGCGCGACGCGGCCGCAGATCGCCGATTTCTCGATCGCCGACGTATTCCGCCAGCTCGAGATCGAGTTCGCGCCGACGGCGCGCGCCAAGGGGCTGACGCTGCGCTTCGAGCGTTCGTCGCTGATCGTGCGCTCCGACCGGCGGCTGATGCGCCGGCTGCTGCAGAACCTCGTCTCCAACGCGCTCAAATACACGCCTAAGGGCCGCGTCGTCGTCGGCTGCCGGCGCCTCGTCGGCGGCCAGGTGCGAATCGAAGTGTGGGACACCGGCCTCGGCATTCCCGCCAACCAGCAGCGGCTGGTGTTCGAGGAGTTTCAGCGGCTCGAGCAGGGCGCGCGGGCGGCGCGCGGCCTCGGCCTCGGCCTGTCGATCGTCGAGCGGCTCGGCCGCGTGCTCGGCCACCCAATCGCGATTCGCTCGTGGCCGGGCCGCGGCTCGGTGTTCTCGGTCGTCGCGCCGCGCGGCGCGATCGGCGTCGCGCCGGCCGCCGAGCCGGGCGCGCCGGAACCGGCCGTCGCCGCCGACGCGCTGCGGGGCCTGCGCGTGCTGGCGATCGACAACGAGCCGCGCGTGCTCGACGGCATGCGCGCGCTGCTGACCAAATGGGGCTGTCGCGTCGCGATTGCGCTCGACCTGCGCGAGGCGCGCGCGGCGCTGGCGACGCTCGACGGCCTGCCCGACGCGATCGTCGCCGACTATCATCTTGACGAAGGCGACGGCCTTTCCGCGATCGCCGCGCTGCGCCATCAGCTCGGCGAGCGCACGCCGGCGATCCTCGCCACCGCCGACCGCAGCGTCGAAGTGCGCGAAGCGGCGGCGCGCGCCGACGTCGCGCTGCTCAACAAGCCGCTCAAGCCCGCGCCTTTGCGCGCGCAACTGCGGCGGTGTCAGGCGCTGCGCGAGGCGGCGGAGTAAGGGGGGCCGTTCACCCCCTCTGTTCTTAGTTTTGGCAGCCAAACAGGGCCGGATGAGCACGCCAGTTCAACCAGCCTCATGCACCCAACATCCTTGAAACTTGCAGCATCCACTCAGCCAGTGCCCAGAGGCGTTTCAACCGTTACAGCAGTGGCAAAGGCCCTTGTTGGGCATAGAGGACGCGCGCATTCTCGCGGGAATATTGGGGGCTGTCGCGTCCAGCCGAGTTAGCGCCCAATGAACCGAATACCGGTGGAATTCCATGCAAATAACAAACGTGAAGATTGAGAAGTTTAAGAGAATTACGAGTTTGGAGGTAAATCTATCGGACATAACAATCATAATTGGCGGGAACAATTCAGGTAAATCATCGCTACTTCAGGGTATTCATTGGGCAATTACTACTTTGCAGTCTGCAATATCGGCCTCAACTAAATCTAAGCCAGCCAGCACTCTGGGTGTAGACCAGTTCATATATCGCCCCACAACTGAACCAATCAAATTGTACCATAATGGTGACATGACATCGAAGAATGGTCCAAGTTTTTCCTTCACATACAAAGATACAGATGCTTCCGAGCCAAAATTATTCGCGTTATCTATGCGCCGTGGAAAGAATGCAAATATAGCGTTAATATATGAACGTTCGAATACATTCTTTAAACGCGCTTCTGATAGAACGAGGCCGTTGTCAATATTTGTACCAGGACTTGCTGGTATTGCGCTGAATGAAGAAAAACGTACAGACGCGATTATAACAACTGGTATTGCGCAAGGTGACGCAAATCTATATTTAAGAAATGTACTATATAGACTTACGGAAGACAAGACTAAGCTAGAAAAATTTCACACGATGATCAGCGAAATATTTCCAGGGCTCCAAATCAACTGCGTCTTTAACGAGAAAACAAACACCTATATAAATATTATTGCTAGTCTAGATGCGGCAGAAATTCCGTTAGAAATCGTTGGATCTGGAACGCTTCAAGCAATTCAATTAGTTGCATATACAACAATGTACGAGCCGGCTCTTCTCATCCTAGATGAACCTGACGCTCATCTACACCCATCTAACCAGAGGGCGCTAGCAGCTACGCTCCTAAAGATAGCAGAACAGGGTTCGCCAAAGATCGTTTTGGCCACGCATTCGCGCCACATGTTTGATTCGTTAGCGTCGTCTGAATTGACTGAGATCGTGTGGCTAAAGAATGGACAGAAGCAGGAGAACGTCAATAGTATGGATTTGTCAATTTTGCTAGATTTGGGAGCGCTTGACAGTTTTGAACTGAGCGCAGGAAACTCAAGACGCGTGGTTATCCTAACCGAAGACACTAAGAGTAAGAAGCTTGCGCATTTGCTGGAGGCAAATGGGTTTCGCTCGGGGGAGTATTTCTTACAAACCTATAATGGCGTGAGGAATATAGGCATGACGGCGGGGATTGCGGATTTTTTTGTGAAGCAAGGAGATGACACACATGTAGTCGTTCACAGAGACGGTGACTGCATGCTCGAAAAAGAGCGCGCTTGGTATTTGGGCCAAGAAGCGGGAAAATTGCCGGAGCGAAGTCTATTGTTCATAACAGGGCTTTCGGATATCGAGCACTACTATTGCGATCCGCGACACGTAGCTGCCAGTGTTGGCATAAGCGTGGAGGCGGCCGATCGAATCGTGTCTGGAGTTTTGGAGGCCAATAATGCGTCGCTCGCGGCCGAATTCGGTGCAAAGCGCAAGGAGTTGATCGACAGAGATCTTAGAGGCATGAACCCGGAGCCGCTCAAGGCGGCCGATCTTCTCGGAGGAGTAGTGAGGTTTGAGCAAGCGAAGGGGAAGCGTCTATTCGGCTTACTTGTGCAGGAACTCACAAAACTTGGCCACAACCCAATGAAGCTCACGAACACAAAATCTGACGCGCTTAACATCCCTGAGTTGAGGGCGCTGGCGGAGAAAGTTTGGCCGCCGAAGCCAAATGGTTCCAATTAGTTTTGTTGGGATGGCCGCAACTACCAGCTTGCTCGTACCTCTCTCGTTGATTGCATCATGATTCGGCTTGGTGCGGGCTAAAGACAGACATCCCTATGAGCCCTCGTCCTTCGCGTCCTTCCCGCCGAAGCCCGCCGCCTCCAGCGCGAGGTGGACCTTGTTCTGGAAGCTCGCGTCCTGGCCGGCGGCCAGCAACGCGGCGGCGCGCGCGACGGCGTCGCAGACCGCTTCAACCCAGCCCAGTTCCGACTTGGCGAAGTTGCCGAGCACGTAGTGATAGACGAGGTCCTTGTCGCCCGGATGGCCGATGCCGAGCCTGACGCGTTTGTAGTCGTTGCCGATGTGGGCGGTGATCGAGCGCAGGCCGTTGTGCCCGGCCGCGCCGCCGCCGACCTTGACCCTGACTTTTCCCGGCGCGAGGTCGAGTTCGTCGTGGATGACGACGAGCGACTCGAGGCCGAGCTTGTAGAAGCGCATCGCCTCGCCGACGCTGCGCCCGGATTCGTTCATGTAGGTTTGCGGCGCCAGCAGCGCGACGCGCTCGCGGCCGATCGGCCCTTCGGCGATCTGCCCCTGAAAGCGCGAGCGGAACGGACCGATGCGATGCTCCTCGGCGATGCGCGCGAGCGCCATGAAGCCGATGTTGTGGCGGTTGCGGGCGTGTTCGGCGCCGGGATTGCCGAGCCCTGCGATGAGCAGCATGTCCCCTCGTGATTTGAAAAAGGCCCGCCCGCCGGGATGGGCGGACGGGCCTGACGCGTTGACGCGCGGCGATGAGCCGGCGGCTTACTTCTTGCCGGCGCCCTTGGCTGGGGCCGCGGCGGCGGCGCCCTTGGCCGGGGCCGCGGCTGCGGCGCCGGCGGCCGGGGCCGCAGCGCCGGCGGCAGGCGCGCCCTCGGCGGCAGGAGCAGCCGCGCCAGGCGCGGCGGCCGTCGTCGCCGCAGCGGCGACAGGCGCCTCTTCGGTGAAGATGGTCGGCGGCACCACGGTCACGACGGTGTAGTCGATGCGGGTGTCGGCCGGCTTGCAGCCTTCCGGCAGCTTGAGGGCGGTGACGTGCACCGAGTCGTGGAAGTCCATACCGGTGAGGTCGACAATGATCGATTCGGGGATCGACTCGGCCGGGACGACCAGCTCGACGCTGTGCAGCACGAGGTTGACCGCGCCGCCCTTCTTGAGGCCGGGCGAAGCTTCGCGGTTGATCACGCGCACCGGCACCGCGATGCGCACGCGCGTGCCCGCCTTGAGGCGGAAGAAGTCGACGTGCATCGGCGTATCGCTGACCTTGTCGAGCTGGTAGTCGCGCGGCAGCACACGCTGCTTGCGGCCCTCGATGTCGATCTCGAAGATCGAGGTCAGGAAGTGACCGGAATAGATGAACTTGTTGAGCTCTTTGAAGTCGACCGAGATCGGCTCCGCCGCCTCGCCGCCGCCATAGACGACTCCCGGAACGCGGCCTTCGCGACGAACGGAGCGGGCGGCCCCCTTGCCAATCCCGCTACGCGTCACGGCCGCGAGCTGCTTGATCGCTGCCATGTCGTATGTCCTTTTTCGAGCGCGCCACGCCTCCAGGGGTGTCGGAAACGGCGCGAAGCCGGGCTTATAATGGCGCGGCGGCGCGAGGGCAAGGCCGCGGACGCCGCAGGGTTGGGGCCCAGGGGACTTGCGCTTCCGCCCGCCCGCGGGCGGGGGCTAACGCGAGCTACGTTAACAATTCGGCGCGGAACTTGCTTCACAATCGGGGTGATTCCCAGACGGCGCAAGGGATTGCGTCGTAACGGAGCGGCATGATGCTTGAGCGCGTTCGGCGCGACAAAGTGCTGATTGTCCTGCACCAGGACCACTCGACGCCGGGGCGCGTCGGGACGTTGCTGGCGCAGCGCGGCTTCGCCCTCGACGTTCGCCGCCCGAGCCTCGGCGAGCCGTTGCCGGCGACGCTCGCCGAACATGCCGGCGCGATCGTCTTCGGCGGACCTATGAGCGCCAACGACGACCACCTCGATTGGGTGCGGCGCGAGATCGACTGGCTCGCCGTGCCGCTCAGCGAAGACAAACCGCTGCTCGGCGTCTGCCTTGGCGCGCAGATGCTCGCCCGCCATTTGGGCGTCCGGGTGTTCACCTACCCCGATAAGCGCAGTGAAATCGGCTATTACCCGATCACGCCGACGCCGGACGCGGCTCGCCTGTGCGCCGCGCCGTTCCCGCGCCACGTCTATCATTGGCATTGCGACGGCTTCGAGCTGCCGCGCGGCGCGCGGCTGCTGGCGGCCAGCGACGGCGAATTCCCCAATCAGGCCTTCGCCTTCGGGTCGCGCGCGCTGGCGCTGCAGTTCCACCCGGAGGTCACCTACGCGATGATCTGCCGCTGGACGACGCGCGGCGACGAGCGGCTCGAGCGGCCCGGCGCGCAGCCGCGGTCTGCACATCTCGACGGCTGGTTCCTCTACGACCGCGCCGTCGCGCTATGGCTCGAGACGATGCTGTCGGCTTGGCTGGACGGCGCGCTCGCCGGCGACGAGGCGCGCGCGCCGACGCCGCTCGAGCGCGCGCCGCGCGGCTGGCGTTCCGCGCCGACGCTCGAAGTCGGGACCGGTCTCGCCGCGGCCTCGCCGCGCTGAGGCGCGCAGGCCGGCGGCCACCGCGAACCGCGCCGTTCGATCGGATGCCGAAGAGGAGAGAGTTCTTGGACGATCTCAAGGTTCTTCGCTGGACCGGCGCATTCGGCCTGGCCGCAGTCGTCTTCTGGCTAAGGGCTCGTTCAAGAACAATTGAATCGGGCTGGCTGGCGGGACATTGGGGCGCGACATGGGGGATTCGCGCCGGGACACGGAGCGGCTAGAATCTCGGCATGATCGACGAGACGG
>JBEKVR010000022.1:0-44844 GCA_049513815.1 Roseiarcus sp. | reverse complement strand
GAAAGCCAAGGTCGCCATCACCGCAATCATGCGAAAGCTCGTCGTCCTCGCCAACGTCCTCATCAAAGAGGATCGCCCCTGGACGCCAATCCATGCTTGACTGCCAACACAGATGCTCATCCGGCGCTTCGCTCCCCTCTCCCGCCTGCGGGAGAGGGGTTGGAGGTGAGGGGCGGGCGCGCAATCGCCTTGCGGCGCCTGCCCTCATCCGGCGCTTCGCGCCACCTTCTCCCGCTGCGCGGGCGAAGGGGTCGCCCCTTACAACCCCCCATTCCCCACCCTAGATTGGGGCAACATTGGCTGGCGCAGGCGTTGCTTTGTCGATTTTCAGCGATCTGGCTTTTGAGGCGGGCGTCGTCGCGCGGTCGTTTGCCGACTATGTCAATGGCGGCGCGCTGCGGCTCGGGGTCACCGGGCTGTCGCGGGCGGGCAAGACGGTGTTCATCACCGCGCTGGTCGACAACCTCGTCAATGCGGGCCGGCTGCCGGTGCTGCGCGCGGCGGCCGAGGGGCGCATCGCCCGCGTCCATCTCGAGCCGCAGCCCGACGACGCGGTGCCGCGCTTCCCTTACGAAGAGCATGTCGCGGCGATTTCCGGCGCCGAGCGGCGCTGGCCGGTTTCGACGCGGCGGGTGTCGCAGCTGCGCGTGACGATCGAGTTTGAGCGCGTCGGCGCCTGGGGCGGCGCGAGAGCGCAGAGCCTCAACCTCGACATCGTCGATTACCCCGGCGAATGGCTGCTCGACCTGGCGCTGCTCGGCAAGTCCTACGGCGAATGGTCGCGCGAGACGATCGCCGCGGCGCGGGCAAAATCGCGCGCGCCGGTCGCGTCGCAATGGAACGGCTTCCTCGCCAGCCTCGACCCCGCGGCGCCGGCCGAGGAGGCGAAAGCGGTGAAAGCCGCCGAGCTGTTCGCCGCCTATCTGCGGCAGGCGCGCGACGCGACCTACGCGCTCTCCACCCTGCCGCCCGGCCGCTTCCTGTCGCCCGGCGATCTCGAAGGCTCGCCGGCGCTGACTTTCGCGCCGCTGCCGCTCGACGATGGCGCGGCGATCGCGCACGGTTCGCTGGCGGCGATGATGGAGCGGCGCTACGAAGCCTATAAGACCCATGTCGCGCGGCCGTTCTTCCGCGACCATTTCGCCCGGCTCGACCGGCAGATCGTGCTCGTCGACCTGCTCACGGCGCTGAACTCCGGCCCGGCGGCGCTCAGCGATCTCGAGACGGCGCTCGACGGCGTCATGCACGCGTTCCGCGCCGGCCGCGCCTCGCGGCTCGGGGCGATCTTCCGGCCGCGCATCGACCGCATCCTGTTCGCCGCGACCAAAGCCGACCATCTCCACCACGCCGACCACGACCGGCTCGAGGCGGCGCTGAAGCTGATGACCAGCCGCGCCATCGCGCGGGCCGAAGGCTTCGGGGCCGAGATCGACGTCGTCGCGCTCGCCGCGGTACGCGCGACGCGCGAAGCCGAGATCCGCCACGGCGGCGAGATTCTGCCGGCGATCGTCGGCACGCCGGAAGCGGGCGAGCGCATCGACGGCCAGACGTTCGACGGCGTCGCCGAGGCGGCGGTGTTCCCCGGCCGGCTGCCCGACGATCCGGCGGCGGCGCTGGCGGGCGACGCTCTGGCGTTGCCGGAAGCGGACAACGACTGGCGCTTCGTCCGCTTCCGTCCGCCCGTCACGGCGCGCGGCGCGCCGCCGCCCCACATCCGCCTTGACCGCGCGTTGCAATTCCTGATCGGCGACCGACTGGCATGAACGACAAGCCCCCCCGCCCCCGCGCCTTCCGTCTCGACGACCGTCGCGTCGCGGTCGACGACGCGCCCGCCCCGCTCGCGCCGATGGCGACGGTCATGACCCAGCGCGACCCCATCCCGCCCGAAGGCGACGCGCCGCTCGACGTCGTCGAGCGCGAAGTCGAGGCGGCGCGGGGGGCCGGCGTCGCCAAGCGGCGGCGCTGGTCGTTAGGCGCGATCGCCTGGATCGGCCTCGGCGGCCTCGTCTCGCTGGCGGTCGGCCTGTGGATCGACAGCTTGATCGAGGCTTTGTTCGCGCGCGCCGCGTCGCTCGGCGCGATCGCGACCGGCTTCGCGGTCCTGCTGGTCGTCGGCGCGCTTGGCCTCGTCGTCCGCGAAGCGATCGCGGTCGCGCGCCAGCGCCGCATCGCCGAACTGCACGCGGCGCTCGCCCGCGCGCGCGCCGACGACGACCGCGACGCGGCGCGCGCGCTGGTGGCGCGGCTGGCGGCGCTCTACCTCCATCGGCCGGAGACGGCGCGGGCGCGCGCCGAGGTCGAAGAGGCGCGCCGCGCCGTCGTCGACGGCCGCGACCTCGTCGACGTCGCCGAGCGCGCGCTGCTGTTGCCGATCGACAGGAAGGTGCAGGCGGAGATCGCCGCGGCGGCGCGGCGGGTGTCGATGGTGACGGCGGTGAGCCCGCGCGCGATCCTCGACCTGCTGTTCGTCGCCGCGCAGGTGGTGCGGCTGACGCGGCGCGTCGCCGAGCTTTACGGCGGCCGGCCGGGTCTGTTCGGCTTCTTCGCGCTGCTGCGCTCGATCGGCGCGCATCTGGCGATCACCGGCGGCATGGCGGTCGGCGACAGCCTGCTGCAGCAGGTGGTCGGCCACGGCGTCGCCTCGCGCATCTCGGCGCGGCTCGGCGAGGGCGTGCTCAACGGCCTGCTGACGGCGCGGGTCGGTCTGTCGGCGATGGCCGTCTGCCGGCCGGCGCCGTTCGCGATCGACAAGCCGCCCGGCGTCGCCGACGTCGCGCCGTTCCTGTTCCGCAAGGCGAAGGAGGCGTGAGCGCCCTGAGACGGGAGCTCGCGCCTTCGACGCTCGTAGGGCAGCCCCCTCCACCGCGCTTCGCGCGGTCCTCCTCCCCCGCTTCGCGTGGGAGGAGATCACCGGCGCCGGAGCGCCCATCGGGGAATCGTCGCCAATCCCCAGACAGTTCTGAACGCGGCTCACCGCGCCGTCGAACGCTGCGTGCCTTCCTCCCCTGCGAAGCGGGGGAGGGGGACCGCGCGAAGCGCGGTGGAAGGGGGCGCCAGGCGCGCCAACGCGACGACGATCAGCGCGACGCCGGCCGCCGCGACGAGCCAGCTCGGCCGCGGCGCCAGCAGCAGACTGAAATTCGCGTCCCACACGCGCGCGAACGGGATGTGGCGGACGAAGGCGTACCACGACGCTTCGGCCAGCGCGGTCGCCGGCGCGGCGATCAGCGCCGAAGCGAGCGCGCCCGCCCATTGCGGCCAGCCAAAACGGGTGAAGAAGCGCGCCAGCATCAGCAGGAAGAAGATGCCGGTCATCATCGCCGGTTCGGCGACGTTGGCCTTCGCCTGCAGGAAGAAGTGCAGCAGCGCCAGCGGCGCGATCAGATAGACGAGCTTGTGCAGCCGGTTCCAGTTCGCCGCGCCGAGCCGGCGGATCATCGCGTCGGTCGAGGTCGCCGCGAGCGTCGCCAGGCCAGTGAGCACGGCGAAGCCGACCGTCAGATAGAAGCGCAGCACGATCTCGCTCGCGACATGGAGGAGGTTGTAGCTCTGGTCGACGACATAGAGGCTGAGGTGAGCGAGCGCGTAAGCGAAGGCGGCGACGCCGACCATGCGCCGAACCGCAATCAGCTTCGGCCAGCGCGCGAAGCGGCGCAGCGGCGTGACCAGCAGCGACAGCAGCAGCAGCCGCACCGTCCAGTCGCCGGTGCGGTGGATCAGCTCGGTGACCGGCTTGGGAAACAGCATGCCGGTCGCCAGTTCGAAGGCGAGCCACGCCGCCGGCGCGAACAGGCCGGCGAAGACGACCGCCTTGAGGGCCGAGAAGCGGCCGTTGCGCTCGTTCCAGGGGGCTTTCAGTCTCGTCATCGGTTCGGCTGTCTCGGTCGAGGGCGTCCAGGGGTCGCCGACGATACGTTGCGGGCCGGCGATTTGTTTCAGTGCAAACGTCAGAATTGCGCAAATTGACGCACCGTCAAACCCGGATCGATCCTGTTAATCGCTTGATAATCCCGTCACCCTAACCTGCTTGCGAATTTGAAAGCTTCCGGCCGCGGCGACGCGCGCCGGCGCGAGCCATTTTGAAGGCCGCCGGGAGAAGCCGACCGCGCCCATGAACGATGCTTCGCAGCCTCCTCATTTCGACGCCGTCGCACGCTACGCCGAACTGGTGCGGCGGCTCCGGGCGGGCAAGGCCGTCGCGCCGCCGCCGCCCGATCCCGACGATCCGCTCGCCGCCCTCGGCCACGAACTGGTGTCGCTGGCGGCCGAACTCACCCACCGCGAGGCTGAGCTGCAGCGGCTGTTCGAGCTGGTCCAGAACGCCGAGCACGGCGTTTCGCCCGAAGACGTGCTCGACCGCATTTTCGACGGCTTCTCCGACCTGATCCCCTACGACCGCATCGGCTGCGCGTTCCTGATCGACGACGGCGAGCGGCTGAAGGCGCATTGGGCGCGCTCCAACCTCGGCCCGGCGCGGCTCGTCGTCGGCTTCTCGCGACCGATGGCGGGCAGCAGCCTGCAACAGATCCTTGAGACGCATCAGCCGCGCATCCTCAACGATCTCGAAGCCTATCTGGAGGCGAAACCGTTCTCGCTGTCGACGCGCCTGGTGGTGGAGGAAGGCGGCCGCTCCAGCCTCACCTGCCCGCTGATCGCCAACGGCCGGCCGATCGGCTTCCTGTTCTTCACCAGCCGCGAGGTCAACGCCTATCGCGACATCCACCAGGCGGTCTTCAACCAGATCGCCAACCAGATCTCGATCGTCATCGAGAAGAGCCGCATCTTCCAGCAGATCGCCTACACGGCGCGCCACGACGCCCTGACCGGCCTGCCCAACCGGGCGTTGTTCTTCGAGACGCTCACGCGCGCGCTCGGCCGCGTCGGCGAGGACGGGTCCCTCGCGGTGCTCTATCTCGACCTCGATCATTTCAAGCGCGTCAACGACACGCTCGGCCACCCGGTCGGCGACGCGCTGCTCAAGAAGATGTCGCGCCGGCTCAGGCGCTGCGTCGGCGCGCGCGGCGCCGTCGCCCGGTTAGGCGGCGACGAATTCGCGGTCATCCAGGGGCCGATCGCCTCGGCGGCCGAAGTCGCGACGCTCGCCGACGAAATCGGCGAGGCGGTGCGCGCGCCGCTCACGATCGACGGCTACGACGTCGACGTCGACGTTTCGATCGGCGCCGCAATCGCGCCGGAGCACGGCGGGGAAGTCGACGAGCTGCTGAAGAAAGCCGACGTCGCGCTCTACGACGTGAAGAAAGCCGGCCGCGGCGCCTTTCGCCTGTTCAAGCCGGAAATGACCGCGCGCGCGATCGAGCGGATGGAGGTCGAGCGCGACCTGCGCCGCGCGCTCGCCAACAACGAATTCGAACTCCATTACCAGCCGATTGTTTGCCTCGCCGACGATCGCATCGTCGCGGTCGAAGCGCTGGCGCGCTGGCGCCATCCGCAGCGCGGGCTCGTGCCGCCGGCCGAGTTCATTCCGATCGCGGAGGAAGTCGGCCTGATCGACGCGCTCGGCGAATGGGTCGTCCGGACCGCCTGCGCCGAGGCGGCCGGCTGGCCAAGCGACGCGCGCGTCGCCGTCAACGTCTCCGCCCGCCAGTTCGCCGGCCGCGGCCTCGTCGCGACAGTGATCGACGCGGTGCGCAGCGCCGGTTTGCGGCCCCAACGGCTCGAGCTCGAAGTCACCGAGTCGGTGTTTCTCGACAATTCTGAGGCCAATCTCGCCATCATGCGCGAGCTGACCGACTTCGGCGTCACGCTCGCGCTCGACGATTTCGGCGCCGGCTTCTCGTCGCTCGGCTACCTGCAGTCCTTCTCCTTCAGCCGCATCAAGATCGACCGCGCTTTCGTCGCCGGTCTGCCGGAGCGGCGCGAATCCTCGGCGATCGTGCGCGCGATCTCGCAGCTCGCCCAGAGCCTGCACATCGACGTCACCGCCGAGGGCGTCGAGACCACGCGCCAGATGCGCGAAGTGCAGTTGCTCGGCTGCACCGAGATGCAGGGCTTCCTGTTCGCCCGGCCGTGCCCGGCGGCTGAACTGCGTCGCCTGCTGCTGCAGGCGCCGAACCTGTCGCCGGCGTCGCTCGGCGCGGCCGGCTGAAGCGACCTCGCGACGCAAATCTGACGGTTGACGCGCGAGTCGGTCGGCCGGCCGAGTTCAACCCCATGCGACCGGGCAGATCATCGTCTCGACTGGGCGAGATACGACGTGGGCGACCGTTCGTGGGCGACCCTAAGGAAGAGCGAAAAAGCCTCGCAAGCCGAGAGGAGGCCGGACGCAAAGAGGCCGGCAAACTCCCAATTGACTTGGTCTTGGCGGGGTCGCTCCGGCGAACGCGTTTAGGCTTATCCGGCCTCCGTCGCCGACTCGATGGGACCTTGCTTGCGGGCAAGTGCAAGCAAACCAGAGACGCCGAAAGGAAGCGCAACCTGCTCGACGCGAATGTCGTCCGCCTCGAATCCGGCGTCGACAAAAGCTTTGTGAAGCGACGCCAAATCAAAGGTGCGATGGGTGTCGCCGCCCGCGAAAGGCCACTTCGCCATTGTTTCTCTGTCGGTGGCGTAGGCGACGACGAGGCCGCCGCGGCGCAAAGTCCGGTAAACCTCGCGCGCGTCGTCGCCGGATTGCTCAAAGAAGTAGACGACGTTGACAAGCAGCGCCTTGTCGAAGGTCTCGTCGTCCCACGGCAGCGGATGGAACTTGCCGCGGCGAAGCTCCATGCGCCCTTCGGCGACGACGTTGCGGTTCCGGCGCAACGCCGCCTCGACCATCGTCGCCGAATGATCGACGCCGCAAATCCGCCCCTCGGGAACCGCAGCCGCCAAGCGCCGCAGCCCCGCGCCGGGGCCGAACCCCAGTTCAAGAACCGCGTCGGTCGGCCGCAGCCGCAACGCCCGCAGAGCGAGCTCGTACGGCGTTGCGTTCGCCAGGGTCATCAACCAGCCGATCATCGACCCGCCGACCCCCTCCGGAGATCTCAGTTGTCGCCCGACGAATTCCGGCCAGCGCGGAGAAGCGTTCAGCATGACGGAGCGTGCGAGAAGCCGCTTCAGGTCTTGTCCTTCAGCTTGTCGAGGAACTCCTGGATGACCAGGCGGCGGTTGGTGTCCCACAACGGCCGATCCGGACGTTTGGGGATGGCGAGCGCGTGCCTGAACGCGGCGTCCGCCTTTGCATACTCGCCCTGCCCGTAAAGGAAGTCGCCGTAGAAGTACCAAGCGTCGAGCCCATTCGGAGCGGAGCGGATCGCGCTTTCGAGCAGCTCCCTCGCCTTGCTCTTGTCGCCGAAAGCGAGAGGGAAGCCGGGAACGCGATAGTAGAGGACGCCAAGGCTGGTTGGCGCGCCCGCGTCGAGCGCGTTGGGATCCATCTTGTCGGCGCGCTCGAGGATGTCGCGGGCGCGCTTGGCGAGACCGAGCGCGGTGAAGCCGCTGTTCATCCCCGCCCGCTCGCTGGTGATGATCCCGTCCCAGATCAGCGCCTCGACCTTGTCGGGGAACTGCGCGGCGACGGCGTCCGCTTCGTCGCCGAGCGCGTTCATCGCTGCGGTCTGGTCTGCCCCCTCCGGCGTCTCGAACTTGATGCGCTCCCACGCGAGCTGAAGATGGCGGACGGCGTCTCCCGGCGGGGAATCCCCCGCGCGCGCGGCGGGCGCGAGGATGACCAGCGAAAGGAACGCGGCGACCGCGCCCCTTCTAGAAATCGACAGCATGGACGAATCCTTTCTCGAAGTTGAAATCGCCGGCGGCCGGTTACGCGAGCGCCGCCGCTTGTTTGGCCACGGCCCGGTCGACGAGCCGCGGAAACAGACGTTGGGCCAGCACGAACACGCGCTCCGGCCCGCGCGGATATACGGAGTGGTCGCCCCGCTCCACCGCGTCCCAGATGAGCCGCGCCACGTGGTCTGGTTCGTCGAGCGTCATCTTGGCGGCTTCGATCAAGGGCCCAAACGCGGCGGCGGCGGCGGTGCGCGTGGCGCGCGGCGCGGCGTACGTCACGCCGATTCCCAGCTTGGCCCACTCGCGGCGTAGGGCGATGGAGAAGCCGCGCAACGCGAATTTCGAGGCAGAATAGGCCGCGAAACCCGGATAGGGGATGTCGCCGAAGACGGAGCCGACGTTGACCACGCGCGCCGGCTTGTGGTTCCTCAGCAGAGGCAAGAATTCGCGCGCCAGCGCCATCGGCGCAACCGCGTTGGTCGCGAACACCCGTTCCAGCGCGTCGTCGTCGATCTCGCTGACCGGGCCACCTTCAACCACGCCGGCGTTGTTGACCAGCGTGTTCAAGCTCCCCCACGCCTGATCGACGCGTAGCGCGAGACGACGGCGTTCTTCGGGTTGAGTTACGTCCGCCGCTAGGACGAGGACGGGAACCTCGCCGCTAAGCTTCTTGGCCGTCGCCTCCAAGGCCTCTTGTCGGCGTCCGACAAGCGCCACCGCCATACCGCGCTTCGCCGCCTCGACCGCCAGCGCCTGTCCAATGCCTGATCCGGCGCCGGTGATGAGGACGTTCTTGATCTCATGCCGCATTGGGAAGCTCCGCCTGCACGCCGAGGTCGCGGAAGATGTCGCCGTAGAGGCGGTAGAAGGCGCGCGCCTGCTCGACGATCAGCGCCCGCGTCGCCTCGTCGTCGAAGCCGTTGACCAGCGCCTTGAAGAAGTCGACGTGCGACTTGTCGAGCGAGCCGTGGGAGCGCAGGTAGGAGAAACCGGCGCCCCCGCTGGCGGCGAACGAGGATTGCAGGGCGTCGGCCAGCCGATCCGCGAGGTGGACCGACATGCCCTCCAGCACGTGGACGCTGCCGAGCAGCGCGTAGGGGCTGACGCGCTCGACCGCGTAGTAGGCGTAGCCGACCATGACGCGGCAGGGCAGCCGCGGCGATTCGTTCTGCGTCGCCTCCACGTCGCCACCCATGGCGCGCAGGTCCTCGAGGATCCACTTCTCGTGGCCGCGCTCCTCGCGCATATATTCGACGAGCGCGTCCTGGTACCGCTCGTCATCGGTGCGCGAAGCCGCGAGCGCCAGCAACGGAAACGTGTGCTTCACGTGGTGATAGGCCTGGGCGAGGAATTCGCGGTAGAGACCGCGGCTCGCGCCGTGGGCGACGGCGTGGCGAACGAGCGGTATGGCGAGAAACGCCTCGCGGTCGCCCGCGGTTTCCCGTAGAAGCCGGTCATAGAAAGTCACGCTGGCGTCTCCTGTGCTGCAAAAGCGGCGTCGGTCATGCGTCATTCGCCGCGGGCGCTTTTGCATTCGCGCGCGAGAAGGCGGCGGCCTCCTCGCGTCGAACGCGTCCGTTGGCGGTCAACAGCTGCGCCGCCAGCGCTTCGCCGAGCGGCACGACGATGTGGCGCGCGGGTATGGCGTAGTCGGGCGCCTCCGCACAGGCGCGCCGCGTCAGTTCGGCGACATCGTCCTGCGAGGCGCACGCGAACCATTCCGCTCCGACGAGAGAGGGGATGAACACGACCGCCAGCGCTCCATCGCCATCCTCAACCAACGCGCATTGCGCGATACGGGGATCGGCGAGGAACATCGTCTCGATCCATTCCGGCGAGATGTTGCGGCCGCTCGACGCGACGATGACGTTGTCCTTGCGGCCGAGGACGCGCAGGCAGCCGTCCTCGTCGATCGACCCAAGATCGCCGGTCCGCCACGGGCCGACGTGCTCGACGCCGCCGACGTATCCGGGCGTGACGCTCGGCCCGTCGACGACGATCTCGCCATTGACGATACGGACCTCGAGACCGTCGAGCGGCCGGCCGACCGCGCCCGGCCGGCGCTCGCCGATACGGTTGAGGGCGACGACGGAGCAGCACTCGGAGAGGCCGTATCCCTCGTAGACAGGAACGCCCACGCGCCACGCCGCTTCCGCCGTCGCCGTCGGCACGGGCGCGCCGCCGACCGCGACGAAACGCAAGCGGTGAGGCGCGCGCTTGCCGTTGCGCGCCAGCTCGCCGATCCACGCTCTCAGCAGATTCGGCACGAGCACGCTCGCGGTCGGATTGACCTGATCGAAAGCGTCAACGAGGCCCGAGGGCGCTCCCCGTCCGACCGCTTCCGACAGCGCCGTAGCGAAATGGACATTCCCGCCGACCAACGCGGGGATGAACACTGCGCAGATCGTTTCAAGCAGCATGGCGAGCGGCAAGACCGACAGATAGCAGTCTTGCTCGCTCGCCGCCGTGGCCTTGGCGAGCGCCTGCGTCGACCATGCGATCTGGCGCGCGCCGTGCCTCACGCCTTTCGGTTGGCCAGTCGTGCCCGAAGTGTAGATGATCTGCTGAAAGCCGTCGCCGCACGCGATCTCCCTCGCTTCGTCGCACGGCCGCAACGGGATGACGGGGAGTCCCGCTTGGGCGACGCGCCCCCGCATCGATTCGGCGCACCAGACATGATCGACCGCCGCGTTTCGCACGACGTGCGCGAGCTGGGCGGCGCTGAAGAAGGTTGGCAGCGGGACCAAGGTCTTGCCGGCGAAGGCGCAGGCGAGTTGCGCCGCCGCCCAGTCGACGCCGTTGGGAGCGAGAAGTCCAATGACGCGCGCACTCTCGGGCAAAGCGTGCGCCAGGCCAGAAATCCGCGCGACGAACGCACGCCGCGTCAACGACGTGGCGTCGTCGGAGACGGCGGTTCTCCCGGGCGCTTCCGCTGCGTCGCGGAGAAGGGCGGCGTAGATCGACAACATTCAGGCGGCCTCACGCGACAGACGCGTTGCGGCGCGGCTCGCCGTCAGCGGGGAGGCGTAAACCGTTGGCGCATGTTGGTAGTAGGAGCCCCACCGGCTCGGCTGCTCGATGCGGGAAGGGTCGGCGGCGGCGAGCCGCACGAGCGGCGCCCCGTGGCGTTCGAGGAAGGCGCCAAGGCGGCGCGTGACGGTGAAGAACGACCAAAGGAAACCAGCTTCGCGCGCGTCAGTGGCGATCTGCGCGATGAAACGCGCGGTCGCCCTCGGTTCGCGGCTGGCGAAGCTCGTCACTTCGACGATGCGCCGGCGCTCGATCGCGCCATGAACAGCGGCGCTGAGAGCGCTCTCGATCGGCGAGTCGAGATACGCCTCGGAAAAGAAGCCGTCGCCCTCAGAGCGCAGCCCAGCGGCGCAGACGACGCGGCCGTCGGCGTCGAAATGGGCCGTCAGCCGATTGGGCAGGAAAGGCGGCGCGCCGCCATAATGGTCGAGGTAACTCTGACGGACGAACGCTTCGACGACTGACCGCCGTGCGTCCTCTTCGTCGATGACGGCGCACGCAATCATGCTGGTCTCCGATCGGACGCTGAAACAGCGATGCAGCTCAGCTGCTTCGCTCGCATGCGCGCCTGTCCCGACAACAAACCACCCCGCACGGCGCGACGCAGCGCGGCGTCGCCTCCGTATCGAAATGTCAATTCGTTCGGGGACCAGACATCGTCTGAGAATATGGCCCGATGTGGACCTGGAAATTGATTATCCGTATGGCCTGCATGATCTCGCTTCATTGCGCAGATCGTTGCGAACGGCTCCCTTCGGCGGCGGGAAAGTGACGGCGCCTGGTCGTTCGTCGCTGTCCGTTTCTTGGCGCATGCCGCTTGCGAGTCGCTGTGCGTGCGTTCGAGGCGGGATCGCAAAACGCCGCCAGCGCCCGATGTTCCGCTTCACGACAACATGATTGTCTCGGTCGCAACGGGGCGGGGCGCCGAGCGTCTCGTTTGGTTTCGACCCGTCGCGGCGACGCAGCGACGCCAATTCAAAGTTAGCAAAGCTGCGCGTTTCGATTCCCTGGGTTGGGTCGCCGCCAAAGCTCGGCGCGTGCGCCGCGCGTCTATCAAAAGCGAAGCGCGCGCCTCGGCGCGCCCTTCGCTCGTCGCAATAACGGTGTCCCCCGCCTTCAGCTCAGCTCACGCCGAGCTTGCGCTGCAGGTTGGTCGACGAGGTCGTGTACTGGAACAACAGCTTCTTGTCGGGATAGACGTAGTGGTGCGCCTTTTGCGCCGCCAGCGCTCCTTCGTGGAAGCCCGACAGGATCAGCTTCAGCTTGCCTGGATAGGTGATGATGTCGCCGATGGCGAAAACGCCGGGCGCATTGGTCTCGAAGGTCGCGGTGTCGACCGGGATGAGGTTCTCGTGCAGGTTGAGGCCCCAATCGGCGACCGGCCCGAGCTTCATCGTCAGGCCGTAGAACGCGAGCAGATCGTCGCATTCGACGTCGAACGTCGCCTGGTCGGCGCCGCGCACCGTCACCGCGCTCAATTGACCGTCGGCGCCCTTGAGGCCGGTGAGCTGGGCGATGACGAGGTCCATCTTCTTCTCCGCCACCAGCGCGCGCATCGCGTTGACCGAATGGGGCGCGGCGCGGAATTCGTCGCGACGATGGACGAGGGTGATGCGGCTGGCGATCGGATGGAGGTTGAGCGCCCAGTCGAGCGCCGAGTCGCCGCCGCCGGCGATCAGCACCCGGCGGCCGCGGAAGTGCTCCATCTTGCGCACCGAATAGAAGACGCTCTTGCCTTCGTAGGCTTCGACGCCGGGGGTCGGCGGACGCTTGGGCTGGAACGAGCCGCCGCCGGCGGCGACAATCACCACCTTGGCCTCGATCGTCGTCCCGGCGTCGGTCGAGACCCGATAATAGGGCTTCTCCGGCGTGCCGAGCGTTTCGACGCGCTCGACCATCTCGCCGAGATGGAAGGTCGGCTGAAACGGCTGGATCTGCTTCGTCAGCGCGTCGACCAGCCCCTGGCCGGTGACGATCGGATAGCCGGGAATGTCGTAGATCGGCTTCTCCGGATAGAGCTCGGCGCACTGACCGCCGATCTTGGGCAAGATGTCGATCAGATGAGCCTTGATGTCGAGCAGCCCCAGTTCGAAGACGGCGAACAAGCCGACCGGGCCGGCGCCGATGATGACGGCGTCCGTCTGAATGATGTCGCTCATGTCTTCTAGCCTTGCCTGGCGGGAGTGGTCACGACGAGGCCGTCGAGCGCCTCGGACACTTTGATCTGGCACGACAGGCGCGAAGTCGGCCGCACGTCGGCGGCGAAATCGAGCATGTCCTCTTCCATCTGCGACGGCTTGCCGACAACTTCGGTCCATTCGTCAGCGACGTAGACGTGACAGGTGGCGCATGCGCAGGCGCCGCCGCATTCGGCTTCGATGCCGGGGACGCTGTTGCGCAGCGCCGTCTCCATCACCGTCGCGCCAACCTGGGCGTCGACCGTGCGCGACACGCCTGATGCGTCTATGTACGTCACTTTCGTCATGGGACCCGCGAATTCCTTTTCCTCAGCCGCCTTCGGCCGCCGGCGCTGACGTTTCGTCTGCGGGCGTCTCTTGCGCGGGCGCCTTCATAAGGCCCACGGCGGCGCAACGGAAGGGCGAAAACGCAGCGCGCCGGCCTCAGCCGCGCCAAAGCGACGCGGGAAAAAGGCTAGCCGCGCAGCTTAGCGACGGCGGCGCGCGCCGCCGCGACCGCGACCGCCAGCGCGGCGAGCGCGCTTTCGACCGCCTCGGGGCCGGCCGAGCCCCCGGCCAGCGCCCTCTCGACCAGGGCGGCGGCCCGTGCGACCGCGCCGGCGCCCATCGCCAGCGCCGAGCCCTTGAGTTGGTGGGCGGCGTCGGCGCGCCGCCGGCGGTCGGCCGAATGGTCGGACGCGAGGGCGAGCAGGCTCGCCGACTGCTTGTCGAAAAGGGCGAGAAGCTCCTGCTGCAGGGCCGCGTCGCCGTCGGTCTGGCGCGCCAGATGGACGAGGTCGACGGGTGGTTCGCCTAGGGTCGAAGGCGGGCCGGCGTCGCCGGCGGCCGCGCCGGACGGCGGCGAACGGAAGGCGGCCGGACTGGCGGGCATCTCGACCTCAAACTCCTTGGATTCGAACGGCTTTTTGTCGCGCGGCGACGAGGCCGGACGATGGCGGCGCCGTGCTTGTCCCCAAGCCTCCGCCATCATGGTCACCGAACCGTTAACGACGTTTGAAAGATACGATTCCGCAGAGGTTTCCATCTTAATCCGCGACCTGTAGACTACGTGGTTAATACTCTTCAACCGTGCGACGCGAGGCCAATGGCGTCGGCGGCGGAAGAGCGCCGCGCGGCGCGGCCTCCTATGGCGACGCCGCGGCGATGAGTGACAAGGCGGGCACGATGGCGCAGAAACAACCGGCGAAGGACGCGGTCTCGGCAGCAATGTCGGCGATCGAGAACGCGCTCAACCTGTCCGACGACGGCCACGGGGCCGCCGCGACGCCGCCTGACTCCGGCTCAGGTCGAAGCGCGCCCCTGCCCCCGCCGATCGAGCCGCCCGCCGCGCGTCGGCTGACGCCCCCCGACGACATCAAGTCGCCGCTGGTCGCCGCGCCGCCGGCCAACGACGATCGGGCGGCGATCGGCCCGATCCTCCAGGCCTTAGCGGTCGGCCGCCCGACGCTGGCGCCGGTGATCGCGGCGACGGTGGGCTCGCTGCTGTGGCTGGCGCTGTGCGGCGCCTATGTCGCCATTCATTTCCCCTGGAGCGGCGGCGCCGACGCCGTGCGCCAGTACCTGACCCGGCCTGAAACGGTGCTGCTGGCGCTCGCCGCGCTGGGGCCGATGATCCTGTTCTTCGGCTTCGCCGCGCTCGCCCGCCGCCTGCACGAATTGCGGCTGTCAGCCCGCTCGATCACCCAGGTGGCGCTCCGCCTCGCCGAGCCGGAGACGGTGGCGAGCGAGAATGTCGCTTCGCTCGCCCAGGCGATTCGCCGCGAGATTGGGACGATGGGCGACGGCATCGAGCGCGCGCTGGCGCGCGCCGCCGAGCTCGAAACGCTGGTGCGCTCGGAAGTGACGACGCTCGAGCGCGCCTATTCCGACAACGAACGCCGCATTCGCTCGCTGATCGCCGAAATGGCCGACCAGCGCGAGGCGATCCTGGCCAGCGGCGGCCGGGTGCGGGCGGTGATCGACGACGCCCATCGCGGCGTCGCCAACGATCTCGAGGCGATCGCCATCCGCCTCGGCGAACGGGTTTCCGGCGTCGGCGGCGACGTCGCCGCCAATATCGGCGCCTCGGCCGAGGGTGTCACCCAGGCGATGGATCGCGCCGGCGCCTCGGCGGTCGAGCGCATCAACTCCATCGCCACTGACGTCACCGCCCGGCTCGCCGCAGCGAGCGGCCGCAGCGCCGAGGACATCATCGGCCGCGTCGCCGACATCGACCAGCGCATCCGCAACGCCGGCGAGGCCTTGGCGGCCGATTTCGCCGGCCGCAACGAGGATCTGGTCGGCCGCATCGAGGCGACCGGCGTCTCGGCGGTCGAGTCGCTGCGCCGTCACGCCGACGGCATCGTCTCCCAACTCAGCGCCGCGACCACGGCGGCGGGTCACGCGCTCGACGAGCACGACCACATTGTCGTCGGCCGCATCGCCGACAGCGGCGCGCAGGCCGCTGAAGCGATCCGCCTGCACGGCGACGCGGTGGCGACGCGCCTGTCGGTCGCCAGCGAGTCGCTGGCGCGCGAATTCGGGCAGCGCATCGACGAGCTGATCGAGCGCGTCGAGTCGAGCGCGCGCGGCATTTCCGACGTCGTCGTCACCCATGGCGACGGGCTGGCGACACGGCTCGATCTCGCCGTCGACCGGCTGCATGAATCGGTGGTGGTGCGCGGCCAGACGCTCGAGGATGCGCTCGTCGCCGCCAACGCACGGTTCGAGACCAGCATGTCGGGCAAGACCGACGACGCGCGCGCCCTGTTCGAATCGGCCGGCGCCGCCTGGTCCGAGCACTTCGACGCGCGCCACGCGCAGTTGCGCGGGCTGATCGACGATTCGACCAGCGTGGTCGGCGCCCAGTTCGAGGAATCGGCGCGTCGCGCCGCCGACGCGGTCGCCGCCGAGGCGATCGCCGCGCAGGAGCGGCTGGAAGCGGTCGCGCGCGCCGCGCTCGAACGCTGGAGCGACGAGACCCGCGACGTCGGCGAGAAATTCACCTCCGCCGCCAGCGAGGCGGTGGCGGCGATCGCCGTCGGCGGCGACAGCATGAACGACGCGCTCGGCGCGACCATCGCCGGTCTCGAGGACACGCTGAGCTCGCGCGGCGGCGCACTGCTCGCCGACCTCAACAACCAGACCCGGCGCATCGAGGAGCAGATCGGCGCGCTCAATTCGCTGGTCGGCGAAAGCGGCGAAAGCGCGATCGAGCGCATCGCCGCCCACACCGAACGGCTCGGCGAGTCGCTGTCGACCCAGATCGAGTCGATCGATTCGGTGATGAGCAGCCGCAAGACCGAACTCGACGAACGCCTCAACGAACACCAGGCGCATCTCAACCACCGGCTGGAAGAGCATCGCAGCCGCTTCGACGAGAGCCTCGCCGATCATCGCAACCGCTTCGATCAGACGCTCGGCGATCATCGTCAGCGGCTCGAGGAAGCGAGCGCCGCGCGGCTGGCCGAATTCGAGTCGACGGCGGCCGCCAACCAGACGATGGTCGAGCTGGCGCTGTCGACCCATACCCGCACCGTCGACGATTCGCTGCGTGACGGCGTGGTCGCTCTCGAGACGGCGCTGACCGAGCGCGGTCGCGACGTCGTCGCGCGCGTCGAGGCCGAGACGAAGCTGCTCACCACCCAGCTCGAAGCGACGCTGACTGCGATCGAGCAGACCGTCGTCGTGCGCGGCGGCGAACTCGACCAACGGCTCGCGCGGCGCAGCCAGGAAGCGGCGGCGAGCTTCGATTCTGGCATCGAGGCGGCCGACGCTCGCTCGACCGACAAGCTCGACGAGGTGCGCACCGCGTTCGAAAAGATCCTCGAGCGCATCGACAGCGTGCTGGAAGCGCGCGCGAAGTCGATCAACGAGAGCCTGGCGCGCAGCACGGTCGACGCCGCCAGGACGCTCAGCGACGGCGGTCGCGAGATCGCCCAGGGCATCTCCGCCAAGTCCGCCGAGCTGGAAGCGACCCTGCGCGGGCGCGCCGAAGCGCTGTCGCAGGCGCTGAGCGAACTCGCCGGCGACATCAACGCCAAGCTCGCCGACCGGCTCGACGACATGTCGGGCACGCTCGGCAACAGCGTCACCCGGTTCCGCGACGACATCGTCGCGCCGCTGCACACGCTGGCGACCGAGCTGCAATCGGGCGGGACCGAGATCGCCGAAGCGATCGCTCGCCACTCGGTCAATCTCGGCGAGACCGTCGAGAGCCACGTGCGGCGCATCGGCGCCGAGAGCACGGCGCAGCTCGTCGCGCGGATCGAGGAATTGCGCGGGCTGGTCGAAGGCCCGGCGTCCGATCTCGTCGCCAAGCTCGGCGCGCGCGGCGACGAGGTCGCCGACCAGATCGCCGGCGTCAGCGCCCAGGCGTCGCAGAACTTCGAGCAGCAGATCGGCAACCTGGTCGCGCTGCTGACGCGGCGCGGCGACGATCTGCTCGCTGCGATCACCGCCAGCGCCGGCGGCTCGGTGCGCGAGCTCGGCTCGCTCAGCGGCCAGATCGGCGTCGCGGTCGAATCCTCGACCGCCGCCCTGCGCGCCGCCGCCGAGGCGGCACAGGCGCAGTCGGCCGAAGCGATCGGCGCGCTGATCACCAGCCTGGCGACGGAAGTCGACACGTCGACCGCCGCGTTGCGCGCCGCCGCCGCGACGGCGCGAGCGCAATCGGCCGAGGCGATCGGCTCGCTGGTCACCGGCCTGGCGACGGAAGTCGACACGTCGACCGCCGCATTGCGCGCCGCCGCCGCGACGGCGCAAGCGCAATCGGCCGAGGCGATCGGCTCGCTGGTCACCGGCCTGACGACGGAAGTCGACACGTCGACCGCCGCCCTGCGCGCCGCCGCCGAGGCGACGCAGACGCAATCGGCCGAATCGATCGGCGCGCTGATCGGCAACCTGACAGCCGAGATCGAGCGCGCCGGAGCGTCGCTGCGCCAAGCCGTCGAGACCAACGCCGGCGCCTCCGTCTCCACCCTCAACGCCTCCAGCGAGCGCATGCGCGCCGAACTCGGCCAGGTGCTCGAGCGCCTTGGCCAGGTCGGCTCGGTGCTCGACCGCATGGTCGGCGCGGCGGGCGAGCGGCTCATCGCGATCGAGGGCGGTCTCGGCGAGCGGATCGAACAGCTCCAGCACGCGTTGGGCGCGATGGCCGATCAGGTCTCGGCGCTCGACCGCCTGTCGAGCGAGACGCGCAGCGAGTCCGGCGTGCTGGTCGAGCGCCTGTCTGGCCACACCACCGCCCTGGCCGACGTCGCGCGCGAACTCGCCGTCAATCAGCAGACGGTCGACGCTTCGCTGGCGCATCGCCACGCCAGCCTGAAGTCGCTGTTCGCCGAGATCACCGAGAAGAGCCAGGAGTTCGACGCGGTGGCGCGCCACTTCGCCACTTCGTTCGAGGAGAGCTTCGCCAAGGCGCAGACCCGCGCGCAGGAGATCAGCGCGTCGCTGGCGGTCTCGACCAAGAACGCCTCCACCAACGCGGTCAGCCAGTTCGAGATGATCCGCGACACCGCCGGCAAGGAGCGCCTCAAGACCACCGAGGCGTTGCAGGCCGCCTACGACCAGGCCAACGCCAATCTCAACGACGTCATGACCAAGACCGCCGAGCGGTTCCGCGAGTCGGTCGACGAAGTGCGGCAGATGGCGGCCGAGGTGCAGCGCCAGCTCGACGCGACGCGGCGCGAACTGAAGCGCGGCGTATTCGAACTGCCGGAAGAGACCGCCGAGGCCGCGACCGCAATGCGTCGCGTCGTCTCTGACCAGATCAAGGCGCTCAAGGAGCTGACCGCGGTGGTGACGGCTTCAGGGGCGGATTTCGACGTCGTCGAGCCGACGCCGGCGAGGCCCGCGCCGCGCGTCGAGGCGCCGCGCAAGGCGGAAGCGACCCGCCGCGCGCCGGAAAGCGACGACGACGGTCAGGTGATGACCGCGGCGCCGGCGCCGGCGCCCGGACCGGCCCGCGCGGCGGCGCCCGCGCCGCCACGACCGGCGCGCCCGGCGCAGGCGGCTTCCGCCGCAACGCCCGGCGAACGCAGCCAGTCAGGCTGGCTGTCGAACCTGCTCGCCGCCGCCTCGCGCGACGAGACGCCTGCCGCCCCTGCCGGTCGCCCGGCGAACGACGCGCCCGAAGGGATCTCGCTCGACGTCGCCAAGTTCGTCGACACGGAAGCGGCGGCCGAGATGTGGGATCGCTGGCGCGCCGGCGACGCAGGCGCGGCGACGCGGCGGCTTTACACCGCCGCCGGTCAGCAGTCGTTCGACGAAATCCGTCGCCGCTACCGCTCCGACCCGCAGTTCCAGGACGCGGTGAACCGCTACGCGCAGGAGTTCGAGCGACTGCTCGCCAAGGTCGGCCAGAACGACCGCGATGGAACGCAATCGCGCGCGACCCTGCTGTCCGACGCCGGCAAGGTCTACACCATGCTCGCCCACGCTTCGGGTCGGTTGGGATAAGGGGCGGCGCGCGGACTGGCCTTCACCCCGGCCCTCTCCCGCAAGCGGGAGAGGGTGGACTTTGTAACCACTCCCTGGTCCTGAGGCGCCGCGAAGCGGCCTCGAAGGACGCGCCAGCGGGCGCCGACGGCAGCGCGTGCTGAATCATCCTTCGAGGCCTTCGCTGTCGCGAGGGCGCCTCAGGATGAACTGCTTTGCGCGCTGCCGAGACGGAATGCCGCGATAAGGCTGGGGCGGCTCAGAGCCGCGTCGCGACGAAGGCGACAATGCGCTTCATCACCGAAGACAGCGCGCCGTCCATCGCCGCGGCGACGGTCGCCGGGTCGCTCGAGGCGGCGGGAGCGTCGGCGGTGAAGATCTCCGCCGCCGCGACGCCGCCCGAAGCGGAGACGAGCTTGGCGGCGACGTCGATCTCGACCCGCAAACGCGCGACGTCGAGTTCGAACTTGCGGATATCGAGGTCGAGAACGTAATCCGCCGCCGCCGCCGGGTTGCGGCCGACCTGACGCGCGAGCCCGGCGTTCTGAAAGCTCTGGGTCAGCCGCGCCTGGACGATCAGCGGCAGGCGGTCGGGCCATTTCGCCCCGGCCAGCGCCGCCACCTCGTGCGGGCCGGTGCGCACCAGAATGCGGTCGCCGTCGAGGTCGAGCGCGGCGAGCGGTTCGGCGACGCGCACCCGCGCGCTGAACGCATGCGCCGGCGCCGGCTTGGCGGCGTTGAGGTCGTAGGTGGAGAGCGGCGCGCCGCCGCAGGCGGCGAGCGGCAGCGCCAGCGCGGCGAGGCCGAAGCGGAGACGACGAGCGACGCGCGGGCGGCTTGCGGCTGCAGCGTCTCTCATCACTTCCCGCCTTGATACTCGGGAAGGTTCGACTTGGCGCCGAACAACAGCTCGTTGGGGTTGCGCTCGAAACTGCGGATCGCGCGGTCGAGGTCGTTGATCGTGCGGCGGCCGTCGATCGCCAGCGCCTCGTATTCGCGCAAGCCCGTCGTGGAGAAATGGCTGATGCCGGCGGCGATGTCCTTGGTGCGCGCGTCGAGATTGTCGGCGAGCGTACGCACCGAACGCGCCGCGTCGCCGAGTTCGCCGAGCGGCCCCTTGAGGTCGGGCGAGCCGACGAAGCCCTGCAGGCTGGTCATCAGGCCGTCGATCTTGTCGGCGGAATGATTGAGCTTGGCGGAAAGCTCGGTCGCGTTCTTCACCACAGCGTCGATGTCGCCTTGATGCTGCTGCAGCGTCAGCCCGAGCGAGTTGGCGCCGTCGACGAAGTTGGCGACCTTCTTCGAATCGACCGCCTTGACCAGCGAGTCGAAGTCGGCGAGCGCGGAATCGAGCTTGCCGGCAGTGTCGTTGAGTCGCTTGGCGAGCGCCGCGGCGTCGGTGATGCCCGAATTGATCGCCGCCTTGTTGTCGGCGAGCGAGCCGGTCAGCGACTTCACATCGCTGACGATGCCGCTCACCTTGGCGGGGTCGACCGCCTTGACCAGTTTGTCGACGTCGTCGGACAGCCCCTGCAGCCGGTCGGACAGCGGGCCGATCTTCTTGCCGAGATCGGCGATGCCGGTGAGCGCCGCGTTGACGCCGGAGGCGTTGTCGCTCAGCGCCTTCGAGAACGCGTCGATGTTGCGCACCGCGTCGCCGACCGCGGCGCTGTTGTCGGCGACCAGCTTGTCGATGCGGCCGAGCGTCGTATCGGCCTTGGCCGAGAGCGACTGCACCGCCGTCAGGATGTTCTGCATGTCGGACGACTCGCCGACGATGACCGGCGGTTTGCCGTCCTTCGACGTCAGCGGCGGAGAACCGGGCGCGCCGCCGGTGAGCGCGATCGCCGCGCCGCCGGTCAACCCCTGAATTGAGAGACTCGCCTTGGTGTCCTGGTTGATCGGCACGCGCCCCGTCACCTGGACCAGCACCTCGACGCGGTGCGGATCGTCGGCGACGAGGCTGATCTCGGTCACCTCGCCGACGCGGATGCCGTTGAACTGCACGGCGCTGCCGCGCGACAGGCCGGCGACAGAGCCGTCGAACAGGACGGCGTAGGTCTGGTGGTCGGCGGTGCGGGTCAGGCCGGAGAACCACAGGACAAACATGAACGCCCCGGCGATGACCGCCAGGGTGAAGGCGCCGATGAGGACGAAATTCGCGCGCGTCTCCATCTTGATTTCCGTCTGCGCCCGCCGTTTCGCCGGCTGGCGCTGCCCCTTTCAGGCGGTCCGGCCGCCCGGCCCGCGACTCGCATAGCAGATTTTGGCCCGAAACGCCCACCCGCCAGCTTGGTTCATGGTTGGCTCTTCCCGTGGCCGAGCTTGAACGCCGCCTCGCGGCCGGCGCCGCGCTTGCCGTGGAAGTAGGTCTTGATCCACGGATCTTCGGAGCGCAGCAGCTCCGAGATCGTCCCGATCGCAATCACCCGCCCCTGCCCCAACACCGCGACGCGGTCGCAGATCGCATAAAGGCTGTCGAGATCGTGGGTGACCATGAAGACGGTGAGGCCGAGCGTGTGCTGCAGGGTGGCGATGAGGTCGTCGAACTCGCCCGCTCCGATCGGATCGAGGCCGGAGGTCGGCTCGTCGAGGAACAGCAGATCGGGGTCGAGCGCGAGCGCGCGCGCCAGCGCCGCCCGCTTGATCATGCCGCCCGACAGCTCGGCCGGATATTTGTTGGCGGCGTCCTCCGGCAAGCCGACCAGCGCGATCTTCAGCATCGCCAGCTCGTCGCGCAGCCGCGACGACAAGTCGAGATGCTCGCGCATCGGCGCCTCGATGTTCTGCCTGACCGTCAGCCCGGAGAACAGCGCGCCCTGCTGGAACAGCACGCCCCAGCGCTGGCCGACGCGGCGGCGCTCGGCGGCGGTGAGGCCGTCGATGTCGTGGCCGTAGACTTCGATCGTCCCGGCCCGCTTGGGCAGGAGCCCGAGCACGGTGCGGGTGAAGACCGACTTGCCCGCGCCCGAGGCGCCGACCAGACCGAGCACCTCGCCGCGGCGCACGTCGATGTCGAGCCCATCCATCACCAGATGGTCGCCGAAACCGACCTTCAGGCCGCGCACGCGGATGACAACCTCGCCGACGCGCGCGCCTTCGTCGAGGTCAGCCGGCGGCGGCGCGGGGGCGTTGGTCTCGGGCTCGCTCAATAGCGCACCGCGGCGAAGAACATGGCGAACAGCCCGTCGAGCACGATCACCATGAAGATGGATTTGACCACCGAGGCGGTCACCTGCCGGCCGAGCGACTCGGCCGAACCGGCGACGGCGAAACCCTCGATCGAGGCGATCAGGCCGATCACCAGCGCCATGAACGGCGCCTTGATCAGACCGACCAAGAAGGTGTTGAGGCCGATCGCGTCGTGCAGGCGCTGGATGAAAACGACCGGCAGGATGTCGCCATAGGCCCAGGCGACGCAGGCGCCGCCGGTCAAGGCCGCCATGTCGGCGAGAAAGGTCAGCAGCGGCAGGGCGAGGATCAGCGCCAGGATGCGCGGCAGGATCAGCACTTCCATCGGGTCGAGCGCCATCACCGTCAACGCGTCGACCTCTTCGCGCATCTTCATCGAGCCGAGTTCGGCGGTGATCGCCGAGCCGGAGCGGCCGGCGATCATGATCGAGGTCAGCAGCACGCCGAGTTCGCGCAGCACCAGGATGCCAATCAGGTCGACGGTGAACGGCGACGCGTTGAAGCGCGCGAGCTGGAAGATGCCCTGCTGGGCGACGATCGCGCCGACGAGGAAATTGATCAGCAGGATGATCGGCGCGCTGCGCAGCGCGAAGATTTCGAGATGGTAGAAGGTCGAGGTCCAGCGCCAGCGCGGCGGCCGGACGAGGACCGTCAAGCCAACCGAGACCATGCGGCCGAGGAAGGCGACGCCGCTAACGAAATCGACCCCCGCCCCATGGACGCTTTCGCCAATGTCGGCGAGCAGCGAGGTGAGCGTCGGCGGCTCGCGCGGCTCGGCCATCTCGATCGGACGATAATGAGCTTCCTTGAGCAGGATCGCGTGTTCGGGGCTGGCGCCGACCAGTTGCGCCGCTGCGCCGCGCGTCGCGAGCGCCTGCACCGAGCGGTCGATAACCCAGGCGCCGGCGGTGTCCATGTGCTCGACGCCGGAAAGGTCGATCAGCGCCTCGTGCGCGCCTTCGGCATAGGCGACGAGCGCGTCGGCCTCTTTCTCGAGCCGCGCGCCGACGTCGATCGTCCAGCCGCCGGACAGGTCCAGCCGAACCCCGGCGGCGGTCCGCTCGCAGGCGATGGCGGGGGCGATCGGCATTGAGCCTCCGTCTGAGGCGCCCCGCCTGGCCGCGGCGCGGACAACCCGCTTCCCGCGCCTCTGAAGAGCGCCAACGCGACCCGGCGCGCGACCGGACTTTGCCCGATTTTGCGTCCGCCATCGGCTCTTAGCCGCCGCGGGGGGCGCTGTCGAGCGCGTGCGCGCCCGCCTTGTCACGAATCAACCGTAAATTGGCGGCTGCGCGACAGTTCCGGTTTGGAGCGGCGTGAACGAGAGCGAAAACAAAACCGGCACGAATCGGCGACGCGCGAGTCGAATCCGCATTTTGCGGAAATTGCGAGTCGAATCCGCAGCCGGTCGTGGGCGATGGTGAACGGCGCGCCGCGGCGCCGGGTCCGTGACGGACCTGAAACGAGACAGTCCGGCCGAAAGCGCGAACAAGCCCGGCACGAATCGCAGTTGGCGCGATTCGCTTCCTTGGCGCGACGCATGGCAAGTCCGCCGAACGCCGCGAGTCGCCGATTGCGTCAACATGGTTGAGGAGCGGTCAATCCCAGCGAGCCGGCACGGTCCCGGCGCGGGAAACGGCGGCCAAAGCGCGGACGAAGGCGGGTCGAATCGGCTTTGGCCGATTCGCTCTCGTCTTTCGCGACGCCGTCAATCCATCGCCGAGGCTTTGAGGATGCACACCATCGTCGCTTGCGCCGTCGTCGCGCCGCGGTTGCGAATCGCGTGCGGGCGATCGCCGCGGTAACGCAGCGTCTCGCCGGCGCGCGCGACCTCGATCGCCTCGCCGACCTCGACCTCGAGCTCGCCCTCGAGCACCGACAGGCACTCGATCGAACCGCGCGGGTGCGGCTGCGAGCCGAGCACGCCGCCGGGCTCGGCCTGGAAATCGTACCATTGCAGCCAGTCGACGGTTTTCAGCCAGCCGATCACCGCCAGCCGGCACAGGCCGTCGTCGGAAACCAGGATCGGCGTCTCGCCGCGGCTGACGCGCTCGACGAACGGCCCCTCCTCGGTTCCGTGCAGGATCGAGCCGATCGACACGTCGAGCGCATGGGCCAATCGCCAGATGGTGGTGAGGGTCGGATTGGTCTCGTTGCGTTCGATTTGCGAAATGATCGACTTGGCGACGCCGGACTGGGCCGACAGATCGGCGAGCGACTGGCCGGCGCTCCGGCGCAACTTGGCGACGGTGCGGCCGAGCTGGCCCGACAGCGCCGCCGCGCCGGCTTCCAGCACCTTGGCCTTGTCTTTGCCCTCGACGCCCAATGCCGGCTCTCCGTTCGTCTGCGGCCTATTATAGGCGACGGCGTACGGAATACAGAACGATTTCGTCCGGCATTTGCGCGTCTACAGCACTTCGGCGGTCTCGGCCGGCTCGGCGGCGAGGCGGACGGCGCGCCGCGATCGTTCGCGCCACAGGACGAGGGCGCCCGCCCCCGCAACGACCGCCGCGCCGGCCAGAACCGCGGCTGACGGCGTCTCGGCGAAGAAGGCGTAGCCGAGCGTCGCCGCCCAGATCATCGAGACGTAGTCGAAGGCGGCGATGATGGAAGCGTCGGCGAAGCGGTAGCTGTGGGTCATCAGGATCTGCCCGGCGCCGCCGAGCAGGCCGATCGAGACCAGCAGGCAGAATTCGGGCGCGTCGGGCGCGACGAATTTCTGGCCGGCGAAGAAGTCGGCGCCGGGCGCGCCGGCCGGCCAAAAAGCGGCGAGGACGAGCAAGATGGCGCTGATGACGGCCGTCACGGTCGAGAAATAGAAGACGATCGCCCCGGTCGCCTCGGAACGGGTCAACCGCCGGGTCTGGATCATCGCCACCGCCGAGCAGAAGGCGCCGGCGAGCGCCACCGTCGCGCCGAGCGAATAGCCCGCCGTCGCGCCGGCCCCCTGGCCGAGATCGTCGGACAGCATGACGAGCACGCCGACGAAGCCGATCCCGACCGCCGCCCAGCGGTAAGGCCGAACGATCTCGCCGAGCGTCAGCGCCGCCATCGGCACCACCAGCAGCGGCGTGGCGAAGGTGAAAGCGGTCGCGTCGGCGAGCGGCAGCAGCGACAGGGCGATGAAATTGGCGAACATGCCGCCCGAGCCGGCGATCGAGCGGCCGACATGGCCGAGCTTGCGGCGGGTGTGCAGCGCATGCGGGAATTCGCCGCGCCGCGCCAGCCAGACGACCAGCGTCGCCATGGCGAAGACCGAACGAAACAGCACCACCTCGCCGACCGGAAAACGCACCGAGACGGTTTTGATGATGGCCGACATCGCCGCGAAGGCGAATGTCGCGGCGACCTTGAGAAGGATCCCGAGCAGCATTGGGTTGGTTCAGAACGCTCCCGGGAAAGCGCCGCCGTCGATCAGGATGTTCTGGCCGGTGACGTAGCCGGCCCAGGCGCTGGCGAGAAACGCGCACAGCGCGCCGAATTCCTCGGGCCGGCCGAAGCGGCCGGCGGGGATCGCAGCCTCGCGTCGCGCCCGCACGGCCGCCGCGTCTTCGCCGCTCGCCGCCATCTTGGCGAGGGTGACGCGGATGCGATCGGTGTCAAACGCGCCGGGCTGGATCGAATTGATGGTGACGTTGCGCCTGGCGTAGGCGCGCGCGCTGGCGGCGACGAAGGCGGTGCGGCCGGCGCGCGCGCCCGACGAGACGTCGAGGCCGGCGATCGGCGCGCGCACCGAGGACGAAGTGATGTTGACGATGCGACCGAAGCGCCGCGCCGCCATGCCCGGCAGCGCGCGCTGGAGCAGCGCGATCGGCGTCAGCATGTTGGCTTCGAGCCCGGCGAGGATCATCTCGCGCGTCAGATCGGCGAACGCGGTCGGCGGCGGCCCGCCGTTGTTGTTGACGAGGATGTCGGGCTCGGGACAGGCGGCGAAGAGCGCGTCGCGCGCCGCCGGATCGTCGAGGTCGCCGGGAACGGCGATCACCTCGGCGCCGGTCGCGGCGCGGATTTCCTTCGCCGTTTCGGCCAGCCGCGCTGCGTCGCGGCCGTTGATCGTCACGACGCAGCCCGCCTCGGCCAGCGCGCTCGCGCAGGCCCTGCCGAGCCCGCGGCTCGACGCGCAGACGATCGCCTTGCGGCCTTTGAGCCCCAGATCCATCCTCGCCCCCGAGCGGCGCCCCCGCCATCACCGTTTCGGGGCGTCTTTTGGGCGAAATCGGCGCGCGAAACCAGCGGAACCGGCCCACGGGCGGCGGCGGTTTGCGCGAACGCGCTCACGATCGCGTGATCTTACGGCGCGGGGCGGCGCCCTTGGGGCCGACGGACGGCGCGGGTCCGACGCTGCGGCCGCCGTTTCTTGGCCGGGCGCGGCGCCGACGCGATCGCCTGCCGACCAAGCAGGGCCGGAATGGCGTCGGCGGCGACCGGGCGGCTGAAGTGGTAGCCCTGCCATTCGTCGCAGTGGTTCTCGCGCAGAAAGGCGACCTGCTCTTCGGTCTCGACGCCTTCGGCGATGACCCTGAGGCTGAGCTTCTGGCCGAGCGAGATGATGGCGGAGGCGACGGCGCGGTCGTCCTCGTCGTCGGGAAGATCCCGGATGAACGAGCGGTCGATCTTCAGCCGTTCGACCGGGAACCGCTTCAGCGCGCTGAGGCTCGAATAGCCGGTGCCGAAATCGTCGATCGACAGGCGGACGCCGAGCGCGCGCAGCGCCTTCATCGTCTCGATCGCGCGATCGACGTCCTGCATGATCAGGCTTTCGGTCAATTCGAGCTCGAGATATTTCGGCTCGAGCCCGCTCTCGGCGAGCGCCTCGGCGACGGCGCCGGTAATGTGGTTCTCGCGGAACTGGCGCGCCGAGACGTTGACGCTGACGGCGATCGGCGGCAGGCCGGCGTCCTGCCACGCCTTGTTCTGCCGGCAGGCTTCGTGCAACGCCCAGTCGCCGATCGGCACGATGAGCCCCGATTCCTCGGCGATCGGGATGAACTTGTCCGGCGGCGTCAAGCCGAGCCGCGGGTGACGCCAGCGGATCAGCGCTTCGACCGCGAACATCTTGCTGTCGCTGAAGTCGACCTGCGGCTGATAGTGCAGAACGAAATCGCGGCTTGGATCGGCGTTGCGCAAGTCGTCGAGCAGCATCAGCCGCTCGCGCAGATTGGCGTTGATCTCCGGCACGTAGAACACCAGTTCGTCGCCGCCCGATTCCTTGGCGCTGTACATCGCGGCGTCGGCGTTGGCGAGCAGCGCCTCCGCGGTCCCGCCGTCCCTGGGATAAATCGCCGCGCCAAAACTCGAAGTGATGCGGAAGTTGCGGCCCTCCACTTCCACCGGCGCGACCACGGCCGAACGGACGCGATTCAGCACGGCGCCAATCGCCGACGAATCCCTGGGCGGATCGATCAGCAGCACGACGAACTCGTCGCCGCCGAGCCGCGACACGATGTCGTCGGGGCCGACGGCGGCGACCATCCGCTTGGCCATGATCTGGAGCAACGTGTCGCCCGCGCTGTGACCCAGGCTGTCGTTGACGTACTTGAAGTTATCGAAATCGATGTAGGCGACGCACCGCCACGAGCGGCGCTGCGCCGCCGTCTGCAGCGCCTCCGCCAGGCGTGTGCGGAACTGGGCGCGGTTGGGCAGGCCGGTCAATTCGTCGTGCGAGGCCATGAACTGAATGCGCTCTTCGGCGCGCCCGCGGGCGATGGCGATGCCGGCGATGTGGATGGCCATCTCCAACAGCCGCGACTCGACCGAGGTCGGCGCCCGCACCGTACGCGAATACATCGCGAACACCGCCAGCGCCTCGCCGCGGTTGGAAAGGATCGGCGTCGACCAGCAGGAGCGATAGCCGTAAGGCCTGACGAGTTCGCGATAGTCGGCCCACAGAGGGTCGGCGAGAATGTCGGTGACGATCACCGGCTGGCGACGGTAGGCCGCTGTGCCGCACGACCCGACGCACGGTCCGATCTCCGCGCCGTCGATCGCCTTGACGTAGTCGGGCGCGAGGCTCGGCGCGGCGCGGTGGCGCAGCCGGCGCCCGTTGTCTTCGAGCAGCAGGACGGAGCACAGGATGCCGCTGAGCTGCGACTCGAC
This sequence comes from Roseiarcus sp., assembly GCA_049513815.1. Lineage (GTDB taxonomy): Bacteria > Pseudomonadota > Alphaproteobacteria > Rhizobiales > Beijerinckiaceae > Roseiarcus. Next base: position 16,186 of record JBEKVR010000022.1, on the reverse strand, counting down.
CAGCCGCGCCAGCGCGTCAAGGATCGAATCGAGCGGCGCGCTCATCGCGATCATTTCGAGGATCTGCGCCTGGCCGTCGCGCAGGGCGTTGGCGAGGCGGCGGTCGGTGATGTCGCGCGAGACGCCGGCGACGCCGAACACGTCGCCGTGCGCGTTGCGCACCGGCACCTTGGTCGTCAGGAGCCAGGTCTTGGGGCCCGAGCCGGTGTAGACGTATTCCTCGAAGTCGATCATCGGCCGGCCGGTGCGGATGACCTTCTGCTCGTCGTCGAAGAACTTCTGGGCGATGTCGAGCGGCAGCAGCTCGAGATCGTTCTTGCCGATCAGGTCGGCGGGTTCGGCGCGGCCCATGCGCGTCGCCGTGACCTTGTTGCAGATCACGAAACGGCTCTCGACGTCCTTGACCCAGAGGTTATCGTGGAGGCAATCGATCAGCGTCTGCAGCGAAACGCGCTCGTCGAATCCCGCGCGCTGGTCGCGCAATTCGGTGACGTCCTCGTGAGTCGAAATCCAGCCGCCGCCGGGAAGCGCTTGCCGCCGGACTGCAATCGTCCGGCCGTCCGACAGTTTGTCGCGCCATTCGCGCGACTGCTCGTCGAGACGCATCGGCACGCGCAGCGCCAGATAATCGCCGACCCCCAATGGCAAGGTCCCCGCCGCGAGGCGCAAGTCGACGATCTCGCGCCAAGTGGCGCCGGGTTGCAGGCGCTCCGGATCGAGCCGATAGAGGTCGGCGTAGCGGCGGTTGCAAACCGCCAGGCGCGCCTGGCCGTCGAAGACGCAGACGCCTTGCGGCAGCGCTTCGATCGCGGCGCGGTAGCGGTCGGGTTGCTCGGCGAGGCGGCCGATCTCATCCTCCCGCCCACGCGCAGCGGTGAGGTGGGCGTCGTTGGCGGCGCGCAACAGGCTCGAGAGGGCGGAATTGCCGACGGAGGCCTCGTCGTTGCGGGGCTGTCGTTTCGCGCGCACTCCAAGACCCTCCACAGGCAGGGCAACCTTCGCGGCGGCGCGTCGAATTCTCGCCAAAGCCTTGGAACGATAGAGGCAGGCGATTAATGGAGGATGAAAATAGAGGCCGCCGCAGCGGTGGTCCGCCGTCCTGTAACGCTGGCGTAAAGGCCTGAAAAACATGGTGAAAGCGGACCCCGTCGACGCCGTTGTGGTCGGCGCCGGACCGGCTGGTCTGGCGGCGGCGGAGGCGCTCGCCGAGCGTGGCCGTCGCGTCGTCGTTTACGACGCCGCGCCCTCGCCGGCGCGCAAGTTTCAGCTCGCCGGCCGCGGCGGCCTCAACCTGACCCATTCCGAGTCGCTCGAGGCGTTTCTCGGTCGTTATGGACCCGCCGCCGAACGGCTCCACGCGGCGATCGCGGCGTTCACGCCCGCCGATTTAAGCGCCTGGGCCGGAAATCTGGGCGAAGCAACCTTCGTCGGCAGCTCCGGCCGCGTCTTCCCTAAAAGCTTCAAAGCGACGCCGCTGCTGCGCGCATGGCTCAGGCGTCTCGACGGGCTCGGCGTGACGTTGAGACCGCGCCGGCGGCTTGTCGGCCTGGAGCGCGGCGGCCGCCTGCGCTTCGCCGGGCCGGACGGCGAGGAGGGGGCGACGGCCAAGGTGGTCGTGCTGGCGCTCGGCGGCGCCTCGTGGCCGCGATTGGGTGCGGACGGCGGCTGGGTCGACTGGCTCGGCGCGGCGGGCGTCGAAGTGGCGCCGCTCAAGCCGGCCAATTGCGGCTTTCGCGTCGCCTGGTCGGCGCATCTCACCGATCGCTTCGCCGGCGCGCCGCTGAAGGCGATCGCGCTCACGCACGCGGGACGAACGGTGCGCGGCGAAGCGATGATCGACCGCGATGGCGTCGAGGGCGGCGCGGTCTACGCCCTGTCCGCCGCTTTGCGCGACGCCATCGAGCGCGACGGCGGCGCGACGCTGGTCATCGACCTCAAGCCCGATCTTGGCGTCGAAGCGCTCGCGGCGCGCTTGCGGCGTCGCCAGGGCGAGTCGACCTCGACCCTGCTGCGACGCGCCGGCCTGGCGCCAGCGGCGATCGCGTTGGCGCGCGAAGCCGGCCCGCTGCCCGACGCGGCCGACGCGCTGGCGGCGCGGATCAAACAGGTCGAAATCCGCCTGACCGCGCCGGCGCCGATCGAGCATGCGATCTCGAGCGCCGGCGGCGTCAAATGGGCGGAGATCGACGAGACGTTCATGCTCAAGCAGCTGCCGGGCGTCTTCGTCGCCGGCGAGATGATCGACTGGGAAGCCCCGACCGGCGGCTACCTGCTGCAGGCGTGCTTCGCGACCGGGCGCGCGGCGGGCGCAGGGGCGGCGGGCTGGATCGAGCGGCTTTGCGGCGGCTGAGAGAGGGGATTTCGATGGGTTGGCCGGCGATTATCCTGTGTGCCATCGTCCTGGCGGCGTCGATCAAACAGATCCGCGACAATCGCCGCCGCGGAATTGGCATCGACTGGGGCAAGACGCTCGTCAGCGCGGTCGGCGCCATTCTGATCGCTGCGTTGGCGACAGGCGTCTTCTACGGCGCGATGGCGCTCGACGCCCCGACGACCGGGGTGGTCCTGTTCTTCGTCGTGTTCCTCGTCGGCGTGACCGCGCTCGCCGTCGTCGTCAATCGCCGCTGGCCGGGCGCGAAGGCGCCATAGCGGCCCCTGCCCTCAGCTGTCCATCTTCAGCGCGGCGATGAAGGCTTCCTGCGGGATGTCCACCTTGCCGAACTGGCGCATGCGCTTCTTGCCCGCCTTCTGCTTCTCCAACAGCTTGCGCTTGCGGGTGGCGTCGCCGCCGTAGCACTTGGCGGTGACGTCCTTGCGCAAGGCGCGGATCGTCTCGCGGGCGATGATCTTGGCGCCCAGCGCCGCCTGGATCGGGATCTGGAACATGTGCGGCGGGATGAGGTCCCTGAGCTTCTCGACCATGCCGCGCCCGCGCATCTCGGCGCGGTCGCGGTGGACGAGCATCGACAGCGCGTCGACCGGCTCGCCGTTGACCAGGATCGACATCTTGACCAGGTCGCCGGGGCGGTAGTCGATGATTTGGTAATCGAACGAGGCGTAGCCCTTCGACACCGATTTCAGCCGGTCGTAGAAATCGAACACGACTTCGTTGAGCGGCAGCTCATAGACGACCATCGCCCGCTTGCCGACGTAGGAGAGATCGGTCTGCATCCCGCGCCGGTCCTGGCATAGCTTGAGGATCGCGCCGAGGTAATCGTCGGGCGTGAGGATCGTCGCCTTGATCCACGGCTCGCTGATTTCGGTGACGCGCACGAGGTCGGGCAGATCGACCGGATTGTGCAGCTCGATCTCGCTGCCGTCGGTGAGCTTCACCTTGTAGATGACGCTCGGCGCGGTGGCGATGAGGTCGAGGTTGAACTCACGCTCGAGCCGCTCCTGGATGATCTCGAGGTGCAGCAGACCGAGGAATCCGCAGCGGAAGCCGAAGCCGAGCGCGGCCGACGTCTCCATCTCGTAGGAGAAGCTCGCGTCGTTGAGGCGGAGCCTGCCCATCGCCGCGCGCAGCGCTTCGAAATCGGCGGCGTCGGTCGGGAACAGACCGCAGAACACCACCGGCTGCGCCGGCTTGAAGCCCGGCAACGCGTGGGCGGTCGGCCGCTTGTCGTCGGTGATCGTGTCGCCGACGCGGGTGTCGGCGACCTGCTTGATCTGGGCGGTGATGTAGCCGATTTCGCCGGGGCCAAGCCCGTCGACTTCGACCATCTTGGGGCGGAAGACGCCGACGCGGTCGATCTCGTAATGCGCGTCGGCGCCCATCATGCGGATGCGCATGCCCCTCTTCAGCGAGCCGTCGAGGATGCGCACCATGACGACGACGCCGAGATAGGCGTCGTACCAGGAGTCGACCAACAGCGCCTTCAGCGGCGCGGCCTCGTCGCCCTTGGGCGGCGGCAGGCGATGGATGATCGCCTCCAGCACCAGATCGACGCCGAGGCCCGTCTTGGCCGAGATCGGCACTGCTTGCGACGCATCGAGGCCGATGACGTCCTCGATCTGCTGCTTGATGCGGTCGGGCTCGGCGGCCGGCAAATCGATCTTGTTGAGCACTGGCACGATCTCGTGGCCGGCGTCGAGCGCGTGATAGACGTTGGCGAGCGTCTGCGCTTCGACCCCCTGGCTGGCGTCGACGACCAGCAGCGAGCCTTCGCACGCCGCCAGCGACCGCGACACTTCGTAGGCGAAGTCGACGTGACCGGGCGTGTCCATCAGGTTGAGGATATAGGTCTTGCCGTCCTGCGCCTTGTATTCGAGGCGCACCGTTTGCGCCTTGATGGTGATGCCGCGCTCGCGCTCGATGTCCATCGAATCGAGCACCTGCTCGACCATGTCGCGCTCGGCGACCGCGCCGGTCTGCTGGATCAGCCGGTCGGCGAGCGTCGACTTGCCGTGGTCGATGTGGGCGACGATGGAGAAGTTGCGGATGTTCTCAATCGGGTGGGTGGTCATGGGCGGCGGGATAGCAGGGCGCAAGCGGGAAAGAAACCGGTTCGCCCGGCCGCCGGCTGACCGCCGCTTTAAACATTCTATTAATGTTGTTTGCCGGACCAACTCCGGCGCGGTCGCTTGATTTCCTCTATAGTCTGGCTTTGGCGCGTTGGCCCAGCCTCGCAGGGGCGATCGGCGCGACCAACGCTTGCATCTTTGAGCGGGAAGGAACGACGTTGGCGAACGACGCAGCCGAGGATCTTGAGGAGCGCAAGGCCGCGACGGCGCCGGAAAGCCGCAGCGCGCCGCCGCTCGGCGCGGTCGCTGCCGCCCGTTCGGAACCCGCGCCAGCCGCCGCCGCTCGCGGGGGTGTGAAGTTTCGGCTTGCGGCGGCGGCGCGGCGCTACGGAGACGGCGCCGCGTTGGTCGCCGTCGCCGTCCTCTATTGCGTTTGGCCCAACGACTTCGCGCCCGACCGCAAATGGTACGGCGGCGCCGACGACGTCGTCTTCATTGTCCTCTTGGCTTACCTCGCCCGGCGGGTCATCAAGCGCTCGCCGACCCTGCTCGACCTGCCAGGCGCCATTTCCCGCGCTGTCGGCCGGACGCTCAGGCGCAGCCGCTGACCCCCACCGCCTGGTCGGCCCCGGCGAAGGCCCCAGCCGCTTGCGCATTGGCCGAAAGATCAGCCATCCGGCCCGTTGCGCCGCCATATCGCCTATGTTAGGCAACCCGCGCCTCAGGGGCGGGGGCGGCTTCGTCTGTCGCGCCGCGGGGAACGATCGATCAGTGAGGAAACTGACGCGGAATCGATTCGCGCCGCAGGGCGCAGGTTCCGGCGGCTTGCTTGTGAAAAGAGCGACGAATTGGCTGAGCAGCAGGACACCGTAAGCGGAGTGGCGGGGCGCTACGCCTCGGCGCTGTTCTCCCTCGCCCACGATGAGCGCAAGACCGACGAGGTCGCCGCCGCCCTTTCCACCTTCGACGCGCTGATCGCCGAGAGCGAAGACCTGCAGCGCCTGGTGCGCAGCCCGGTCTTTTCCGCCCGCGAACAGGTCAAGGCGCTGACCGCGATCCTCGATCGCGCCGGCGTGACTGGAATCGCCGCCAATTTCATCAAGCTCGTCGCCTCGAAGCGGCGTCTGTTCGCGATCCGCGACATGATCCGCGACTACGGCCTGCTCTATGACGTCGCGCGCGGCGTCGCGCACGCCGAAGTGACCAGCGCCGCCGCGCTCAGCGACGCCAATGTCGCGGCGCTCAAAGAGACGCTGCGCGCCGCTTCCGGCGGCAAGGACGTGCGCCTGACCGCAAAGGTCGATCCCGCAATTATCGGCGGGCTGATCGTCAAGCTCGGTTCGCGCATGGTCGACGGCTCGCTCAAGACCAAGCTCAACGCAATTCGCATTCGCATGAAAGAGGTCGGCTGATGGACATCCGCGCCGCTGAAATTTCCTCCATTCTCAAGACCCAGATCGCCAATTTCGGCGCCGAAGCGGAAGTGACGGAGGTCGGCCAGATCCTTTCCGTCGGCGACGGCATCGCGCGCGCCTACGGCCTCGACAAGGTTCAGGCCGGCGAGATGGTCGAGTTCGAGAACGGCGCGCGCGGCATGGCGCTCAATCTCGAAAGCGACAACGTCGGCATCGTCATCTTTGGCGAGGACCGCGAGATCAAGGAAGGCCAAACGGTCAAGCGCACCGGCGCGATCGTCGAAGTGCCGATCGGCAAGGGCCTGCTCGGCCGCGTCGTCGACGCGCTCGGCAATCCGATCGACGGCAAGGGCCCGATCGTCGCCGACAAGCGCGCACGCGTCGACGTCAAGGCGCCCGGCATCATTCCGCGCCGCTCGGTGAACGAGCCGATGGCGACTGGCCTCAAGGCGATCGACTCGATGATCCCGATTGGCCGTGGCCAGCGCGAGCTGATCATCGGCGACCGCCAAACCGGCAAGACAGCGATCGCGCTCGACACCATCCTCAACCAGAAGGCGCTCAACCAGAGCGGCGACGAGACCAAGAAGCTCTATTGCGTCTATGTCGCGATCGGCCAGAAGCGCTCGACCGTCGCCCAGTTCGTCAAGGTGCTCGAAGAGCACGGCGCGCTCGAATATTCGATCATCGTCGCCGCCACCGCCTCCGACCCGGCGCCGATGCAGTACCTCGCGCCCTTCTCCGGCTGCGCGATGGGCGAGTATTTCCGCGACAACGGCATGCACGCGGTCATCATCTACGACGACCTGTCCAAGCAGGCGGTCGCCTATCGCCAGATGTCGCTGTTGCTGCGCCGCCCGCCGGGCCGCGAAGCCTATCCCGGCGACGTGTTCTATCTCCACTCCCGCCTGCTCGAGCGCGCCGCCAAGCTCAACAAGGACTTTGGCTCGGGCTCGCTGACCGCTCTGCCGGTGATCGAGACCCAGGCCAACGACGTCTCGGCCTATATCCCGACCAACGTCATTTCGATCACCGATGGCCAGATCTTCCTCGAGACGGACCTGTTCTACCAGGGCATCCGCCCGGCGGTGAACGTCGGCCTGTCGGTGTCGCGCGTCGGCTCGTCGGCGCAGACCAAGGCGACGAAGAAGGTCGCCGGCAAGATCAAGGGCGAGCTCGCCCAGTACCGCGAGATGGCCGCCTTCGCGCAGTTCGGCTCCGACCTCGACGCGGTCACCCAGCGCCTGCTCAACCGCGGCGCCCGCCTGACCGAACTCCTCAAGCAGCCGCAGTTCTCGCCGCTGAAGATGGAAGAACAGGTCTGCGTGATCTACGCCGGCGTCAACGGCTACCTCGACAAGCTGCCACTCGCCAAGGTGCGCCCGTTCGAGGACGGCCTGCTGTCGACGCTGCGCTCGAAGCACGCCGACATCCTCGAGAAGATCCGCTCCACCACCGATCTGCCGAGCGACGTCGAGGCCAAGCTGAAGAGCGCGGTCGACGCCTTCGCCGCCACCTTCGCCTGATCTGCTAACCGAGCGCCGCGATGCCGTCCCTAAAGGACCTGAGAAACCGGATCGCCTCCGTCAAGTCGACGCAGAAGATCACCAAGGCGATGCAGATGGTCGCCGTCTCGAAGCTGCGCCGCGCCCAGAGCGCGGTCGAGGCGGCGCGCCCTTACGCACGGCGGATGGAGACGGTGCTCGCCAATCTCGCCGCCGGCGTGCCGCCGGGGGCGACCGCGCTGCCGCTGCTCGGCGGCAACGGCTCGGACAAAACCCATCTGCTGGTCGTCTGCACCGGCGAGCGCGGCCTGTGCGGCGCCTTCAACACCTCGATCGTCCGCCTCGCGCGCGACCGCGCCAACGCGCTGGCGGCCGAGGGCAAGACGGTCAAGATTCTCTGCATCGGCAAGAAGGGCTACGACCAGCTTCGCCGCACCCACGAGAAGGCGATCATCGGCCAGATCGATCTGCGCGGCGCGCGCACGGTGACCTTCGCCACCGCGCAGCCGATCGCCAAGCGCGTGCTGGAGATGTTCGAGACGGGCGAGTTCGACGTCTGCACCCTGTTCTACGCCCGTTTCAAGTCGGTCGTCACGCAGATCCCGACCGCCCAGCAGCTCATTCCCGCCGAGCTCGGCGAACGCGAGGAGGCTGGGCCGGTGTATTATTACGAGCCCGACGAAGGCGAGATCCTCTCTCAACTGCTGCCGCGCGCCGTTACGGTGCGCATCTATCGCGCCCTGCTGGAGAACGTCGCCTCGTTCTTCGGCGCGCAGATGAGCGCGATGGACAACGCCACGCGCAACGCCGGCGAGATGGTGAAGAAATACACGCTTCGCTACAACCGCACCCGCCAAGCGATCATCACCAAGGAACTGATCGAAATCATCTCGGGCGCCGAGGCGCTCTGACCCCAACCTGCCGCGTCGGCGGCGAAAAAGCGAATTGAAACGAGGACGTCTGCAAATGGCCAATGCCGCGAACTCCACCGGCCGCGTAACCCAGGTGATCGGCGCCGTCGTCGACGTGTCGTTCGACGGCGAACTGCCGGCGATTCTCAACGCGCTCGAGACGACGAACAACGGCTCGCGCCTCGTGCTCGAAGTGGCGCAGCACCTGGGCGAGAACACGGTGCGCTGCATCGCGATGGACATCTCGGAAGGCCTGGTGCGCGGCCAGGAGGTGAGCGACACCGGCCAGCCGATCACCGTGCCGGTCGGCGCGGGCACGCTCGGGCGCATCATCAACGTCATCGGCGACCCCGTCGACGAGGCCGGACCGGTGCCGAACGAGGGACGCCGCGCCATCCATCAGCCGACGCCTTCCTATGTCGAGCAGTCGACGGACGCGCAGATTCTCGTCACTGGCATCAAGGTCGTCGACCTGCTCGCGCCCTACGCCAAGGGCGGCAAGATCGGCCTGTTCGGCGGCGCCGGCGTCGGCAAGACGGTGCTGATCCAGGAGCTGATCAACAACGTCGCCAAGACCCACGGCGGCAATTCGGTGTTCGCCGGCGTCGGCGAGCGCACCCGTGAAGGCAACGACCTCTATCACGAGTTCATCGAGTCGAAGGTCAACGCCGATCCCAAGAATCCCGATCCGAGCGTGACGTCGAAATGCGCGCTGGTGTTCGGCCAGATGAACGAGCCGCCGGGCGCGCGCATGCGCGTGGCGCTTTCCGGCCTCACCGTCGCCGAGCATTTCCGCGATCAGGGCCAGGACGTGCTGTTCTTCATCGACAACATCTTCCGCTTCACGCAGGCGGGATCGGAAGTCTCGGCGCTGCTCGGCCGCATGCCGTCGGCGGTCGGCTACCAGCCGACGCTGGCCACCGACATGGGCGCGCTGCAGGAGCGCATCACCACCACCACCAAGGGTTCGATCACCTCGGTGCAGGCGATCTACGTGCCCGCCGACGACTTGACCGACCCGGCGCCGGCGACGTCGTTCGCCCACTTGGACGCGACCACCGTGCTGTCGCGCTCAATCGCCGAAAAGGGCATCTACCCCGCGGTCGACCCGCTCGACTCGACCTCGCGGATGCTGACGCCCGCCGTCGTCGGCGAGGAGCACTATGGCGTCGCCCGCCAAGTGCAGCAGGTGCTGCAGCGCTACAAGGCGCTGCAGGACATCATCGCCATTCTCGGCATGGACGAGCTGTCGGAAGAGGACAAGCTCACCGTCGCCCGCGCACGCAAGATCGAGCGCTTCTTTTCGCAGCCGTTCGACGTGGCGGCGGTGTTCACCGGCACGCCCGGCGTGCAGGTGAAGATCGAGGACACGGTCAAGGGCTTCAAGGGCATCCTCGAAGGCAAATACGACCACCTGCCCGAGGCCGCTTTCTACATGGTCGGCACGATCGAGCAGGCGGTGGAGAAGGCGCAGAAGCTGGCGGCCGAGGCGGCCTAAACGCCGCCCGCACAGAGCCCGCGAGGAAACACGATGGCCACCTTTCACTTCGAGCTCGTCTCGCCCGACAAGCAGATGTTCAGCGGCCCGGCGGCATCGGTGCTGGTGCCGGGCAGCGAGGGCGACTTCGTCGTGCTCAAGGACCACGCGCCGGTGATGGCGACGCTGAAGCCGGGCGTGATCGCGATCGAAGACGCCGCAGGCAAGCAAAAGCGGATCTTCGTGCGCGGCGGGTTCGCCGACGTCAGCCCAACCGGCCTGATCGTGCTCGCCGAGACCGCCTTGCCGGAAGGCGAGCTCGACGCCGCCCGCCTCGACCAGGAAATCCGCGACACCGAGGAAGACCTCGCCGACGCGCCCGACGAGCAGAAGCGCCTGTGGCAGGAGAAGCTCGACCGCCTGCGCGAGCTCAAGGAAGCGATGAAGCTATAGTGCGGGGCGGCCGAACGGCCGTTCCATTCTCGTCGCGAGCTTCGTTTTCCGTTTATCTGCGAAACATTCCGATCCCCCCGTCGCGAGGATCTCAAACTCCCGATCCCCTCGTCGTGAGGAGCGCCGCGTCAGCGGCGCGTCTCGAACGACAAGGAGATCGGCCACGTTCGGCGAAGACGATCGCGAGCGGACGTCCTCGTCGTTCGAGACGCCTGCTTCGCAGGCTCCTCACGATGAGGACGCAGAGCTTCGAGACGCCTGCTGCTCAGACTCCTCACGATGAGGACGCCCGGATCGGGACCTTGCTGCGCAGGCGGCTCTGGATGCGGGCGGTGGGAGAATCCAAGCGACCGATCCCCTCGTCGTGAGGAGCGCCGCGTCAGCAGCGCGTCTCGAACGACAAGGGGATCGGGCGCGCCTCCGCTACTGTATCAGCCGCACTTCCGGCGTCAGCGAGATGTCGCGCACCGAGGTGTTGAGCGCCAGCAGTTGCGCCAGCAGGCCGAGGATGCGCTTGGTGTTGATCGCGTCGTCGGGGACGCAATAGCCGCCGCCGCCGTAATCGACGGCGACGAAACACGAACCGGAGCCGCTGCGGTTGAGCACGAACAGCCGGTCGTCCTGCAGCGACCCATAGCCGATTGCGTCCGCGGTCTTCAACTTGATCTCGCCTGCGTCGCCAGCGGCGACGATGCGACCGAGATACTGGAAGATCGCGAAGGTCGAGCGCGGGAAGACCTGCAGTTTGACCAGCTCGCCCTTGCGATCACGGAAGGTCACCATGCGTGGGTTGGCGAGCTTCTCGTGCGAGCCGCACATCGGATGATTGTCGGCGAACTTGGCGTCCGGTCCCCAGGCGGAGCGGTCGAAGCACAGCCGCCAATCGGGGCCTTGCGTATCCTGGCTGGAGGCGTCGCTGGCGCCGCCGTTCTTGTCTGCGCCGGGGCCCTTCTTGCTATTGTTGGACGACTTCGCCTTGGCGCCAGGTTCGGGTTCGGCGACGATGCTGTAGGTCATCGCCAGCTCGACATAGTGCTGGAAGCCGTGGAACGACTCCGGGTCGAGCGGGTCGTTGACGTATTGGGTGACGCGGCCCGCCTTCTCTTCGACGATCTTGTCGGTGAAGAGATAGAACAGCAGTTCCGGCGCCACGCCCTGCTGAAGGAAGAAAGCGAGCGTCTCCGGCTCGACCGTCAGCAGCAGGCCGCGATAGAAGTCCTTGGTCTCCGACGGATTGACGTCGAAGGTGGTCGAACCGCTGGTGGTCAGCGAATTGGCGGAGAAGCCCGAGGCGCCGGGATTGGCGCCGAACACCCACTGCTGATCGAGGAAATGAGCCCCTTGAACGGCGGGAACTACTGTCCCGGCTTTGGACACAAGCGGCATACCCGACCCGAGGATCAGTGACGGAAGGCCCATTTGGTTCGAGCTCGAATTGACGCCGGTGACCTTGCCGATCTGCAGGAAGGCGAGCGGCTCGGCCTTGCTCGCGCGCACGATGTTGGTGAGGATCATCTGATCGCGCGCCTGCTCTGAAGCGATATCGAAGCGATCGACGCGATTGTCGAAATGATCGTTGTAAGCGCAGCCCGCAACGAGGGCCGCGGTCGCCGCTGCGGCGGCGATCCTCGAATAGCGACGCCCCATCTCACGCCCCCGAAACCCAAGCCCGGCCGACAATTGCGCGACTTGGCCACCGCCGGCGGCCGTCCGCTTTCAACTTATTGTTAACCTATGCTGCGACGGGTCTACGCCAAAAGCAAGCGGCTCGACGGCGCCGCCGCCCCTGTCCGCGGCGGCGGCGAAGCGGGCTACCCTCGCCGCGACGAACGTGCTTAAACCGGGCGGCGCAAAGCCTCGAGGGACAGCCGGCGATGGCCGATCACAGCATTCCGCACTTCCACAACGACCCCGGCGCGGCGACGATCCGGGTCGGCGTCAGGGAATTCATGTGCACCGGGGCGCGGCCGCCGTTCGACCACCCGCACGTCTTCATCGACATGGGCGGCGACGCCGAGGCGATCTGCCCCTATTGCGCGACCCGCTTCGTCTACGACGCCAGCCTCGGCCCGCATTCGATTCCCCCCGAGTGCGAGCTCGGCGACGCGGCCTGAAGCCGTGACCCGCCGCGCCCTCGTCGTCGGCGCCGGGATCGGCGGCCTCGCCGCCGCCCTGGCGCTAGCGCGCCGGGGGTTTGGCGTCGACGTGTTCGAGCGCGCGCCCGCCCTGCAGGAATTCGGCGCCGGCCTGCAACTGACGCCCAACGCGACGCGGGCGCTGGAGCGGCTCGGCGCACTGGCGGCGGCGCGCGAAGTGGCCATGGCCCCGCGCGCGGTGCGCGTCCTGCGCGGCGCGGACGGCGCCGAGCTGGCGCGGCTGCCGGTCGTGGCCGCCGAGCGGCGCTGGGGCGCGCCCTATCTGGCGGTCCATCGCGTCGACCTGCACCGCATCCTCGCCGAAGCCGCGGCGGCGACCGGCCAGGTCGCGCTGCACTTCGGGGCCGAAGTCGCCTGCGTCGCCAGCGAAGCGGAAGCCGCCTCGGTCGGCCTCAAGCGCGGCGCGGTCAGCCTGCGCGAGAGCGGCGAGACGATCGTCGGCGCCGACGGACTGCGCTCGCTGGTGCGCACGCGCCTGGGGCGCGGCGAGAGCGACGCGCCGCAGTTTTCGTACCGCGTGGCGTTCCGCGCCACGGTCGAGGCCGAATGGGTCGCGCCGCGCTGGCGCGACAACGAGGTGACGCTGCGGCTCGGGCCGCGCGCCCATCTCGTCCACTACCCCCTGCGCGGCGGCTCGCTGATCAACCTCGTCGCAGTGATCGAATCGAACTGGCGCAGCGCGGCAGGGTCGCAAACGACTGGCGACGATCCGTGGGACGGCGAGGCCGACCGCGAGACGCTCGACCGCGCTTTTCGCGACTGGTCGCATGACGCGCGCGACCTGATCGCCGCGCCGAAACGCTGGCGCGCCTGGCCGCTGATGCTGCGGCCGCCGCTCGACCGTTTCGCCTTCGGCCGCATCGCGCTGATCGGCGACGCGGCGCATCCGATGACGCCGTTTCTCGCCCAGGGCGCGGCGCAGGCGATCGAGGACGCCGACGCGCTCGCCCGCCGCCTCGGCGAAACGGACGACGTCGAAGCCGCGCTCGCCGCCTATTCCGCCGACCGCGTCGCGCGCGCCAATCGCGTCCAGCGCGAGGCGTCGATGCAGGGGCGCATCTACCATCTCTCCGGCCCGTTCGCCCTGGCGCGCGACCTGACGATGCGCGCGCTCGGCCCCGAAGGCGTGCTGAAGCGACTCGACTGGCTCTACGCGGCTTAAGGCGTTCTCGCCGGCGCACGCTTGTCGCGCGCGCGGTCGAGGGTGAGGAACGCCGCGCCGACGATGAGACCCCAGAACGCGCCGCCGACGCCAAAGAAGCTGACGCCGGAGGCGGTGACGAGGAAGGTCGCCAGCGCCGCCTCGCGCTCGGAGGCGTCGGCGAGCGCGCCGCTCAAGGCGCCGCCGAAAGCGTTGAGCAGCGCCAGGCCGGCCACCGCCTCGACCAGGATCGGCGATCCAGCGCCGCGACGGATCGGGCGACGCATCCTCGCCAGCGCACAGAGCGGCGGCGATCGCGCTCAAATTGACCGAATGGCCGCCGAACGGCGCGGCGAGCACGGTGAAGGCGCCGGTCGCGGCGATCAGCGGCCCGGGCGGCGGCCGGTAGCCGTAGGCGGCCAGCACCGCCGCGCCGGGCAGGTTCTGCGACGCCATGGTGACGATGAACAACGGCAGCGCCAGCGAAACCATCGCGCCGAGCGAGAATACGGGCGTCGTCCACACCGCGCGCGGCGTCAATCCGGCGAGGTCGAGCCCGCCGCCCGAGCCGGAAAAGCCGATCAGGATCAGCGCGACGATCGCCGCGGCGGGCGTGGCGTAGAGCCGCTTCCAGCGCGAGACGAGGAACCAGGCGGCGATGATCGCGGCGGCGGCGAGCGGCGCTTCGGCGAGCGCCCGGATCGGCGCGAGGCAGAGGCCGAACAGCACGCCGGCGAGCATCGCGTTGGCCAGCGTCGGGGGAATCGCCGCCACCAGCCGGCCGAACGGGCGGATCAGCCCGGCCGCGACGAACAGCAGGCCGACGACGAGGAAGGCGCCCACCGCTTCGGAGAAGCCGCCCGCCGTCGCGCCGGTCGCGGCGAGCAACGCGGCGCCCGGCGTCGACCACGCCGCCGCGACCGGCATGCGGGTTGCAACGCTCAGCACGACGCCGGCGACGCCCATCGCGATCGCCAGCGCCATCAGGCCGGACGCGGCTTGCGCGTCATTGGCGCCGACCGCCGAAAGCCCCTTGAGGACGACCGCGAACGAACTGGCGAAGCCGACAAAGGCCGCCACGAGGCCCGCCGCGACGGGCTGAAGAAGCAAAGAATGGCGCATGAGGGAGGGATTGCCGTGCGATTCGAGAGAGGCGCGAGCTTAGCGCGCTCGGCGAGCGGACGCGATGCGCGTTCCTTCTCCCGCTTGCGGGAGAACGCAGCCCTACCCCGCCCGCCACAGCAGCGCGATCTCGACGATCGAGGCGACGAGTTCGAGCACGATCAGCGCGACGACGGCGAGCTCCAGCCGCGTGGCGCGGTCGGCGTCGATCATCTCGGTCATCGCGTGCGCGGTCTCGACGATGACGTCGAGCTTGAGCTTGAGCGCGCCGCCGCGCTCCTTCAGCTCGTATTCGTCTTCGAGCCGCGCGTAGAGGCGCTCGAGATCGGGGCGGTCCCACAGCACGTCCGGCTTTTCTTCGACCGCGACGCGGCCGGTGACGCGGTGCTGGGCGAGCAGCGCCTGGCCAATCAGCTTCAGCATCGCGCGACGGCGGAACGGCGGCCGGCCGGTTTGGGCGAGCTGGCGAGCGAACGGCTCGATGACGTCGAAGACCTTGTTGATCTCGCGCTCGTCGCGCGCCAACGCGACCGTCTTGGCGAGCGCGTCGGCGATGACGAGGAAGCGGGCGGGCGAAAGGTCCTTGACGCGGATCGGGCCGCTGCTGTCGCTCGGCGCGTCAGTCTCGGGCGCGATCTCGAACACGGCCGTTTCGTCGTCGCCGCGCGCGCGGACGCCGGAGACGCGCGCGGCGAGGCTCGCCAGCGTGTGCTCCTCCTCGAGCGGCGTCAGGCCGACCATCACCGCGACGCCGAAGCGGAACAGCGCCACCATGCCGCCGACGCCGACGCGAAAGGCGAGCGGCAGCGCCGAGATCGTGTCCGGCCGCTCGAGCCCGACGGTGTCGATGCGCTCGCCGACGATCAGCGCCCGCGCGGTCACACGCGTCGGCGCGACGAGGGGGCGCGCGGTTTCGTTCATGCGGCGAGCCTAGTCCGCGGCCGCCTTGCGCGCCAGCGCTCGCCTATTCGACCGGCCGTTCGCCGTCGGCCTCGACCTTCATCAGCACGCCGGTGTGGATGTCGAAGCGGAAGCCGTAGAGCGTCAGCCGGCCGGCCGCGACCGCCTCCTGGACCCAGGGGAAGGTCATCAGATTGCTTAGCGACAGCCGCACCACGGCGGCCTCGATCGCCGTCAGCCGCGAATTCTCGTCCGCCCCCGCCGCGGCGAACAGCGCCGGCCGGGCGATGTCGACCCATTGGGCGACGAAGTCGCGCGCCTCAGGCGGCGCGCCATAGGCCATCGCCCGCACGCCGCCGCATTGGCCGTGGCCGAGCACGACCAGCCGCTTGACCTTCAGCACCCGCACGCCGAACTCGATCGCCGCGCTGGCGCCGTGATGGCCGCCGTCGGGCTCGTAGGGCGGCGCCAGCCCGCCAATGTTGCGCAGCACGAACATTTCGCCCGGCACGGCGCCGAACACCGTCTGCGGATCGACGCGCGAGTCGGAGCAGGAGATCACCATCGTCTCGGGGCTCTGGCCCCAGTGCGCCAGCGCCTCGTAACGCGCGCGCTCGGTCGGCCACGTCTCGGCGCGGAACC
>JBEKVR010000021.1:0-45132 GCA_049513815.1 Roseiarcus sp. | reverse complement strand
GCCGTTGACGTTGCCGTTCAGCGCGCCGAAGTTGTGGTTGCCGTTGGCGTTGCCGTTGGCGATGCCCAAATTGGCGTTGCCGTTGACGTTGCCGTTCAGCGCGCCGAAGTTGTGGTTGCCGTTGGCGTTGCCGTTGGCGATGCCCAAATTGGCGTTGCCGTTGACGTTGCCGTTGGCGACGCCGACGTTGCCGTTGCCGTTGCCATTGCCATTGGCGATCCCAGCGTTGAGGTTACCGTTGGCGTTGCCGTTCAGCGCGCCGAAGTTGCCGTTGCCGTTGCCATTGCCGTTGAAGGCGCCGGTATTCGCGTTGCCGTTGCCGTTGCCGTTGGCGATGCCGATATTGCCGTTGCCGTTGCCGTTGCCAGACCCGACAGAGAATGCCGAGGCGGGGGCAAACGAAGCGGAAGCGACAATGAGCGCCAGAGCGGCGACCGAGGCCAGAATCTTGTTCATGACGTTCCCTCTTCTGTTGAAATCTGGCGCTGGGCGGTCGCGATTATGTATTGCAATACCCGCGGCATCTCAGCGCCAGCATGCGGGGCCTTTCCCGCACTGCCGCCCGAGTATGCCCCCGTGTGTCGAGGCTCATAGTCGTCTATACGGGTGAGGCAATTCGATCGGTATACGACCCCGCGACGAGCGCGCTGCGCGAATGACTTCCGCAGAACAGCGGGCGACTAATCCAAATGGTCGAGAGCTTCGACGCGGATACCGCATTTGGCGTAGACGGTCGGTAGAAGCGACGCGAGCCGTCGCGCCGCCGTCGGCGCGCGGCGGCCCGCGGCCCTGCGGTCGGCTCATCGTCTGGTCGGCCGCGGATTGACCTCGGCCGTGCAACGGCTTGTTCCGCCTCAGCTTCCGCTTCGGCGCGACGACGCGCTGGCGAAGCCGAATGAGACGCGTCCGCCCGCTCTCGCCGATTTCTCGTCCGCGACCGCGGCGGCGTACCTCGTTAGGCTGAGGCGCCGCCCGCCTCGCGCCTCGCCGCCCTGTTTGGCCTCCGCCGCCGTGGCGTTCGGCGTCGTGCGTACCTCCTATAGGCGGCTTTCGGCGCCTTTGCCGGTCCGCCATCCTCCGCTTCGTGACTGTCGATCGACGCGCGCCGCCTCTCGCCCGCGTCGTCGGGCCGCCGGGAGACCTCGTCATCCGGCGGGTCGCCGCGCTTCGCATCGACGCTTCGCATTGGGGGTCGCTATGGGAATCCGGCAATCGGCGCTTTCGAGCGCAGCCTGCGTCGCCGTCCTGGTCGGCGCTGCGTCGGCGCTCTTCCTTTCAACGTCCGCTGCGCATGCGGCGCAGTTCGTGTGCGGGCCCGCGCCCGCTGGCCTCGCGGCGCCAATGGCGCGGCTTTCGGGCGGCGAAGCGTGTCCGCCAGGTTACGTTCTGATCGCATGGGAGACTCCGACCGCATGGAGCGAATTCGTCCCGCACAACGGCGGTGGCGGAGGAGGAGGGACTTCGAGCTTGGCCAGCGTGGGCGGCCGGAGTTCTGGCGGCGCCGGCAACAACGGCAACACCGGCGTTAACGACGCCGGGTTCGGCAACACCGGCAATAACGATCGCGGCAACTTCAATTCAGGAAACAACGACACTGGCAATTACAATTCAGGAAACAACGACGTTGGCAATTACAATTCAGGAAACAACGACATAGGCAACCACAACGGGGGCAATAACGATATTGGCAATAATAACGGAAACAACAACACCGGAAAGAACAACGGAAACAACGATATTGGCAATAATAACGGCAATGGTAATTCCGGAAACAACAACGGCAACGGCAACGTCGGCAACGGCAACGGCAATCACAACAGCGGCAACGGCAACGGCAACGGCAACGTCGGCAACGGCAACGGCAATCACAACGGCGGCAACGGCAACGGCAACCACAACCACGGCAACGGCAACGGCAATCACAACGGCGGCAACCACAACGGCAACGGCAACACCGGCAACGGCAACGGCAACAACAACGGCAACAAGTAGCCGGGCCGCTTGTCAGCGTGGAAGCCAAGCCGGCGGGCTTCGCGCCCGCCGGCTGCGGAGGGTCAGAAGCTGCGCCAGTCGAGGCCGCCTGCCGGCGACTGAATCTTCTCCCACGCGTAGGACGCGTTCGTCCACGGCGTCACGCGGGGGTCCAGATTGTCGAGCACGTAATCCCCGGCGCTGGTCCGTGCGACGAGGATGAGGTGCTTCTCGCCGGTTCGCGTGCGCACGATGGCGGTCGGCACGGCGGAGGAGGGCCAGCCGGCCTGGATCAGCCGCTGACGCTTGGTCATCGCAAAGTCCTTGCAGTCGCCGACCGGTCGGCCTGGCGTCCAATCTTCGCTGTAGTTCGGGTGAATGCTCGCGTTGACGTCGTCGTTGACCGCGGCGAGCTGAGTCATCGCCGCGCTGCTGGCGAGCACGCTGCCATCGCGCGTGACGGGCAGGCGGCCGCCGCGAGCCTGGCACAGGTTGGGACGGTCCACGCACAGTTGGTAATAGCCGAGCGGCACGCTCGTCGGCTCGCCGAAAGGGATCTTTTCCGCTTTCGCGCCCGCCGGCATGGCGCGCTGCGAGCCGACGTCCGAATATGCGATCGCCTGAGGCGACTGGGCGGCGGCGCAGCCTGTCAAGGCGCAAGCAACCAGCGTCACGGCGAATGAAGCCGCTGTCGATCCCGAAGTGGAGAACATTGATTGGGCCTGCCGAGATTCCAAGGCTCCAGCGTGCCGATGAAAGCTTAACTCGCCGCTAACCGGTCACTGGAAAGTTGCAACGTCGCGGTCGGCCACCGATGGCGTCCCCCCGCCTCTCTGAACTTCTCTATCGTACTTTTGGCTGTGCGAGCTCTGAGCGCCGTCAAGGCGCCGACAATTATCCCCAGTATCCCCAGCGAAAAATTCACGCCACGGATCTGTTCGTCGCCGAAATGATGCGAGACCGTCTAGCCTCCGCCGCGTCAACGGTCAATCGACTGCTCGCGCGCGACTGCATCGCTTTCGCGCGCGGCGAGACGGTCATTCGCCGACGCTTCGAGCTAAGCCCTTCGGGCTAGCGCGCTTTCGCGCTTTGAAGAGCGGCGCGGCGAATGCGCCCCTGCGCCTCAGCCGAACAGTCAGCTTTGTCCGCCGCGCGATGGCGCCAGAATGGAGCGTTAGCGGTCATCAGCAAAAATCAGCGAGGTGCGCTATGATCCGTCTTCGCAGTCTTCACATCTCCGGGACGCCATTCTTCGCGGCGGTCCTTCTGGCCGGCGTGGCGATCCCTGCAGGGTCGCCGGCAAGCGCCGCGCAGCTCGTGACGAAACCGCCGCACGTCGGCGTCTGCATGCCGAAGCCCCCGCACACGGGGCCATCCATCCCGGCTAAGGCAGGCGGCGTTTGTCCGGCCGACTACCTGCTCGTCGAAGCGGAAAACCCGATGGCGATCGACCTGACCACGCCGCCGGGCGGCGGCAATGGCAACATCAACAACGGGACCACGACGGCGAGCGTGCCGCCTTCAACCACTCCGTGCACTTCCTGTACCCCCCCCAATCCCCTCCCGCCAGGCTCCGGTAACGGCAATGGCAACGGCAACGGCAATGTCGGCAACTACAACGGGAACGGCAACGGCAACGGCAACACCGGCGCCGATAACGGCAACGGCAACGGCAACTTGAACGTCGGCTCCGGCAACGGCAACCACAACGGCAACGGCAACGCCAACAACGGCAACGGCAACGGCAACGGCAACGGCAACCACGGCAGCGGCAACGGCAACGGCAACGGCAACCACTGACGATTGGTCCCGAGGGGGCGGGCGCGTGACCATCGCCGCCCGCCCCCCGTCGCGCAGCGGCGGGGCCGACTGAGGACTCGATTACGTGGGGGTCCCCGGGCGCGCGCGTTTGCGCCGGTTGCGGCGGCGCGGCTCATCGGGATTTGCGGAGAGCCGGAGCGCGTTGCACGAAGTTCGACCTGCAGTGCGACAATCCCCTCCGCCCGCAAACGGGGAGAAGGGACGCCGCGGCGCTGTATCCGCCCAACAGCAATGCGCTCTAGATTGCGACGCTGACGTCCGCGCGCGCGTTTTCGGCGATTGCGACGGCGCTCGTCGGCGCGCGCAGGGTCTCCGCGCCGTTGGTCTCGATCGGCGAGCGGGGACGAATCCTGCCGGGTTCGAACGGCAGCGACGCGCCGAGCGCCACCTGGGTGCGGTTCGAAGCGTTCAGCTTCTTCATGATGTTGCGCAGGTGGACCTTGACCGTGCTCTCGGAAATGCCGAGCTCGTAGGCGATGATCTTGTTCTGATTGCCGGAGCGCAGGCTGTGCAGCACGTCGCGCTCGCGGGCGGTGAGGTCGTCTCGGACACTTGCGCGCTCGTCGGCGGCGCTCGCGTCTCCGGACAGAGGCTGCGTCGCGGCTTCTTCCGCGTCGGGACTTAGGATGGGCCGCGCCGCCGCAGGCGGGGTTTCCGGCGGCAGGCAATAGCCGCCGACCAACATCAGACGCACCGCCGCAACTGCGATCTCCATGCCTGAGGAGAGCGAAACGGCGCCGACGACGCCAAGCGCGCCGAGGCCGGCGGCGTCGGAAGTGCGATCGTCCGGGATCACGACGCCGATTGGCGCGCCGTCGCAGCGCGCGCGCAGCGCTTCAATTCTGGCGCTCAGCGCTTGTCGACTGCACGTGGCGGGGTCGAATGCGAGCAGGCCGAGCCGAGTCGGGCCGGGCACGACGTCCTCGACTCTGTCGCAACATTCGAGGCGGATATCGGCGACACAGGTCGCGATGAGATGCGCAAAACCATCGCGAAACAGGCCTGGCGGCGCGACCAGCGCCACTCGCCAGGATGACGTCTCGCGCCCGAACGTGTCTTCGCCGTGGATTGGATGCGACGAGGCAACGGCGGATCTCGCAAGCTGCGCCAACATGGACATCCCCCCAAGAGTCTAAACTCGATGAGACTGAGCGCTTCCCTCCCGTCGCCGAATCCGCTGCCGCACGGTCGGCGCCGTTTACGTTATCCCGTGGAGCCCGAATGTGGGCGCCACGCCGTCTTGCCGGCGGCGCGGACGGGGATCTGAAACCGTCCACCCGCCAGAACGAGTTGAATCGCGGCGATCAGCAGGTCTGAGCCGCAAGCCGTCGGAAATCGTCCTGCCACGCCGGGTTCGTCGGCCGCCGGCGCGTTGTCGTCGCTATCCGATTCCGTCAGCAGCAATACGGGAGCGCCATTCGCGGCGGCGACGATCTCGCAGATTGGCGGCCCATCGTCAGATTCGCCTGACGGTTCGCGGGCGAGAACGATGTCCGGAGACGCGGCTGCCCAGGTTTCAGGCGGCTGCGTCGACGCGAACGCCAGCACGTCGAATTCGGGTAGCTCCGCGCGCAAAAGATGAAACAGACACTCGCGCCGCAAACGCACGTCGTCGATGAGCAATAGCGTCCGGCTCGGCAGAGGTTCAGCGCCGTCGTCGTCGCGCGCCGTCAGGCCTTCGTCGCCGATTCTGCGTCGCGGCGGATTCGTCGACGGCGGCAGTCGGTGACGATCAAACCCAATCGCCGAATCAATAGGGGATGGTCCGCGCAGGGGCGCCAACTGGCCGTTCAGAGTGGTGACGTTCTTGCCGGCCACAACGCACTCCACAAACTCCGCGCTGCGACACGCCACTGGCTCCAGCGCGTCGATTTGTCACACCACCAACCTCGACCCAGCTATCGCCCGGTCAAAATAACAGACTAAATACTCGCTGAGCTTCGGCCCCTGCCGCAAGACTGGCGCCTGCGCACGACCTTTGTTAAACTGTAACGAAAACTTAACCTAACGATTTCGACTTGTCAAGTGTAAGTGTGCATTAGGCTCTAGACGCCTCGATCCTAACGGTATCAAAGACTAGAAATCAATAATCGATAGAATTGTCAGGCACGCGCTTGGCCAGCCGCCAAGTATGCGATATCGGCGATGAAATTTTGGGCGGCCCCGCGCAGGTTCTTCCCCGATTTCCACAGGAACCCCCTTCTTTGTCATACATGCGCCCCGCCTGTTCGGCCGCTTGTAACGCTGTGGCGGCGGCGATGTGACGGCTCGAAAGGCCATTTCCTCCTGCTGATCCGGTTCGTCGAGCGTATCGGCGGCGCGGCCTTGCGTGCGCGGATCTACCGTAGCTCGAAGCGGATCGGGGCCGAATAGGCGCGCGGCGCGCCGGCGGGCGGGGGCGGCAGCGGGCTCGCCCGCCGCACCGCCGCCAAAGCTTCGTCGTCAAGCGCGCGATCGCCGCTCGACTGCGCGAGATCGGCAAGCGTCACCGCGCCTAGGCCGTCGAGCGCGAAGCGCACCGTCGTGACGCCGGTTGCGCCGCGCTCGCGCGCCGCTTCCGGATAGCGCGCGGCGCCCCAGATCTTCGCCAGCAGCGCGCTGCGATAGGCGGCGAGCTCGGCCGCGCCGCGCGCCGGCGCCGGCGGGCTTGCAGCGCTCGCCGCGGCGCGCGCGCCGGACGGCCGCGCCGCAGGCTCGAGGCGGGCGGCGGCTCGCGCCGTTGTCGGCAGCCGTCTCGGTTCGGCTCGCGGCGTTGCGATCGCGGCGGCGAAGTCGGCCTCGGGCGCCACGGCCGTCCGTTGCGGCCGCGGCGCAGGCGGAGCGGGCGCGACGACGGCTCGCGCCGCGCCGGGGGACGGCGGCGGCGACGGCGGCGCGACGTCAGTTGCGCCGGCCGCATCCGCGGACTCTGGCGGCGCCGGAATCGCGGCGGCGTCGGCGTTTGGCGTCGCCGCAACGGCCGTCTCCGGCGTCTTCGCCGTCTCCGGCGTCATCGCGTCGGAAGCGTCCGTCGGCTGAGGCGCCGTCGCCTCCGGGGCGCTCGTCGAAACGGGCGTCGCGTCGTTGGCTCCAGCCGGCGCGGGCGCCGTCGCGTCGTCGTGCAGCGCCGGCGCGGCGCGCGTCGATTCACGTTCCGGCGCCGGCGTCGGCGCCTCGCCGGTCGACGCCACCAGTTCGACCGCGATCGCGTCCGGCGCGCCCGTCGGCTGCGGCGCGCCGAGGCTCAACGCCGCCGCGGCGACGATCGCCGCATGGATGACAAGGGATACAACCGCGGCGAAGGCGGAACCGCCGCGCGCCGGCGCGGCGGATGCGCCGCGATCGCGGCGGGGCGTCGCCTGCAGGCGCGCGCCGTCCGCAACCGGCGCCGACCCCGCGCCCGCCCACTCGCCGCCGTCGATCGCCGCCGCTCGCGCCACGCCGCCGCTCTGCTCCTTTGCCGCGCGCACTCTAGCGGCAGTCGCCGCGACTTTCGACAAGGGACGAGCGTTTCGCCCGAACGCCGCCGTTTTGGCGCTGCCGGCGGCGGCGCCAAGCGGCGGGGGAACGCGCAATGAGGCTGAAATTCAGGGAACTTGCGCTTGCAGCGTAATCGGGCCGCGGTAAAGTCCGACCCTCGACTTCACCGGAGCGGAGCCCATGAGGAGGAGTTCTCGTTGGCCGTCAAAGGCGCGCGTTGGAGCGATCGATCATGAGGCTGGCGGGAGCCTGTCGCTTGGCGCGGCGGCCGCGCTGGCGCTCGTCGCCGGCGCGCAGGCCGCCGATCTTGCGACCTGGAAGGGCGCGCCGGCGGCTGAATACGTCAAGGTCTGCAAGGACGGCGACATCGCCGGCTTTGTCATCCCCGGCTCCGACACGTGCCTGAGGATCAGCGGCTATGTCCGGGCTGAGATGGCGGTGGGCAAGGTCGCCGAGCCATGGTGGGCGTCCGCCGGCGGATTGCCGACGGCGCCGCGGTACGCCAGCGACATCAGCTATTTCACCCGCGGCCAGGTCAACTTCGACGCGGTCGCCAAAACTGCGATGGGCCCGCTGCTCGCCCATATGGAATTGCGGGCCAACGGCGGCGACAGTCGCTTCGACTGGACCTCGGGGCCGACGCTGCATGCCGGCTACGTGCAATGGGCGGGGTTCACCGTCGGCAAGCACAGCTCGTTCTTCTGGTCGCCCCCCTGAAAAGCGGTCCCTGGAATCGAACCGGGCGCCCAGTTCCGCCGACCACAGGCCTTTCAACGCGTCGCTGCGCTAAGCCAAATTCAGGCCCCGCCGCCGAATGAGGCCGAAGCGCGAGTCCTCTGACGCCGCTTGCGCCAACGACCGCTAAAGGGCGCGCGGCGGCGAAAGCGCGCGGCGGTCTTTTGCCCTCGCCTCGCCACCGAACGGCCGCGAAAGCGTCGCGCCTCGGGAAGATTCTGCACTCATCAAGACGACGAAAGACCGCCGCTTGTCGTGAGAGTCGGACCCAACGCGAGGGCGCACATGCAGACGATCGATTCCTACGTAGTCTATTCGACGACGGACGCACCATGGCGACCAAGGCGAAGGCGGTCGCAAGGGGTCGCTGTTTTATTGCTGGTCGCCATTGCGCTCGCCGCCGGGTTCGCTTTCTTCTGGCGCGCGGGCGACCCGTCGATGACGGCGGCGCGCCCGAAGGTGGACGCGCGCGCCGTTACGGAATCCTCGGCAAGTCTGCGTTCCGACGACGAGGCGAAAATCGCCGCCTTCCAGGAGGCGGCTGCGATTGCCCATCTGACGCTTGCCGCGTCCGCAACCGGCGGGGACGAAGCGCAGGCGGCGGGGCCGGTTTCCAGGCCGACGGGCCAACCCCCTCGCAAGCCGACGCAAAAACCAGCGCCAAAGAGCGTCATGGTCGCGCCGCCCGTTCCGCAGTCGCGTCCCTCGGGGCCGGACGTCATCATGGCCGACCTGCCTCCGACGCCCCAAGTCGATCCCGCGCCTGCGGACGGCAAGCCGCAGTTGCTGGGGACGATCGCCCAAGACGTCGAACGCGTTCCGAGCGAGGTCCAGGACTTTGCCCACGGGATGACCGATCGCATGCTCGGCGCCCTTTCCAACGTCCGCGTGCGGGTCGGGCTCTGACGAGGCGAGCCGCGGGATCAGATCTTCTGCTGCAAGCGGATTTTGGCTTTGGGGTGCGTGGGCGACGGCCGCGACGCGTTATGGGTCGATCCTCGAGCGTCGAGATCAACCGATTGAATACGCCTGCGTACAGCCTTGGATGTGGCGGAGGGGGCGGGATTCGAACCCGCGATACGGTTTCCCGTATACACACTTTCCAGGCGTGCGCCTTCGACCGCTCGGCCACCCCTCCACGCAGCGCCGTCGGCGCGCGGTCCGGCGCATATCACCCCGTGCGGCGCAAGCGCAAGTCGAGCAGCCTGCGACCCTTCGCGCGGCGTCGACATAAGCGCTTAGCGCGGCGTGGACAGGGCGGCGCGCTTTGGGTTAACACCAGCGCCGCTCGCCCGCAGAGGAGAGGCGGTTTGATCCGGTTCACGCTTCGTCTGGTCGGGCTGCTGCTGCTTGCCGGCGCCTTCGCCGCCGCCGTAATCGACGGCACCCGTTCGCTCGCCGACCAGAAGATCGAGCTCTCGTCGATGGGGACGGTGCTCGCCTACGCTTCCCCCGCCAAATTCGCGCTGATGCACGACTACGTGGTCAAGAAGGCGCCGATGCTATGGGACGTGGTGGTGGTCAACGCGCTCTATGCGCCCGCCACCCTCGATTTGGCTGTGCTCGGGGCCGGGCTATTCTATCTCGCCCGCCGCCGCGCCGATCACGACGCGCCGCGGTCGCGGATCCGCTAGGTAACAACCGCCGGCGCCGGCGCGAATGACGGTCGACATCGCAATACGGGAGCCGACCATGCTGAGCTTCTTGTCCGCCAAGACCCGTTCCGTTTCCGCCGCCGAGGCCCTGCCGGGCCGCGCGCAGCCGATCGCCACGGCGCGCGACCATTTCGTCAAGGGCCGCGAGCTCCAGCCGCCCTATCCGGCCGGGGTCCAGACGGCGATCTTCGGCATGGGCTGCTTCTGGGGCGCCGAGCGCAAGTTCTGGCAGGCCGGGGAGGGCGTGTGGGTGACCGCCGTCGGCTATGCCGGCGGCTTCACCCCCAATCCCACCTATGAGGAGACGTGCTCGGGCCGCACCGGCCACGCCGAGGTCGTGCTGGTCGCCTATGACCCGGCCAAGATCTCCTACGATGCTTTGCTCAAACTCTTCTGGGAGAACCACGATCCGACCCAGGGCATGCGCCAAGGCAATGACGTCGGCACGCAGTACCGCTCGGCAATCTACTGGACGACGCCTGAGCAGGCCGAGGCGGCGCGCCGTTCGGCGGAGATGTTCGGCGCGGCGCTGAAGGCCAAGGGCCTTGGCGCGATCACCACCGAGATCGCCGAAGCGGGGCCGTTCTACTTCGCGGAAGGATATCACCAGCAATATCTGGCCAAGAATCCCGGCGGCTACTGCGGCCTCGGCGGCACCGGCGTCTCGTGCCCGATCGGGTTGGGCGCCGAAATGGCGTCGAACGACCGCTAGAGCCTTCTGCTTTTTGGCGCCCTCTGACCTCATCCTGAGGCGCCCTCGCGCAGCGAGGGCCTCGAAGGACGCCCCAAGGACGTCGCTAATGTGCCTTCTGCAACGTCCTTCGACTCGCCGGCTTCGCCGGCGGCTCAGGATGAGGGCATAGATAGAGGCGCTTCCAGCAAATCGCCGATCGCTCTGGATCTTTGCGAGCCGACCGGACCCGCGCGAGCGGCCTTCCGTCTGGAAGGCCGCCGCTTGCGTTTGCTTGAAGACTAAACTAAACGGTTTAGTCTAATTGTGAGACTCGCGTCGCGATGAAGCCGTCCGGCAGTCCGAGAAAATCGGAAATGATGCTCAAAGCCGCGCAGCGGCTGTTCGCCGAGGCCGGCTACGAGGCGGTGTCGATGGACCTCGTCGCCAAGACGGCGGGCGTGTCCAAGGCGACGCTCTACGCGCATTTCGAGAGCAAGGAGAACCTGTTCGCCGAAATCCTGGAGGCCGAGAACGGCCGCCCGGAGGATGGAGATTGGATCCCCGAGCGCTTCGAAGGCGACGCCGAGGGCGTCCTGCGCCGCTTCGCGCGCGGCATGGCGCGCTTCTTCGTCGATGGGCGCGGGCTCGCCGTCTACCGGCTGTTGGTCACGGATCTCCACCGCTTTCCCGAGCTCGTCGCGCGGTTCCACGCGGCCGGCCCGATGGCGATGCGGTCGCGGGTCGCTCGGCTGCTGGCGCAGATGGGCGAGCGCGGGGCGCTGGCGATCGACGACCCTGAAACTGCGGCCGATCATCTTCTGTCGCTCGTCCAGGGGCGCTTGCCCTTCGATCGTTCGATCGGCCTGCCGCCGCCTCCCGCCGACGAGATCGAACGGCGTGTCGAGAGCGCGTTGCAGTTCTTTATGCGCGGCTATGCTCCGCGCAATCCGCGAGGCGAGCGATGAACGCCGTCGATCGATCGGCCGCGCTGTCGAGCGCGAGCCCCGGCGGCAGGGTCGCGCGCCGGCCGCGCCGCTGGCCCCGCCGGCTCGCCGTCGCGCTGGTCATTCTCGCCGCCGCCAGCGCCGCCGCGTATCACGTCTATAAGACGAATTTCGCCACCGACCCGCTCGCCGATCTCCTCGTCGCCGCAGCGACGATCGGCGACGTCGAGCAGAGCGTTCAGGCGACCGGCAGCCTCCGGCCGGTGCAGCTCGTGGCGGTCGGCGCGCAGGTCTCCGGCCGCATCACCAAGATGAACGCCGTCATCGGCCAGCGCGTCGCCGTCGGCGATCTCATCGCCGAAATCGACAACGTGACGCAGCAGAACGACCTCAAATCCGCCGAAGCGGCGCTCGAGGACGTCCAGGCGCAGAAGCGGCAGAAGGAGGCGACGCTCGCCTACGACCAGTGGGCGCTTGAGCGCGAGGAGAAGACGCTCGCCAAGGAGGCGACCTCGCGCGATTCGTGGGAGTCGGCGAAGGAGGCGGTCGAAACGACCCGCGCGCAGATCGATTCGCTCGCCGCCCAGATCAAGGAGGCGGAGGTCAAGGTCGACAGCGCCCGCGTCCAGCTCGGCTACACCCGCATCACCGCGCCGATCGACGGAACGGTGCTGCTCGTCGCGGCGCAGGAGGGGCAGAACGTCAACGCCGTGCAGTCGGCGCCGACCATCGCCATTCTCGGCCGCATCGACCGCATGCTCGCGCGCGCGGAAATCTCGGAGGCCGACGCGCCGAAAGTGAAGATCGGTCAGAAGGCCGTCTTCTCCATCCTCGGCGAGTCGCAACGGCAGTGGGAGGCGACGCTGCTGTCGCTCGACCCGGCGCCCGACTCGCTGCGCTCCGACTCGGAGATCGCCTCGTCGTCGAACGCCAGCTCGAGCTCGTCCTCTTCCTCCACGTCCTCG
Source organism: Roseiarcus sp. (assembly GCA_049513815.1). Lineage (GTDB taxonomy): Bacteria > Pseudomonadota > Alphaproteobacteria > Rhizobiales > Beijerinckiaceae > Roseiarcus. Next base: position 32,909 of record JBEKVR010000021.1, on the reverse strand, counting down.
ACTTCGTCGGCGATCTATTATTACGGCCGCTTCGAGGTCGACAATTCCGATGGCGTGCTGCGCACCTACATGACCGCCCAGGTGCGGATCGTACTCGACCGGGCCAAGGGCGTGATCACGATCCCCACTGCGGCGCTCTCGGCGCCGAACGTCGACGGCAAACGCTCCGTCGAGACAGTCGCCGCCGACGGAAGCGTCTCCCGCCGCGCGGTGGAGGTCGGGCTCGACGACAAGGCGCGCTGCGAGATCCGCTCCGGGCTCAAAGCCGGCGAACGGGTCGTCGTCGGCCGGCGCTCGTCCGAGACAAAGGCCCCGGCAATGCCGGGCCCGCCGGGAGGCCTGTGAGCGATGTCGGACCCGCTCATTTCCCTTCGCGGCGTGCGGCGCGAGTTTCGCTCCGGCGAAGGATCGATCGCCGCGCTGTGCGACGTCGAGCTCGACATCGCCCGCGGCGAATTCGTCGCGATCGTCGGCGCCTCCGGGTCGGGCAAGTCGACGCTGATGAACATCCTCGGTTGCCTCGACCAGCCGACAGCGGGCGAATATCTGTTCGCCGGCCGCTCGATCGCGACATTGACGCCGGACGAGCAGGCCGAGCTGCGGCGCGAGCATTTCGGTTTCATCTTTCAGCGCTATCACCTGCTGCCGGAGCTGAACGCGCTCGGCAACGTCGAGATCCCGGCGATCTACGCCAGCGTCGCGTCGTCGCGTCGTCGCGATTTGGCCGAGCGGCTGCTCGCGCGGCTCGGCATGGCCGACCGCGCGCGCCACCGCCCGAGTCAGCTCTCCGGCGGCCAGCAGCAGCGCGTCTCGATCGCGCGGGCGCTGATCAACGGCGGCGAGGTGATCCTCGCCGACGAGCCGACCGGCGCGCTCGACCGCCATTCCGGCGAGGAGGTCCTCAACATCCTCGCCGAGCTCAACGCGGAAGGGCGCACCATCATTCTCGTCACCCACGATTCCGCGGTGGCGAAGCGCGCGCGCCGCGTCGTCGAGATGTCCGACGGTCGGATCGTCGACGATCGCGTCGTCGCGTCGGGCGCGCCGGCCGCCGCGAAGCCGCTCGCTCCGCGCGCCGCCCGCGAATCGTCGTGGCGCGCGCCGATCGACCGGTTTGCCGAGTCGTTCCACATGGCGGTGCTCGCGTTGACCGCGCATCGCCTGCGCACGTTCCTGACCATGCTCGGCATCGTCATCGGCATCGCCTCGGTCGTCGCCATGGTGGCGCTCGGCGAGGGCTCGCGCCGCAAGGTGCTCAACAACATCTCCGATCTCGGCACCAACACGCTCGAGATCTTTCCCGGCAAGGGGTTCGGCGACACCAGGGCGGCGAAGATCAAGACGCTGGCGCTCGCCGACGCGCAGGCGCTGGCGCGTCAGGACTACGCCGCCGGCGCGACGCCGACCGTCTCGGCCTCGAGCACGCTGCGTTACGCGGCGATCGAGGCGAGCGCGCAGGTGAACGGCGTCGGCGCGGGCTATTTCGTGGTCAAGGGCGTCAAGCTCAAGGCAGGCCGCTTCTTCGACGCCAGCGCCGAGCGCGATCTGTCGCAGGAGGTCGTCATCGATGAAAACGCCCAGTCGGCGCTGTTCGGGAACGGTGAGGATCCGATCGGCAAGACGATCCTCGTCGGCAAAGTCCCTTGCATGGTGATCGGCGTGACGAGGAAGCAGCAGGGGTTCGGCTCGAGCGGAAGCATCTCCGTCTTCCTCGCCTATTCTTCGGTGCAGGCGCGCTTTCTCGGCGACACGTCGCTGCGCAGCGTCGTGCTGCGCGTCAAGGACAACGTCGACAACGATCTCGCCGAAGAGGCGGCGACGCAGCTTCTCGAAAGACGGCATGGCGCGCGAGACTTCTTCGTCTTCAACACCAGCGACATTCGCAGCGCGATCACCGCGACGACGCAGACGATGACGGCGCTGATCGCCGCCATCGCCGTCATCTCGCTGGTCGTGGGCGGCATCGGCGTCATGAACATCATGCTCGTCTCGGTGTCGGAGCGGGTGAAGGAGATCGGCGTGCGGATGGCGGTCGGCGCCCGGCGCTCCGACATCATGCAGCAGTTCCTCACCGAGGCGGTGCTCGTCTGCATCGTCGGCGGCGCGCTGGGGGTGCTGGCGGCGCTCGGCGCGGCGCTGGTCTTCCGCGCGCTGGGGTCGACTTTCTCCTTCGTCTATTCGGAAACCTCGATCGTCGCCGCCTTCGCCTGTTCGACGCTGATCGGCGTCGTCTTCGGCTGGTTGCCGGCGCGCGGCGCGGCGCAGCTCGATCCGGTCGAGGCGCTGGCCCGGGAGTGAACGCGATGCGCCCTTTGCTGCTCGACTTTACGGCGGCGCTGCTGTTGGCGGGGTCGCTCGGCGGCTGCGCGGTCGGTCCCGACAACGCGAAACCGGACATGGCGCTGCCTGCTCGATGGGCGCAGGCCCCGGCCGACGCGCGCGCGCCGTCGTCGGCCGCTTCGCTCGACTCGTGGTGGCGCGCGTTCAAGGACCCGCTGCTCGACGAGCTGATGGCCGAGGCGGTCGCCGGCAACACGGACGTCGCCAGCGCCAAGGCCAAGATCCGCGAGGCGCGGGCGGCGCGGCGGGAGGCCGAGGCGGGACTGGGGCCGTCCGTGACCGGCAGCGGCTCGGCTAGCGAGTCGAAGAGCGGACAAGGCGGCGGCGGGACGGCCGCGACGACCGTCGCGAGCTCTTCGTCGGACCCGTCATGGTCGTTCCAGGCGGGGCTCGACGCAAGCTGGGAGCTCGACCTGTTCGGCGGCAAGCGGCGCGACGCGGAAGCCGCCGTCTACGGCGAACAGGCGGCGGAGGAAGACTTGCGATCCGCGCTGCTGACGCTGGTCGGCGACGTCGGCGCCTATTACGCCGAGGCGCGCGGCTATCAGGCGCGGGTCGCGCTGGCGCGGCGGACGCTCGCTTCGCAGCTCCGGACGGCGGATCTCACGCGGGTGAAATTCGACGCAGGCGCCGCCTCGGCGGCCGACGCGGCCAAGGCGGATGCGCAGGCGGCGACCACCGCCGCGGACATTCCCAGCTATGAGGCGGGCTACGTCGAGTCGGTGCATCGGCTCTCCGTGCTAACGGGACGCGCCCCCGGGGCCCTGTATGACCGCATGCAGACGCCCCGCGCCATCCCCGCGCCGCGCAGAGCGCTTCCCGCCGGCGTGCCCGCCGACCTCTTGACTCGGCGGCCCGACGTGCGCGCCGCTGAGCGGCGCGTCGCGCAGGCGACGGCGAAGATCGGCTCGGCGGAGGCCGCGCTCTATCCCGACGTCTCGTTGACCGGCTCACTGTCGACCGCGGCGAGCCGTCCCGGCGACTTGCTGCGCGCCTCGTCGGTGTCGTGGTCGTGGGGACCGTCCGTGTCGATCCCGATATTCGACGGCGGCAAGCTCGCCGCCGAGCGCGACGCGACGCAGGCGCAGCGCGACGAGTATCTCGTCGCCTGGCGCTCGTCGGTGCTGACGGCGATGGAGGACGTGGAGAACGCGCTATTGGCGCTTTCGCAGGAGCGCCTGCGCGCCAAGCAACTCGGTTCAGCGGTCGACAACGACCGCAAGGCCGCCGATCTCACACGCACGCAATACGAGGCGGGCAAGTCGAGTCTTCTCGACGTGCTCGACGCCGAGCGCTCGCTGTACTCGGCCGAGGATTCGCTGATCCAGAGCCGCGTCTCGCTCGCCAAAGACTATGTGGCTCTGGCCAAGGCGCTCGGCGGCGGATGGAATGCGCCGGTCGACGCCAGTCGCCCCGAGGTCGCGGACGAGGCCATGGGCCCGCGCCTGCGGTCCCAGCCTGCCGCGCCGTGAAACGGCGCCCGACAGACCGCCCGCGGCCGCGGCGGCCTCACCCGCTCTCGGCAAACCGATACCCCACGCCAGACTCGGTGCGGATGATCGTCGGTTGGCCGGGGTCGCGCTCGATCTTGGCGCGCAGCTGGCCGACGAACACGCGCAAATACTGCGTGTCGTCCTTATGCGCTGGGCCCCAGACGGCAGTGAGGATCTGGCCGTGCGTCATCACCCGGCCGGGATTGCCGGCGAGCGCGCACAACAGGTCGTATTCGCGCGGCGTCAGCTTGATCGCGGCGCCGTCGCGGGCGACCAGCCGCTTTTCCATGTCGATCGTCAGGCCGTCGACCGCGACGCGAGTCTTCGGCGCCGCGCCCGCCCGCGCGTGGCGCAGGGCGGCGCGCATGCGCGCCAGCAGCTCGCCGATCGCGAACGGCTTCTCGACGTAGTCGTCGGCGCCGAGGTCGAGCGCGGCGATCTTCTCCGCCTCGCGGTCGCGCGCCGACAGCACGACGATCGGCGCGGCGGCGAAGCTGCGGGCGCGCGCGATCACGTCCTTGCCGTCCATATCGGGCAGGCCGAGGTCGAGGACGATCAGGTCGGGCGCCGAATTGGCGATCAGTCGCAGCGCCTCGTGGCCGGAGGCCGCCTGCAGCACCTGGTAGCCCGACGCCTCCAGCGCCGGCTTGAGGAAACGCACGATCTGCGGTTCGTCGTCGACGATCAGGACGCGTGCGCCGTTCATGACGCCGCCTTGGCGATCTCGCGCGCTTCGACCGCCGGCATCGAAATGACGATGCGCGCGCCGCGCCGCCTGACCGCCGGGCTCTCGGCCCAGATCTTGCCGCCCATCGCTTCGACCAGGCCGCGGCTGATCGACAGGCCGAGGCCGGTGCCGGCGCGCCGCCCATCAGCCTTGCCGCCGCGATAGAACTTCTCGAACACCCGCTCGAGATCGGCCGGCTTGATGCCGGGGCCTTCGTCGGTCACCGAAACCAGCACGTTGGCGCCCTCCGGCCGCGCGTGGACGATCACCCGTCCGCCGCCGCCATATTTCTGCGCATTGTCGAGCAGGTTGAACAGCACCTGCTCGAGCAGATTGGCGTCGCAGCGCGCATAGGGCAGGTCGCGCGCCAGGCTGGTCATGATCGGCTGGCCGGGGAAGGCCTTGCCCGCCCGCTCGATCGCGGCACGGACGACCTCGGCGAGGTCGACGAGATCCTGCTTGGGTTTCAGCGCGCCCGCTTCGATCCGCGACATGTCGAGCAGGTTGGCGATGAAGCGCGTCAGCCGTGCGCTCTCCTCCTCGATCGAAGCGAGCAGGTCGGCGCGCTGCTCCGGCGCCATGCCGTCGCCGAACTTGCGCAGCGTCGTCACCGCGCCGGTGATCGTCGCCAGCGGCGTGCGCAGGTCGTGCGACAGCGAGGCGAGCAAAGTGCCGCGCAGCTTCTCGTTCTCCTCCAGCGCGACCGTGCGCACCGAGTCCTTGACCAGCAGCGCGCGGTCGATGGCGATCGCCGCCTGCTCGAGAATGAGGTTGAGGCCGTGTTCGAGCGTCGGCGAAATCGGCGCGTCGCGGTCGGCTGGCTCGAAGCCGCAAACGCCGACGACGCCGCGCGAGGTGACGAGCGGACGGAACTGGAAGCGCACGTTGGGCAGCGTTCCGGTCTTCCAGCCCGCCGGCTCGCTTTTGTCGAAGGCCCAGCGCGCGGCGCCATTCTCGCCGGCGTCGAGCTCGTCGATCGGCGGCCAGGCGGCGCTCAACGGCAGCTCGCCGTCCTCAGGCAGCAGCATGACCACGCCGCGCGCTCTGAGCGTCTTGTGGGCGTAGACGGTCGTCGTGTCGAGGATGTCGTCGAGCGTCGCCGCGCCCGAGAGCTTGCGCGAGAACTCGAATAGCGAGCTCGTCGCCTGGGCGCTGGCGCGCGCCAGCCGCTCCTGGTCGCGCGCCCGTCCGGCAAGCCAGCCGACCAGGCTCGCCACGGCGAGGAAGATGGCGAGAGCGAAGAATTCCTGCGGCTCGGCGATCGTGAACTGGTAGTACGGCGGAACGAAGAAGAAGTCGTAAGCGAGAAACGACAGCACCGCCGCCGCGATCGCCGCGCGTACGCCGAAGCGCGCCGCTGAGACCAGCACCGCAATGAGGAAGAGCATCGACAGGTTGGGCAGGCGCAGCCAGCGGTCGAGCGCCTCGCCGACGCCGACGGCGACGGCGACCGAGCCTGCCGCGGCGAGCGCGCCGAACGGCAGGTCGCGGTCGAAAACCGCGGCGGGGCTGCGCCCGCGCGGCGCTCCGCGCGGCTTGTCGCCGGTGAAGATGTGCACGCCGACAAGGCTCGCGCGGTGCGCCAGCGCGTCGGAGAGCGAGCGGCCGGCGAGGCGGCCGAGGAACCCCGCCTTCGAGCGGCCGACGACGATCTGGGTGATGTTCTCGCGCTCGGCGTAGCCCAGGATCTCGGCGGGCATGTCATGGCCGACCAGCCGGGTCGTTTCCGCGCCCAGGCTCTGCGCCAGCCGCAGCGCTGCGTCGACCCCGCCGCCGCCGCCGGCGTCGCTGCTCGGTCGGTCGACCGTCGCCGCGACCCAGCTCGCGTTGAGGCCGGTGGCGAGACGGCTCGCCGCGCGCACCACGTCCATCGACAGCGCGTCGGGTCCGACGCAGACCAGCAGGCGCTCGCTCGTCTCCCACGGGCCGCCGATCGCGCCCTGGCGCAACTGCTCGACCATCTGGTCGTCGACCCGCGCCGCCGTACGGCGCAGCGCGATCTCGCGCAGCGCAGTCAGGTTGCGCAGGGTGAAGAACTTCTGCTGCGCCAGCCGCGCCGTGTCCGCCAGATAGACCTTGCCGTCCTTCAGGCGCTGGATCAGGTCTTCCGACGTGATGTCGACGAGCACGATGTCGTCGGCGTCGCGCAGCACGGTGTCGGGAACGGTCTCGCGCACGCTGACGCCGGCGATGCGCGAAACGACGTCGGCGAGGCTCTCCAGGTGCTGGATGTTGAGCGCGGTCCAAACGTCGATGCGCGCGTCGAGCAGCTCCTCGACGTCCTGCCAGCGCTTGGGATGGCGGCTCTCCGGCGCGTTGGTATGGGCGAGTTCGTCGACGATGATCAGCTTGGGCCGACGGGCGAGCGCGCCGTCGAGGTCGAACTCCTCGATCTCGCGGCCTTGCCAGCGGACCTTCCGGCGCGGCAGGATTTCGAGGCCTTGGGTCAGCGCTTCCGTTTCGGCGCGCGAATGGGTTTCGACCAGGCCGATGACGATGTCGACGCCTTCCTCATGCAGCAGCCGGGCGCGCTGCAGCATGGCGTAGGTCTTGCCGACGCCGGGCGCGGCGCCGAGGAAGACCAGCAACTTGCCGCGCTTGCCCTTCTCGGCGAGCGCCAAAAGCGCGTCCGGGTCGGGTCGGCGCTCGGGGTTACGGTCGTTGGCCAAGGGTTCGCAGCTTCGCTAAGATTCGAAACCATTATAGCGCATGGCCGGTCGGCGGCCGCAACGCCCCCCTCGCGCCGGCTTCGCTCAGGCGGCGGCGAGCCAAACGACCAACAGGACGCCGGTCGCGGCGAGGAATGCGGCGCGCAGAACGAATTGCGTCGGGGGTAGGGGACGGCAGCGCGCGGCGGATGGCGGGCGATGTGTGGGCGGTCAAAGCGAACCCTCGGTCCGGATGTCCGGGCGCCGCATACCTATCCGCGATCGGCGCAAGGCCTCCATTCGCAAGTTCGCCGCCGGCCGTAAGGGACGCATAAGGGCCGACGCCGGCCACGGCGACGCGGCCCTTACAATTTCCTTATGCCCCGGCCGGCCTTCCCGCATTGATCGCTTATCGGCTTCCGCTGCAAAACCGCCCCGTCAAATTGCAAAGGGGCGCCGCGTCATGGCGGACATCGTCTACGTCGTCATCGGGCTGCTCTTCTTCGCGCTGATGGCCGGCTACGCCGTCGCCTGCGATCGGCTTTAGGAGAGACAAGCGATGATCGAACCCGTCATCGGCCTCGCGGTCGGGCTCTGCCTCGCCGCCTATCTGCTCTACACGCTCGTCTATCCCGAGAAATTCTAAGCCCTCTCGCCCCAAGGGGAAGCCATGACCTTCGTCGGCTGGTCGCAAATCGCGATCGTTCTCGCGCTCGCGCTGATCGCCGCCATTCCGTTGAGCGGCCTGATCGTCAAGATCTATGCGGGCGAGGCTAACGTGCTCACGCCGGCGTTGCGGCCGGTCGAGCGCCTGTTCTATCGCCTCGCCGGCGTCGACGAGACGCGCGAGCAGAACTGGCTCGCCTACGCGATGGCGATGATCGCCTTCTCGATCGTCGGCTTCCTGTCGCTCTATGCGCTGCAGCGGCTGCAGGGCGTGCTGCCGCTCAACCCGCAGCAGTTCCCCGGCGTGCCGGCCGACCTCGCCTTCAACACCTCGATCAGCTTCATCACCAACACCAACTGGCAGAATTACGCCGGCGAACAGACGATGAGCCATCTGACCCAGATGCTCGGCCTCACCGTCCACAATTTCCTCTCCGCCGCGACCGGTCTCGCCATGGCCTTCGCGCTGGTGCGCGCCTTCGCGCGCTCGACCTCGACGACGGTCGGCAATTTCTGGGTCGATATGACCCGCGTCGTTCTCTACGTCCTGCTGCCGCTGTCGATCGTCGTGGCGCTGGTCCTGGTCGCGCTCGGCGTGCCGCAGACGCTCGCCGGCTCGGTCGACGTCACCACCCTCGAAGGCGCCAAGCAAACCCTCGCCGTCGGGCCGATAGCGAGCCAGGAAATCATCAAGGAACTCGGCACCAACGGCGGCGGGTTTATGAACGCCAATTCGGCCCATCCGTTCGAGAACCCGAACGCCTGGACGAATATGATCGAAATCTGGGCGATACTGCTGGTCCCGTTCGCCTCCGTCATCGCGTTCGGCCGCGCCGTCGGCGACTTCCGCCAGGGGCGGGCGATCCTGATCGCGATGGGGATTCTGCTCGTGATCGGCGTCGGCGTCGTCTACTGGGCTGAGAGCGCCGGCAATCCGATCCTGACCGCGCTCGGCCTCGATCCCGCCGGCGGCAATCTCGAAGGCAAGGAAGTGCGCTTCGGCCAGGCGATGAGCGCGCTTTTCGCCACCGCGACCTCGGGCACCTCGACCGGCGCCGTCAACACGATGCACGATTCGCTGACGCCGCTCGGCGGCTTGGTGCCGATGTTCAACCTGCTCGCCGGCTGCATCTGGCCGGGCGGCGTCGGCGCCGGGCTCTACGGCTTCCTGGTGCTGGCGGTGATCGCCGTGTTCATCGCCGGGCTGATGGTCGGCCGCACGCCCGAATATCTCGGCAAGAAGATCGAAGCGCGCGAGATGAAGCTGGCGATGTTCGCAGTGTTGATCTATCCGGCCGCAGTGCTCGGTTTTTCGGCGGCGTCGGTGATGCTGCAGACCGCGCTCGACAGCATGAACAATTCCGGTCCGCACGGGCTGTCCGAGATCCTCTATGCCTACGCCTCGGCCAACGCCAACAACGGCTCGGCTTTCGCCGGCCTCAACGGCAATACGCCGTGGTTCAACACGACGCTCGGCATCGTCATGCTGGTCGGCCGCTTCGCCTATGTGATCCCAGTGCTCGCGCTTGCCGGCGGTCTCGCCGGCAAGAAGAAGGCGCCGCCGTCGGCCGGCACGTTCCCGACCACCGGGCCGCTGTTCGTCGGCCTGCTCATCGGCGTCATCGTCATCCTCTACCTGCTGCAGTACTTCCCGGCGCTCGCCCTCGGGCCGATCGTCGAGCACTTCCTCATGCTCAACGGCAAGACCTTCTGAACGCCCGCCTCCATCGGAGTCCTCCATGTCCAAGGTAAAGCCTCGGGGATTGCTCGATCCGAAGATCATCGGACCGGCGGCGATCGACGCGCTGCGCAAGCTCGACCCGCGCAAGCTGGCGAGGAACCCGGTGATCTTCGTCACCGAGGTGGTGTCGCTGGTCGTCACCGGCTTCTTCATCCGCGATTGCGTCACCGGCGAGGTCTCGCCGCTGTTCTCCGGCCAGATCGCCTTCTGGCTGTGGTTCACCGTGCTGTTCGCCAATTTCGCCGAGGCGGTGGCGGAGGGACGCGGCAAGGCGCAGGCCGACACGCTACGCAAGAGCCGCAGCGATGCGCGCGCCAAGCGCTACCTCGATCCGGAGAATCTCAAGGGCGTCTACGAGGGCGTCAACGCGCTCGATCTCAAGGTCGGCGACGTGGTGCTGGTCGAGGCGGGCGAGATGATTCCCGGCGACGGCGATATCATCGAGGGCCTGGCCTCGGTCAACGAATCGGCGGTCACCGGCGAATCCGCGCCGGTGATCCGCGAGGCGGGCGGCGACCGCTCGGCGGTGACCGGCGGCACGACGGTTCTTTCCGATTCGATCAAGGTGCGCATCACCGCCGCCGCCGGCTCGAGCTTCCTCGATCGCATGATCGCGCTGGTCGAGGGCGCTGAGCGGCAGAGGACGCCCAACGAGATCGCGCTGTCGATCCTGCTTTCCGGCCTGACGCTGATCTTCCTCATCGTCTGCGTGTCGCTGTGGCCGCTCGGCGTCTATTCCGGCACGACCCTGTCGGCGACGGTGCTGATCGCGCTGCTCGTCTGCCTGATCCCGACGACGATCGGCGGCCTCCTCTCGGCGATCGGCATCGCCGGCATGGACCGGCTGATCCGCTTCAACGTCATCGCCACCTCCGGCCGCGCGGTCGAGGCGGCGGGCGACGTCGACACGCTGCTGCTCGACAAGACCGGCACCATCACCTTCGGCAACCGCATGGCCGACGAATTCGTCCCCGTCGCCGGGGCCGGCGAGCGCCAGCTCGCCGAAGCGGTGCTGCTGGCGAGCCTCGCCGACGAGACGCCCGAGGGCCGGTCGATCATCGCGCTGGCCAAGACCCGCTACGGGCTGGAGCCGCCGGCCGCCCAGCCGCAGGCGCGGGTCGTGCCGTTCAGCGCCCACACGCGTCTGTCCGGCGTCGACCTGCCCGGACGTTCGCTGCGCAAGGGCGCAGTCGACTCGATCCTCGGCGAGGTCGGCCTCGCCAAGGACAAGGCGCCGGCCGATTTCACCCAGACGGTCGATCGCATCTCGCGCGCCGGCGGCACGCCGCTCGCCGTCTCCGACAACGGCAGGCTGCTCGGCGTCGTTCACCTCAAGGACATCGTCAAGCCCGACATCCGGCCGCGCTTCGCTGAATTGCGCGCGATGGGCATCAAGACGGTGATGGTGACCGGCGACAATCCGCTCACCGCAGCGGCGATCGCTTCGGAGGCGGGCGTCGACGACTTCCTCGCCCAGGCGACGCCGGAGGACAAGCTCGCCTATATCCGCAAGGAGCAGCAGGGCGGCCGCCTGATCGCCATGTGCGGCGACGGCACCAACGACGCGCCGGCGCTCGCCCAGGCCGACGTCGGCGTCGCGATGCAGACCGGCACCCAGGCGGCGCACGAGGCCGGCAACATGGTCGACCTCGATTCCGACCCGACCAAGCTGATCGAGATCGTCGGCATCGGCAAGCAATTGCTGATGACGCGCGGCTCGCTGACGACCTTCTCGATCGCCAACGACGTCGCCAAATATTTCGCCATCATCCCGGCGCTGTTCATCGCCAATTATCACAACGAACTCGGCGCCCTGAACGTCATGGGGCTGCATTCCGACAAGTCAGCGATCCTGTCGGCGGTGATCTTCAACGCGCTGATCATCATCGCGCTGATCCCGCTGGCGCTGAAGGGCGTCGCCTACCGCCCGGTCGGCGCGGCGGCGCTGCTCAGGCGCAACCTCGCGATCTATGGCCTGGGCGGCATCGTCGCGCCGTTCATCGGCATCAAGATCATCGACGTCCTGGTCAGCTTCCTGCATCTCGCCTGAGGGCCACGCCATGTTGCGCCAAATCCGTCCGGCTTTCGTGCTTCTCGTTCTCTTCAGCGCGCTCACCGGCCTCGTCTATCCGCTGGCGATCACCGGAATCGCCCAGGCCGTGCTGCCTTACCCCGCCAACGGCAGCCTGGCGGTCGACAAGGGCGGCGCGCCGATCGGCTCCGTGCTGATCGGCCAGAACTTCGCTTCCGACCGCTACTTCCACGGCCGGCCGTCGGCGACCCAGGCGCAGGATCCCGCCCATCCCGACGATCCGTCGAAGACGGTCGACGCGCCCTACAACGCCGACAATTCCACCGGCTCGAACCTCGGCCCGACGTCGCAGAAGCTGGTCGACCGTGTGAAGGCCGACGTCGAGGCGAAGCGCGCGGCCGGCTGGGCGGCGCCGATCCCCGCCGACGCGGCGACGACCTCGGCCTCGGGGCTCGACCCTGAGATTTCGCCGGCGACCGCCTTCGCCGAGGTTCCCGCCGTCGCCAAGGCGCGCGGGGTCCCTGAGGAAAAGGTGCGGGCGCTGGCGGCGGCGCATGTCGAAGGTCGCGCGCTCGGCTTCATCGGCGAGCCGCGCGTCAACGTGCTGCGGCTGAACCTCGCGCTCGATGCGATGTAGAGGCGCCTTGCAGCCGCGCTCGTCGAGCGCGGCGAGACGCGGCCGACGGCCGCGTCTGCAAATCACTTCAGCTCGTTGGACCTGAACCACGCTCGCCCCTGCACCTTGGCCATCAGATCCGTGTCGATGAACGGATAGATCGTCTTGGCGAAGGCGTGGCGCGCCTGCGCGTATTCGGCCGGACAGTCGCGGTTCTTTGGCAGCCAGCCGCCGGTCAGGAGGAACCCGTAGTGCTGCGGGTTGCCGCCGTACATCAGGCACAGCGTGTTGAAGAAGCGCTGCCCCCACGTGCCGTGCACGTCGGCGAAGGCGCAGAACGGATCGGCGAAGCACTGCTCCGTCTTGTCCTTGGGATAGTCGGCCGCCTTGGTGTCGGGCGCTTCGGTCGGCGGATTGCCGAACGTCTCGCCGACGTCGGCGTAAGCCGCCACGACGATGTCGGCGAGCTTGGGCTGGAACTGCAGCGCGACGAAGGTCGAGATTTCGTCGGCGGCGTCTTCTTCGCGGCCCATGATCGGCACGTCGAGCACGTCGAACAGCGCGTGGCCCGTCTCGTGCAGGATGACGCCGGCGAAGACGCCGGCGAGGAACCCGTCGCGGGTGACCTTCATCGGGAAGAACTTGGGGTTCTTCGCCTCGGCCTGGGTGATCAGCGCCGCACGATCCTCCATCGTCTTCATGAACTGGTAGCACATCACCATCGCCCGATTGTCGGGCGAATAGTACGGCGAGGCGCCGTCGCCGCCGTCGCATTCGTCGACATAGACCCAGATCGTCTTGGGCAGCTTCAACGGCGCGAGGAATTTGACGTATTCCTCGAGCACCTGCCGCTTCATCATCTTGGCGCGGGTGTCGGCGTAGACGGCGGTCTTCGGCTGGCGGTAGCCCTGGTCGCCGTTTTCCTCGGCGATCCTGACCTTGCCGTTGGTCAGCGCGGAATCGTCGTTCGCCGCGCCGCTGGCGGCCGGGTTGGACGCGCCGCCGGCGGCGGGATTCGAACCGCCGCCCGAGGCGGGGCTCGCATTGGCGCCGCCCGAGCCGCTCCCCGCCGCTTCGGCCGCGGTCAGAGCGAGCGCGAACGCCAGGAGCGCGACAAGGCGAAGCATCGGCGTCACCATGTTCGCGCCCTCGCCTTGACCAGCAGGTCGGGGTCGATGAACGGCATCAGCCTGAGATCGAACGCCTTGCGCACCTGCTGATATTCCTTCGCGCACTGCGCCGAGCGGTATTCGGGCAACGCGCCATTGGTCTTCAGGTTGTCGAAGGCGATCGGGTCGCCGCCGTAGGCGATGCAGAGGAAGTTGAAGAAGCGCTGCGCTTCCGGCGCCTCGGTCGAGGCGAAGTCCTGGCCGGTCCAGGTGCGCGCCGACCAGTTGAAGAACAGCGCCGAGCCGAGGATGGCGGTGCGCGCGTTGTCCTCGCCGAACTGCATCATGACAAAGGCGGTCAGTCGGTCGGCGGCGTCGTCGATGCGGCCCCATACCGGCACGTCGAACAGATCGAACAGGGCGTAGGCGGTCTCGTGGAACAGCGCCTCGACGATCGTGCCGACGATCGCCTGGTTGCGGTCCTGATCGCTGGCGCTGGTCTGCGCCTTGGCGACGTCGAGGATGCGGGCGATCATTTCGTAACAGATCGTCACCGTCTTGGTCGACGAGTCGTAGGGGCGGCGGAAGGCGCCGCCGCAGGCGTCGCCGCGGATGTTGAGGTCGGTCGGCAGCCTGAGCGGGCTCAGGAATGAGCTGAGTTCTTCGAGCGCCTGCGATTTGACCAGGATGTCGTGGGCATGGACGAGAACGGCGTCGTTGGCCGGCGCGTCGCCGTAGCCGATGTTCACCTGCGGCGCGGCGGTCGCCGCAGCCAGAACCAGCCATTGCGTCAGGCCGACAATTGCGGCCACAAACGTCGCGCGTCTCATCGTCCCCTCCCGGTGAGACCGGCTATCCTTTCATTGAACGCGCGGCCGGGCCCGCAGTCAATCGGGGAACGGCGGGGGCCGCCGGACGGGAGGTCACTTGGTCAGCTTGGCGCGGATCGCCTTCAGTTCGCGCCGCCGCGCCGCGTCGATCGGCGGCGGGGTCAGCTCGAGCCCGTCGAGCGCGTCGATGACGATCTGCGAGACGATCAAGCGCGCGTTTTGTTTGTCGTCGGCCGGCACGACATGCCAGGGGGCGTCGGCGGTGCCGGTCGCCGTCAGCGCGTGCTCGTAGGCGCGCATGTAGTCGCGCCAATAGCCGCGTTCCTCGGCGTCGGCGGGCGAGGCCTTCCAGGTCTTGTCGGGATCGTCGAGGCGCTGCAGCAGGCGGCGAAGCTGCTCGTCCTTCGACAGATGGAGATAGATTTTGACGAAGCGCGTGCCGTTGGCGTGGAGATGGCGCTCGAACGCGCGGATCGAATGCAGCCGTTCGGCCCACAACTTCTTATGGCCGCCCTCGGCGTCGAGGACGCCCTCTTGGCGCAGCAGTTCGGGGTGGACCCGCGTCACCAGCACCGGCTCGTAGTAGGAGCGGTTGAAGACGCCGATGATGCCGCGCTCGGGCAGCTCGCGCCCCTCGCGCCAGAGGAAGTCATGCGCCGCCTCGGTCGCGGTCGGCGCCTTGAAGGCGACGACCTTGCAGCCCTGCGGATTGACGCCGGACATGACATGGGCGATCGCGCCGTCCTTGCCGGCGGTGTCCATGCCCTGCAGCACGATCAGCAGCGCGTGGCGGCCGGAGCGGTACAGCTGCTCCTGCAGCTTGCCGAGCTTCTCGACGTGTTTGGCGAGGCTCGCGGCGTAGTCCTCTTTCGAGCCGCAAATCGGCTCGACCTTGGTCGGACGCTTGGCGAGGTCCGCCGAGTCGCCCTCGGCGACACGATAGGGGCTGACGTCGATCTTCATCGCTTCGTCTCCCTTGGCGCCGCGCCGCCCCGCGTCGTCACAGCGGCGGATGGCCCTCGGCGCGCTTGGCCATCTTGGTGAACTTCTTTGTCACCCGGTCGCGCTTGAGCTTGGAAATGTGGTCGATGAACAGCACGCCGTCGAGGTGGTCGATCTCGTGCTGCAGCACCGTCGCCAGCAGACCCTCGGCGACGATCTCCTGCTGCTTGCCGTCGCGATCGACGAAGCGCGTGCGCACGCTCGCCGGCCGCTCGACTTCTTCGTAATATTCGGGGATCGACAGGCAGCCTTCTTCGTAGACCGAGCGATCGTCGGCCGACCAGACGATCTCGGGATTGATGAATTGCAGCGGCTGCGGCGGCTCGTCCTTCTTGGCGAGGTCGACCACCACCAGCCGCAACGGCTCGGCGATCTGGATCGCCGCCAGGCCGATGCCCGGCGCCTCGTGCATGGTCTGGACCATGTCGTCGAGCAGCTTGCGCACGGAATCGTCGACGCGCTCGAGCGGCTTGCTGATCAGCCGCAGCTTGGGGTCGGGCAGGGTGATGATGTGTCGAAGGGCCATGGGCGAAAAATCTCTCTGGTCCGCTCAGATAACGGCGCGACAGCGGTCGGTCAATTCCGTTCCTCTTTCGTTCGATTCGCGGCGACGAATCGGTTAAGCTTCCGCCATGAACCCTACGCTCGTCGTTCTTTACGGCTATCCCGTCACCTTCGCCGACGCGCTCGGCGCCATCGCGGTCCTGCTGCTGGCGTTGATCGTCGCGCTGCTACGCGCCAACGCGGCGCGGCGGCGCGAGGCGGAGGCCGCCGCGGAGGGGCGGCGCGAGCTCGAGGCGCAGCTTGCCGCGCTCGCCCAGTCGAACGCTGAACTCGGCGGCCGACTTGGCTCGATGAGCGAGTGGCTCGGCTCGCGCCAGGCCGACCTCGCGCGGGTGATGTCGGAGCGGCTCGACAACGTCAGCGCGCGGCTCGGCGCTGGCCTCGAAAGCCACGCCCAGACGACCGGCGCCAACCTCAACAAACTCAATGAGCGGTTGGCGGTGATCGACGCCGCGCAGGCGCGCATGGTCGGCATGACCGAAGAGGTCGTGTCGCTGAAAGACATTCTCGCCAACAAGCAGACGCGCGGCGCCTTCGGCCAGGGGCGGATGGAGGCGATCGTCAGCGACGGCCTGCCGGTCGGCGCCTATGAATTCCAGGCGACGCTGTCCAACAAGGCGCGGCCCGATTGCGTCATCCGCCTGCCGGGCGACTCGCGCGTGCTGGCGGTCGACGCGAAGTTTCCGCTCGAAGCGTTCACCCTGTTCAACGAGGCGCGCGAAGACGACGCGCGCAAGGCGGCGGTGGCGCGCGTGCGTGCCGACGTCGGCAAGCACGTCAAGGACATCGCCGAGCGCTATCTGCTGCCGGGCGAGACGCAGGACATCGCGCTGATGTTCGTGCCGTCGGAATCGATCTATTCCGACCTGGTCGAGCATTTCGACGACGTCATCCAACGCGCCCATCGCGCCCGCGTCGTCATCCTGTCGCCGTCGCTGATGATGATGGCGATCCAGGTGACGCAGGCGATCCTGCGCGACCAGCGCATGCGCGACCAGGCCCACGCCATTCACGCCGAAGTCGGCAAGCTGCTCAACGACGTCCGTCTGCTCGCCGAGCGCACGGCGAAACTGGAAGGCCACTTCCGCCAGGCGCAGGACGACGTCGGCCAGATCGCCACCTCCGCCGAAAAAGTCACCCGCCGCGCCGCCCGCATCGACGCCATGGAGTTCAGCGAGGAAGCGCCCAAGGTCGAGACGCAGCCCAACTTGAGGCTGGCGACCGGCGGGGAGTGAGGGGAGGCTCGCCCGCGCCTTCACGGCGCGAGCAGCGTCCTGGCGACGCGAAACCCTAGCCCGGTGTCGCGGGTGTCGGTGGAGATCTTGTAGCGGCGGGCCGAGCGGATGTCTTGCGGCGGGCTGTTGCTGGAGCCGCCGCGCACCGAGTGGCGGCTGCAATCGCCGCCCGTCCAGACCGAGCCGTCGCTGGGCGCGCCATCGTAAGTGGCGTGAGGGCAGTCCTGGACAAACTGCCAGACGTCGCCGGCCATGTCGTAGAGACCGAAGGCGTTCGGCTTGAACGATCCGGCCGGCGAACTCTCCTTGCCGTCCCACGGGCTGCCGCAGCCGATGCAATCCGCGTTCGCCACGCCGACGTCGTCGCCCCAGAAATAGGCGGTCGAGCGGCCAGCGCGCGCCGCGTATTCCCACTCGGCTTCGCTGAGCAGGCGGTACGGCTTTCCGGTGATTTGCGAAAGCCACCCAACGTATTTCTGCGCGTCGCCGAGGCTGACGTTGATCACCGGCCGCGCCCCCTCGCCCCAGCCGCCGTTTGGCGCGGGAGGGCACTCGCCGACGGCGACGCAGGCGTCCCAGTCGGCGAACGTCACGTCGTAGCGCGACACGGCGAAGGGCCTGGCGATCGACACCTTATGCTGCGGGCCTTCGTCGGCCTGGCGGCCCGGCTCCGTCGCCGGCGATCCCATGACGAATTCGCCCGGCGGGACGACGATCATTTCGGGGCAGTTCTCCGCGCACTCGCGGAAACTCGCCAGCGGCTTCAGCGCGCGCTCCGCGTCCGCGGTCAGCACATAGGGCCGAACGCTGGCGCTTATGTAGGGCCGCTCGGTGAAGAACCAGGTCGCCTCGGCCTTGAGCGTTCCCTGATTGATCCAGCCAATGAGGCCGACAATGACGCCGACGAGCAGCGCGTAGATCAGCGCCTGCACGCCTCTCGCCCGGCTGCGCGTCCTTTTTTCGGCTGCCTGGCAGTCTTTGAGATATTCGAATTCGGCCCCGCCCATGCGCCTGCGGTAGGCTTCGATTCCGGCCAGCGCCGCTGTTTCGGATAGCCTCCTGCCGCGGTGATTGAGGAACGCCGCGTCTCTGCCGGCGCGGTCCCAGGTCAAGGCGTCGGTTTGCAGCGAGCGCAACGCTTCGAGCCGCGCCCGCTCGGGCTCGAGCCAGCCCATGAGCCGCGACCATTCGCGAAATAGCGCCTCGTGGGCGACCTCGACCGTGCCCGCCTCGCCCTTGCGGACCACCAGACGCCATTGGTCGAAGCGGATCAGCAAATCCTGCTGCTCTTCGCTGAAGCTGCTCCACGCCGCGATGCGCCGGATGGTGGCGCCCTGATCGTTGATCTGGGCGAGCGCCGGCACGAAGGTCGAGGCCGCGAGATCGATTCGCGCCTTGGTCGGCGGGCCGGCAGGCAACGCGACGTCCTCTTCCGGCGCGAGGCCGCGCAGCGCCCGCTCGGCGGCGTCCTCGATGAGTCCGCGCAAACCGCCGACGCGGTCGTAGTTGGCCCGCGACAACGCGCCCGAGGCCGCGTACTGCCGCCACAGGCGTTGCAGCGCGAAGGCCAGCAGCGGCAGCGCGTCCTCTTTCGGCGCGTCGTCCATCAGCGCGTCGACGAGCGCGTTGTCGACCTCGACGCCATAGCGTTTCGCCGGCTCTTCGACCACGCTGTCGAAGCGGAACACCGGCACAGCGCGCAAGTCGTAGCCGCGCGCCTTCAACTCCTGGAAGCGGCGATGGCTTTGCAACTCTGGGAAGCTGTCGGTGCGGATGGTGAAGGCGAGCTGCCATCGGCTCGCCGTCGCCGCCAGGGCGGCGCGCAGGTAGTCGGCGAGCGCCTCGCCGCTGTCGCCGTCAGCCCGCGCCATTTCCTCAGCCTGGTCAACGCTGATGAGTACGGTGGCGCCGTCGCGGCCGGCGGCCGCGCGCAGCCTGCGTCCTTCGCTTTCGAGCGCGCTTTCGAGCGCCGCAAGCCCCTCAGGCGTCAGGCGCCCGTCGGAGCGCTCGGCGGCGCGCCAGGCGTCGATGAGGCGGTCGCGGATGACGCCGTGCGCCTCGAGCTTGCCGAAATCAGCGAAGGTATGCGCCAAGGCGTCGGCGAAATTGAGCAGCGGATCGGCGCCCGGGCGGAACGCCCGTAGCGGCAGCCACGCCGGCGCCTCGCGGCGCAGGCGTGGGATGACGCCAGCTTTGAGCAGCGACGACTTTCCTGCCCCCGACGCGCCGAGGATGACGAATGGGCGCAAGTCGCGCTCGGCGCGAACTTTGCGGATTTCTTCCAGGGCGTCGGCGATCTCGCGGCTGCGGCCGTAGAACAGCGCGGCGTCGGCGTCCTCGTCGCCGAACGAGGAGAGGCCGGGGAACGGCGTCGGGCGCAGCTTGCGGTCGATCGCGAAGGCTTGCGGGTCGAGGCCGACCTTCGCCAACGCCCCAGCGGCGCGCAGTCCCGTCTCGAGCCTGCGTTCGACCTCGGGGCGCCGCGCGAGTTCGAGACGGCCTTGTTCGTCAACGCACGCGGCGACGTCGAACCCCTGATCCTCGGCCAGCACCTTGGCCAGCCGCTCGTTCGAGGCCATTGCTTCCGGCCCCACCGCGAGCAAGGGAATGACGCGCTTGCCCATGTACCAAGCCGCTTTGAACTCGGCGAAACACTCATCTGAGGCGAGCCATCGCTCGGTGACGAGACAGACGACGACGCGGCAGGCGCCGGAGGCGTCGCGCAGCGCCTGCGCCCATTTCTCGCCGCCGGCGATGGCGCTGTGATCGACGAAGATGTCGGTGAAACCGCGTTTGCGCAGCCAAGCCTCGAGCGCCGTCGCCGCAGCGTCGTCCTTGCTGGAATGACTGAGGAAAAGAACCGACATGCGCCCTCAAGCCCCCAAGGCGCCTGTGATGGCTCGCATAATGGCCCCTCTTGCGGCCGTTATGCAACATGGCGGTCCCGGGTTTTGCGCAGAGAACCGGTTGCGCGGGGGCGAAGGGCGCGGTGGGCGAACCGCGCGCATTGGCGGCGATCCGCCGTGCGGTCGTGAGACTCAGCGCCGATCGTCGCGCCTTGCGCGGTCCGCCATTCGGTCGAGACGACGGCGGCGATCGATTGGCGGACAGGCGGCGCGCGCTAGGCGCTCGCCTTGCGCAACCACGGCCTTGTCCCCGCCGGCGCCTCTCGCGGCCCAAGCGCCGGCTGGTAGAACAACGCTCCCTTCGGCGCCCGCCCCTCCTCGAGCGCCCGCAGCGTGTTGGCGTCGGTGACCTCGAACGACGTGAAGCCGCAGCGCAGCATCAGCGCGATCTCGTCGAGCAGCACCTCGCCGGTTGCGCGCAACTCGCCCTTAAGGCCGTAGCGCTCGCGTAAGAGCTCGGCGTAGGAGAAGGCGCGGCCGTCGGCGAACTTGTCGAACTTCAGCGCCACCAGCGGCCGGCGCGCCGCTTCGGCGAGCTCGCCGACCGCGTCCTTGCTGGCGACTATCGCCACGCCGACGGGATCGGCGCGCTTTTCCAGCGTCGCCTTCTCCGCCTGCCAGCGCGCGAACGAGACGACGATTGCGCCGCGCTCTGGGATCGGCGCGGAGTCGTCGAGCGTGGTCCAGATGTCGTCGGCGAAGCCGCCGTCGCGCCAAATCGCCATCAGATATCCTGCCCCACGCTCAGCGGCTCGGTGTGGATGCCGCATTCGGACTTGGTACGGCCGCGCCAGCGGCCGGCGCGCGGGTCCTCGCCCGGCGCGACGCGGCTGGTGCAGGGCAGGCAGCCGATTGACGGAAAGCCCTTGGCGACCAGCGGATGGGGCGGCAGGTCGGCGGCGCGGATGTAATCGAGAAGATCGCTTGCGCTCCAGCCGACCAGCGGATTGACCTTGACCCGTTCGCCCTCGGCCTCGAACAGCGGCACGCGCGACCGCGTCGCGCTCTGGAAGCTCTTGCGGCCGGTGATCCAGGCGTCGTAGCCGTCGAGCGCGCGCGCCAGCGGCTGCACCTTGCGGATGTCGCAGCAGCGGTCGGGGTCGCTCTGGAACAGGAACTTCTCCGGGTCCTCCTTCGCCGCGACCTCGAGGTCGGGTCCGGCGTTGACGACATTGGTCAGCCCGAGACGGGCGACGAGCGCGTCGCGATAGGCGAGCGTTTCGGCAAAATGCTGGCCCGTGTCGACGAACACCACCGGGGTTTTCGGGTCGACCTGCGCAACCATGTGCAGCAGCACAGCCGAGTCGGCGCCGAAGCTCGACACCAGCGCGATACGACCGGGGAACAGGTCCTCGATCGCCAGCCGCAGCAGCGAACGCGCCTTGACCTTGGCGAAGCGGTCTTCGAGGCGACTGGCGGCGATCGCGTCGCCAAACAACCTGACGTCGTGAGCGCTCATCAGATGTCGGCTCCCGCGTTGCGCTGGTAGAGCGCTTCCTTGAACGGCGTCGGGCCAAGGCGGCGATAGGCGTCGAGGAACGTTTCCTCGGGCCCGCTGCGGCGCGCCATATAGGTGTCGACGATCGTTTCGACCGCGCCGACCACGGTCTCCGAACTGAAGCCGGGGCCGATGATCTGGCCGATCGAGGCGGTCTCGTCGCCCGAGCCGCCGAGCGTGATCTGGTAGGTCTCCTCGCCGGCGCGTTCGAGGCCGAGAATGCCGATGTGGCCGACGTGGTGATGGCCGCAGGCGTTGATGCAGCCGGAAATCTTGATCTTCAGCGGCCCGATCGCCCGCGCGCGGGCGCCGTCGCCGAAGCGCTCGCTGAGGCGCTGGGCGATCGGAATCGAGCGCGCGGTCGCCAGCGCGCAATAGTCGAGGCCGGGGCAGGCGATGATGTCGCTGATCAGCCCGGCGTTGGGCGTCGCCAGGCCGACCGAAGCGAGCCGGTCGTAGACGGCGGTCACGTCGTCAATCGCGACATAGGGCAGGATGAGATTCTGCTCGTGCGAGACGCGCAGTTCGTCGTGCGAATAGTCCTCGGCGAGGTCGGCGACCGCGTCCATCTGGTCGGCGTTGGCGTCGCCGGGCACTCCGCCGATGGCTTTGAGCGACACGGTGACGATGGCGTAACCGGGAACCTTGTGCGGAGCGACGTTCGACTCGAAGAACTTGGCGAACTGCGCGTCCTTGCCGCGCCGGCGCTCGACTCGCTCGCTCGTCGACGCGCGCGGCGCGAGCGGCGGCGGCGCAAAATAGGCGGCGATGCGCTTGACCTCTTCGGGCGGCAGTTCGAGCGAGGCGCCGCCGCGCGCCGCGAATTCGGCCTCGATCGCCTCGCGCAGGCCCTGGAGCCCCTTCTCGTGCAGCAGGATCTTGATGCGCGCCTTGTACTTGTTGTCGCGCCGGCCTTCGAGGTTGTAGACGCGCAGGATCGCCTCGGCATAGGCGAGCAGGTCGCGCTGCGGCAGGAAATCGCGCACCTTGTGGCCGATGAACGGCGTGCGGCCGAGCCCGCCGCCGACATAGACGCCGAAGCCGAGTTCGCCCTGATCGTCGCGCACGATCTGCAGGCCGATGTCGTGCGCCTGGATGACGGCGCGGTCGTGCGGCGCGCCGTTGACCGCGATCTTGAACTTGCGCGGCAGGAACGAGAACTCGGGGTGCAACGACGACCATTGCCGGAGGATTTCGGCGAAGGTGCGCGGATCGGCGAGCTCGTCAGCGGCGACGCCGGCGTAATGGTCGGCGGTGACATTGCGGATGCAGTTTCCCGAGGTCTGGATCGCGTGCATCTCGACGCTGGCGAGCTCGGCGAGAATGTCGGGCACGTCCTTCAGCGCCGGCCAGTTGAATTGCAGATTTTGCCGCGTGGTGAAATGGCCGTAGCCGCGGTCGTACTTGCGCGCGATGTCGGCGAGCTTGCGCATCTGGCGCGCGTTCAGCGTGCCGTAGGGCACGGCGATGCGCAGCATATACGAATGCAGTTGCAGGTAGAGGCCGTTCATCAGCCGATGCGGTCGGAACTGATCCTCGGTCAGTTCGCCGGCGAGGCGGCGGCCGACCTGGTCGCGGAACTGGCCGACGCGCGCTGCGACGAAGGCCGCGTCGAATTCGTCATAGCGATACATGCGACTTCTCCGTCGGCGCGTGCACGGCGGCGACCGGCGCGAGGCCGTTGGCCTGCTTGCCGAGATCGCGGCGCACCGTTGGCCCCGCAGCCCGGATTGCTTCGCGCAACGCCTTCGGCGCGTAATGGCCGTTGCGCAGTTCGACCTCGATCGCATACGGGTCGACGATCAAGCTTGCGGCGACGTCCTGGCTCGCACGCGCCAGCGCGGCGGCCGCGTCCTCGCGGGGCGCTGCGCGCGCGAAATCTTCGCTCCAGCCGCCGGCTTCATCCTGGAACACGACGATCCCGTCGATGAGCCGGTTGGCGGTGACAATCTGGGTCAAACGAAAGTCCTCTCCGCCGGACGAGCCTCGGACGAGGCCCGCCGGATTCGCGTGCGGCGGGCCTCATTCCACGCCGCGTCGCTGACCAATTTCTCTGCGATCTAAGGTTCGTAGCATATTCTACGTATTAGATCTAGGCGATTTTCGTTCATACAATACTAGTACGTTAAAAACATAAATGCGCGCGCGCTCGTTTGGCAAGGCCGAAGACGGCGAGAAAGGCGCCGACTTGTTTACATGAAGCTCTGTGGGTCGACGTCGACCGCAATGCGGACGCCGCCGCGCGGCGGCGGCGCGGCGGCGATCAGCGCGCGCAGGAACCCCTGCAGGTCGGCGACGCGCGGCGCCTTGAGCGCGAGACGGAAGCGGTGGCGACCGCGCAGGACGGCGATCGGCGCCTCGGCCGGGCCGAGCAGAGTGATCTCGTCGCCCTGCAGCGCGCCGCCGAGCGGCGCGACCCGCCAGCCTTTGCCGGACGCGAGCGCGTGGCCGGCGCGGGCGAGCGCGCGCGCGTGCGCTTCCGCGCCGCCGCGGTCCTCGCCGGAGACGACGATCGCCGCCAGCCGGCCGAACGGCGGCAGGCCGCCGCGCCGGCGCTGCTCCGCCTCCTCGGCGTAGAAGCGCTCGACGTCGCCGGCGATCAGCGCGGCGATCACTGGATGCTCCGGCTGCCAGGTCTGCAGCAGCGCGCGGCCCGGTCGCTCGCCGCGGCCGGCGCGCCCGGTCGCCTGGCGCAGGAGCTGGAACGTGCGTTCGGCGGCGCGCGGATCGCCGTTCGACAAGCCGACGTCGGCGTCGACGATCCCGACCAGCGTCAGCCGCGGGAAATTGTGACCCTTGGCGACGAGCTGGGTGCCGATGATGACGTCGTAGTCGCCGCGCGCCGCCGCGTCGAGCTGCGCGCGCAACCGCTCGATCCCGCCGGGGAAGTCGGACGACAGCACCAGCGTCCGCGCGTCGGGAAACAGCGCCGCCGCTTCTTCGGCGAGGCGTTCGACGCCGGGGCCGCAAGCGGCGAGCGTATCGGCCTCGAGACATTGCGGGCAGATCTCCGGCCGCGGTTCGGTGTGGCCGCAATGGTGGCAGACGAGCGCCTTGCGGAAGCGGTGCTCGACCAGCCAGGCGGAGCAATTCGGGCACTGGAAGCGATGGCCGCAGGCGCGGCAGAGCGTCAGCGGCGCATAGCCGCGGCGGTTGAGGAACAGCAGCGACTGTTCGCCGGCGGCGAGGCCCGCTTCGACCGCCTCGACCAGTCGCGGCGCCAGCCAACGGCCGCGCGGCGGGCCTTCGCGGCGAAGGTCGATCGCGGCGAGGTCCGGCATCGGCCGCTCGCCGAAGCGCGCCGGCAGCTTCAGCCAGTCGTAGCGGCCGCGCTCGGCGTTGACGCGCGTCTCCAGCGACGGCGTCGCCGAAGCGAGCACCACCGGCGCGCCCTCCAGCTTGCCGCGCACCACCGCCATGTCGCGCGCGTGATAGACGACGCCTTCCTCCTGCTTGTAGGCGCCCTCGTGCTCTTCGTCGACGACGATCAGTCCGAGATCGGCGAAGGGCAGGAAGAGCGCCGACCGCGCGCCGACGACGACGCGCGCTTCGCCGCTCGCTGCCGCGCCCCACAGCCGCTCGCGCTGGCGGGGCGTGATCGCCGAGTGCCACTCGGCCGGCCGCGCGCCGAAACGGGCGGCGAAGCGGTCGAGGAATTGCGACGTCAGCGCGATCTCCGGCAGCAGCACCAAAGCCTGCCGCCCGGCGCGCAAAGTCGCGGCGATCGCCTCGAAATAGACCTCGGTCTTGCCCGAGCCGGTGACGCCCTCGAGCAGGATCGCGCGCGCCGATCGCGCTTCGACAGCTCGCTCCAGCGCGTCCGCGGCGGAGCGTTGGTCGGGCGATAGCGGCAGGGAGGCGATATCGGGGTCGAGCAGCGGCGCGGCGGGGTCGGGGTCGAGCGCGACGAGTTCGAGCGCGCCGTCGTCGACGAGGCCGTCGACGACGCCGACGCCGCATTGCGCCGCCGCGGCGAGCGCGGCGCGGGTCTGCGGCGTTTGGCTCGCCAGCGCCGCCAGTACGCGCTCGCGCGCCGGCGTCAGGCGCGAGGGCGGCTTGGCGGTCGGTTGAACCGCAAATTTCGTCGCCGGCGCCGCGGCGGCTTCGGGGCCGCGCGTCGCCATGCGCAACGCCATGCCGCGCGGGGCGAGCGTCCAGCGCGCGACCCAGTCGATGAAGTCGCGCATCGCGGGGCGCAGCGGCGGCCAGTCGCGCTTGGCGGTGATCGATTTGAGATTGCCGCCATCGCCGTCGCGGACCGTCCAGACGACGCCGGTCGAGGCGCGCGTCCCGAGCGGCGCCGAGACGAAATCGCCCGGCGCGAGCGCAAGGTCGCGCGGGACCTTGTAGGAATAGAGCGTGTCGACCGCGACCGGAAACAGCGCGTCGACGATCCTTCCAGCGTTCGAATCGGCGTCGTCGGGGGCAGGGACCATGGCGCCGGTCTAGCACGTCGCGTGGGCGGGTCGCGGCGCCCAGCCGCGCGTTCGATCCCGCTCGCGAGCCGAATTCGTCACCGCGGCGATCGTTCGATCTCGTCGAGGAGCTGCGCCGCCGGTCGGTAATCCGGGCGCCGCGCCAGCAGGTCGCGGAGAATTTGCTCGGCGCCGTCGCGGTCGCCGCCGCTCGCCATGAAGAACGCCAATGTGTAGGCGTATTTCGGCTCCCGTGGATCGTCCCCGGCCGCCTGCCTCAGAAAGCCGAGCGCTTCGGCCGGGCGATCCGGCGCCAACAGCACGCCGAGATTGTACGCCGCCTCCGCCATGGTCGGGTCGGCGCGTAGCGCCGCGCGCAGGCGGCGCTCAGCGGCGGCCGCGTCGCCGAGTTCGGCTTGCAGCAGTCCCATGTTGAAGTTGGCCGCCGCGTTGTCCGGGTCGAGTTTCAGCGCGGCGGCGAGGGCGGATTCGGCTTTGTCGTTACGCCCGAGGCGCGAATAGGCGAGCGCGGCGTTGACCAGCGGCGGCGCGCTCGACGGATCGAGCCGGGAGGCCGCCTCGAAGGCGGCCACGGCGCGCGGGAGGTCGCCCCGGTTCATGTAGTTGTTGCCGAGGTTGTATTGCGACGTCCACAGGTCGGGGCTGACCGACAACGACGCGAACTGCTCGTCGGTCGCGGCTTTCACCGCGCGCGCCTGCTCGGGCGTCAGCGGCAGCGCGTCGGCGGGTAGTCCGGCGAGCGCAGCCGCGGCGCGCACGCGCACCAACCGGCTGTCGTCCGCCGCCGCGGCGACCAGCGCGTCGAGGGCGGGTTGATTGGGAAGCGCCGCCAACGCTTCGACAACGGCGGCGCGCACGAGCGGCGAGGGAGACTTGGCGGCCTCGAGCATCGTCCGCCACTTTCGCTGATCGGGGCAGGTTTGCAGCAGCCGCAATAGGGAGGCCTTCATCACTTCGTTGGCGTTCGGGCGGTCGACGTAAGCGAGCATGGCGGCGAGCCGGCCCCAATCCCCACGCCGCGCCGCCGCGATCAACGGCGCTTCGTCGAGCAGCGACGCCTGATAGTCGCGGCCGTACCAGCCCCGCACGGCTGCGTCGGCCCATGCGGCGTCACGGTCGGCGTGGCAGTTCGTGCAGGCGTTCGGCGAGCCGTAGACCGCGCTCGCCGCCGGAACCGGCGGCAGCATCGAGTGGTCGCTGCGGCGCATGCGCGCAAACGCGGTCGTCGGCATGTGGCAGGCGACGCACCGGCCGCCAGAGGTTCCGGCGGCATGATGCGAATGGCCGGCGGCGTCGGCGACGGTTGCGGCGTGGCAGGGCAGGCAGGCGTCGTTGGCGTGCGCCGCGTCGGCGAACTTGTAGCGGCCGCTTGACGTATGACAGTGAACGCAATCGAGCGCGCCCGACGCGACGCAGGGACTCCGCGACCAGGACGTATAGGTGTAGTTTTCGCCGAGATCGCGTCCGTCCGGAGTGAAGTCGGGGTTGTCGTAGGCGGCCAGTTCGAAATGGTCGGAGAATCGATCGCCCGGCGTGAAGCCCGCGGTGATCGGCGTCGCCTTGGCGTGGCAGGCGCCGCATAGCGCGTTGGTCTGCGCGTGGTTGAAGTCGCGCTTGATTCGCACGATGTGCAGGTCTTCGGGCGGCTTTCCGGCGGGCGCGGCGCGACAGGCCTGCACGTGCGCCTCACCAGGTCCGTGACAAGTCTTGCAGTTGATTCCAGGCTCGACCCAGGCGGTGCGATAGGAGTCGGCGACGGGGTCGTAATCGTTGGAAATCTGGCTGACGTGGCAGCCGCGGCAGGCCGTGTTGAAAGTGAAGCGCCAGTCCTTCCAGTCGAGCGGCCGTGCGCCGGCCGCGGGCGCGTGCGGCGCGCCGCTTCCCGCCATGTCGAACCACTCGCGCTGGCGCGCGTCGTAGGCGACCGGCAGGATCTGCAGCCGGCCGCGATCGAATTCGGTGAGGAGATAGATGACGTCCTTGCCGCCGAGCGCCTGGACGATGCGATAGCGCTTTTCGACGTCGCCGATCCGTTCGCGCACCCAGCCCTCGCCGGGCCCGATTTCCGCCCGGTAGGACGCCTGGCCGGCGACAATGTCCGTCGTCTCGGCGGTCAGATTGGCGGCCGCGAAGTCGTCGGAATAGCGACGCATCGCCAGCCCGTGCCACGAGCCAGCCCACAGACCGTAGAATTTTTCATGGCAGCTTCGACACGCCGCAGAACCCACGACGGCGGGGGATTCGGCTGGCGCCGCCGGCGTCTCGGCGCGTTGCGCGCAAAGCGGAGCGGCGACGAGTATCGCGGCGAGGATGATGAAAGCGGCCGACTTCGCCAAGCCGGACATCGCCGCCCTCAACGCGGCGCCGCGTCGGCGTCTAGGCTGATCGCGGCGATGCGGCGAGGGCGTCGCACCGACTCAATCCCGCGGGCCCGCCGTCTCCGGCCTCACCGGCGGGACCAACAGCGAGAAGTCGATATCCTTCTCGTCAAGTTCGCCGGAGTGAGACGGGGCGGGCCCCTCCTTGGGCGCCGGCGGCTGGTACGAATCCGGCGCGCCCATCGGAATCGGCGGGTACTTCTTCAAGCTCGCCTCGAAATCATGAAGGACCTTGAAGACCGGCACGGCCACCCAGGAGTTCCGCAACAGCCCGTCGTCCCAATCCTCGGTCGGATTGGTCAGCAAGTTGACGAGCTTCGGCACCGGCAGCATTTGCGGCGTGTCGTACATGTTGTCCTGCCGCAGGATATGCATCTTCCAGTTGCGCCACTTCACGGCGGTCAAGCGGTCGGCGACGAAGGCGGGGAAGCCCTCGCGGTTCGACGCTTCCTGCTGGCCGAGGAAGAACGGCGTTTGATCGACGCCGTCGATCGGCCGGTCCTGGGGAACTTCCGCCCCGCCGACGTGCGCCAGCGTCGTGAACATGTCGACGATGTCGACGATCTCGTTGCTGACGCGTCCGGCCGGCACCTTGCCCGGCCAGCGGACGATGAATGGCGTGCGCAGCGAACCTTCGAGAGCGGTGAAATAGGTGCCGCGCCACGGCCCGGCCCAACCTTCCCAGGGATGCGTCGCCTCCGGTCCATTGTCGCTGGTGAAGACCACCAAGGTATTGTCCTCGATGCCGAGCTCCTTGATCGCGTCGAGAATTTGCCCGACGCGGAAGTCCATTTCGGCGAGGCAATCGGCCCAGTCGCCGTTGCCGGTCCGGCCTACGAACTCCGGGTTGGGCAAGACGGGCATGTGCATGAGCGAGAACGAAACGTAGGCGTAGAACGGCTTGCCCGCCGCGCTCTGGCGGCGCATGAAGTCGATTGCGCGGCGGGTGATCTCCGCTTCGGTCAGTCGGCGCTGTTGCAGGTCGAGCGCCGCCAGCGGCCTCGCCGCCTCGCCCTTACGCGCCTCGTAGATGTATTCCGGCGGCGTGATTGTCTCGTTCCAGCCCTGCTTGGCGCCGACCGACGGCCACAGACCATTGGTCTGGTTCGAATACGCCCATTCGCTTTCGTCGTAGGTGCGCGGGATGCCGTACCATTCGTCGAAGCCGCGATTGTGCGGAAGCCGCGACTCGATGCTGCCGAGGTGCCACTTGCCCCACATGCCGGTGGCGTAGCCTTGCGCCGACAGCAACTGCGCGATGGTGACTTCCCACGGCGTCAGTCCGTCCGCCATGCCGCCGACGGCGACCGCGTAGGCGCCGGAGCGGATCGGGAACCGGCCGGTCATCAGCGCCGCGCGCGAGGGCGTGCACTGCGCTTCGACGTTGAAGTTCAGCAGGCGCATGCCCTGCGTCGCCAGCGCGTCGATGCGCGGCGTTGGCGCGCCGCGAAGAACGCCGCCGCCGTAGACGCCGAGTTCGCCATAGCCCAGGTTGTCGGTCAGCATGAAGACGATGTTCGGCTTGTCGGCGGCCGAAGCCGCGCCGACGATCGCCGCCGCCATGAGAAAGCCCGTCGCCAGCCTCGCCAACAGAGACCCTCCGCGCCGCTCGCTCATGGCTATGACCTTCCCGAGTGTGAAGTTTGGCTGATTTCACCTTTGAGATAAGCAATAGGGCACGTGTACCGCCCTCCCCGTTGCGGGGCAATGCGGCAGATTCGCTCGTGTCGGAGGCTGTTTGACGCCGCGCTCCGCGACGGTGCGATGCCGCGCCGCGCCGCGCGCCAAGCCGCGCGAACGCCGCGACGGGGCCGTGGGCGCGTCAAAGCTGCTCCGTCAGACCCATGGCCGCGGCGTTTAGCTGGCGATGAGGGAGATGCGCGCCGTTACGCTTTGGGCTTGTCGGCTTCGGCGGTCTTGGGCGCGCTGTCGGTGCGCTCGGCGATGCGCGCCGACTTGCCGCGACGATCGCGCAGGTAATAGAGCTTGGCGCGACGCACCTTGCCGCGACGCACGACCTTGATCGAGTCGATCACCGGCGAATGGACGGGGAATACGCGCTCGACGCCTTCGCCGTACGAGATCTTGCGGACGGTGAAGCTCTCCTGCAGGCCGCCGCCGCTGCGCGCGATGCAGACGCCCTCGTAGGCCTGAACGCGGCTGCGCTCGCCTTCGGTGACCTTGACGTTGACGATGACCGTGTCGCCGGGGGCGAAATCGGGGATTTCGCGGATGGCGGAGAGCTTGGCGACCTGTTCGGCCTCCAGCGTCTGGATGATATTCATTTCCGTCTCCATGCCGTGACGCCGGCCCGTCAAAGAGCGGATCGGCGAGCGCTTCGGCGCGCTGTTTTCAATTGAGGCCGGCCTCATACAGCAAAGCCCGGCCTGAGTCGAGCCGCGGCGCCAAGGCGAGTTGCGGGGCGGCGGGTCGGCGGCTATTTTCCCGCCGCGCTCCGCGCCGCCTCAAGGCGGGCCGCGGCGCGCGATCCGAGGGAAATGACCATGACATGGCTTCGACAGGCCGCGGCGCGGCTCGCGCCGGCCGGTCTCTTCGCGCTCGTTGCGGCGGCCGCGCCGGCCGCCGCCTCCGACGCGACGGTCGCCGCCGAGCTCATGCAGCCGGGGCCGCTGCCCGACATCGTCGAAGGCGCGGCGGGCGCTCCGGCGACAATCGTCGAATACGCCTCGATGACCTGCAGCCATTGCGCCGCCTTTCACGAGCAGGTGTGGCCGGCGCTGAAGGCCAAATATGTCGACACCGGCAAGGCGAAGTTCATCCTGCGCGAATTTCCGCTCGACCCGCTCGCCATCGCCGCGTTCATGGCGGCGCGCTGCGCCGGCCCCGACAAGCGCGACGCGCTGATCGACCGCCTGTTCGCGAACCAGCAGGATTGGGCGTTCCACGACGAACCGCTGGAGCGCCTGCGTCGCGCGGCGGGCCTGTCGCCAGCCGATTTCCTCGCCTGCGTGAAGGACAAGGCGCTGTTCGACGGGATCAACGCGGAGCGCGATTCCGCCGCCGAGCGCTTCGGCCTCGATTCGACGCCGACCTTCTTCGTCGACGGCCACAAGCTCGATGGCGAACCGACGCTGCCGGCCTTCGACGCGGCGCTGGCGGCGGCGCCGAAATAGCCTCGTTTCGCACAGGTTTCTCCGCCGCGGGGCTTGATCGCCGCGGCGCTTTATGGCGGCTTGCCGCAGCAATTCGCGTCGGCTAAGCCGACTCAGCGCTCGGCGCCCGGCGGGCCCAGCGCGAACGACGACCAGAGGGCGAGGCCCATGAAATTCGATCGGCTGCGCCTGGCCGGCTTCAAGAGTTTCTGCGATCCGACCGAGTTCAAGATCGAACCCGGCCTGACCGGCGTCGTCGGCCCCAACGGCTGCGGCAAATCGAATCTCGTCGAGGCTCTGCGCTGGGTGATGGGCGAAAGTTCGTACAAGAACATGCGCGCCTCGGGGATGGACGACGTCATCTTCTCCGGCGCCGGCGCGCGGCCGTCGCGCAACCTCGCCGAAGTCGGCCTGACGCTCGACAATTCCGATCGCCGCGCCCCCGCCGCCTTCAACGACGCCGAGACGATCGAGGTCACGCGCCGCATCGAGCGCGAGTCGGGTTCGACCTATCGCGTCAACGGCCGCGAGGTGCGCGCGCGCGACGTGCAGTTGCTGTTCGCCGACGCCTCCACCGGCGCGCGCTCGCCGGCGCTGGTGCGCCAGGGCCAGATTGGCGAGATCATCGCCGCCAAGCCGCAGGCGCGGCGGCTGATCCTCGAGGAGGCGGCCGGCGTCTCCGGCCTCCATTCGCGCCGCCACGAGGCCGAACTGCGGCTCAAGGGGGCCGAGGACAATCTGCTGCGGGTCGAGGACGTCCTCAAGCAGCTCGACGCGCAGATCGACAGCCTCAAGCGCCAGGCGCGCCAGGCGCATCGCTACCGCAATCTGGCGCAGGACATCCGCCGCCACGAGGCGCTGGCGCGACTGATCGCCTGGCGCGACCGCGAGGGGCAATGCGCCGACGCCGAACGCCGGCTCGAGGCCGACGTGCGCGAAGTCGCCGAACGCACGCGCGCCCAGGCCGAAGCGGCGCGGCTGCAGGCGATCGCCGCCGCCGACCTGCCGCCGCTGCGCGACGAGGAAGCGCGCGTCGGCGCGGCGCTGCACCGGCTGACGCTGGCGCGCGACGCGCTCGCCCAGGAAGAGAACCGCGCCAGGGCGCGCGTCGCCGAGCTCGAGCGCCACGTCGCCGAATGGGCGCAGGACCTGCAGCGCGAAGAGGCGCTGATCGCCGATGCGGCCGGCGTGACGGCGCGACTGACGACCGAGGACGAAACGCTCGCCGCCGACGCCGTGCGGTCCGAAGAGGCCAAGCGCGAGGCCGAAGAGCGCCGCGCGCGGCTCGAGGAGCGGCTCGCTGACGCCGAGGCGGCGCTGGCCGAAGCGCAGGCTGCGGCCGCCGATCTCAACGCGCGCCGCAATGCGCTCGCCGCCAATCTCGCCGAAGAGACGCGCCGGCACGCGCGGTTCGAAAGCGAATGCGCGACGATCGCGCGCGAACGCGAGCAATTGCAAGCCGCCGCCGGCGACGACGACGCGCTGCGCGCCCAAGCCGAGGCGGCCGAGACGCTGGGCCAGGCGCTCGCCGACGCGGAATCCCAGGCGCTCGCCGCCGAGGCGGCGCATGCGCAG